>NZ_JBQQBV010000016.1:0-184004 GCF_052246355.1 Streptomyces sp. 3N207 | reverse complement strand
AGTCGTCCGGCGACGCACCCATCCCTCAAGCACCTCCCGCTGAGCATGAGTTAACGACAACGGCGGAATCTTCGGTCCAGGACGACTCATACCCAACCAACGACGAATCTGCGACTCACGTCACTAGGTCGAAGCCGATGACTGGGACGTGGGTTTTGGGTCGTAGTCCTCACGTGTGGCCGCTCCGGCTACCCTCGCCGCATGGAGCAGGTGAGCCGGGACGCGGTAGTTGGAACCCGGCCACGGGAGTTGGAACCAGCGTCGGGGCGGCAGGCAGGGCGGCACCGATAGAGTCGGCTGGTGACCGAGCGCATTGTCCAGCCGTCGCTGCCGACCCGAGATCAACTCTGCGCTCTGCGTGACTTCGTTCATGGGCGGAGTTACTCCGCGGGTTCGGTTGCCATTCGGCTTCCCGGTGAACCGCCTCATGCTGCGGACTCGGGGGTGGCCGATGTGGCCCGTGCCTCGGGCGCCCTGTATGACGTCACCAACGTCCTCTGCAAGCGGCTGTTCGCCGAAATCGACACTGGTCAGCCCGGCGTCGCTGCCGAGCTCGCGTGGGAGGCGCTGCTCGCGATCGCAGACGCTTGGCGAGATGCGCCCAATGTGCCGACTGAGCTGCGGAAGCTGATACTTGATGCTGCCCCGCGGCGGGCCTGAGCCTGGGTTCTGCCCTCACACTCTCAGACGGAGCTGCGGGCCTCTTCGTAGTCCGGCTCCGGTATCGGACCCTTCTTCTTTTCGACAGCAGGCAAGGTAATCAGCAGCACAGCTGCTCCGAGGAGTGCGATGACCGCGATCCAGCCCGCGCCGACGTGCATAGCATGGACAAACGCATTATCAGCAGCCTGAGCAAGAGCGGGCCGGTGGACAGCGGTGGCGACGTGGCGGGCCTGTTCGGCGGAAACTCGCGCCTGATCCTGCACCGGACCGGGTGCGCCCTCCAGCGAAGGTTCGATCGCACGTCGGTACATGATCGACATGATCGTGCCGCCTACTGCGATCCCGATCACGCTGCCGGTTTGTCGCACGGTGTTGGTGACGGCCGATCCTGCACCGGCCTGTTCCAACGGCAGGTTGCTGAGCAATGCGGCCGTAACGGGGCCGATCACCATGCCGATCGAGAGACCCTGTACCAACAACAGGATCTCGATCCAGATGAGTGGAGTTTGGAGTCCGAGGAACCCGTACCCGCCCATGGTCAGCGCAGCCACGGTCAGCGTCGGCACGGTGACAAGACGTAGCGACAGGCGGCGAACCAGGCGCGAGGCAAGGGGCGCCCCGGCGAGCGCGCCGAATGCGGTCGGGATATTGGCCAAACCCGCCTTCATCGGCGAAAATCCGAGCGCGCCTTGCAGATAGAACGCGTTGTAGAAGGTAATGGCGGCCACACCGAAGAGCAGCAATCCGAGCGCCACATTGCCGCCACCGAACGTGCGTTGCGCGAGCAGTCGCGGATCAAAGCTGGGCACCTTGACACGCAGTTCGACGAGTACGAAAACGGCCAGCAGAACCAGACCGACAACGATCGGCGCCCAGACGTCGGTACGACTCCACACAGCCACCTGCCCCGCCCGAATCAGCCCGTAGACCAACGCCACGAGCCCACTGATCGACAGCAACATTCCAGCGGGGTCCAGCGGCCGAAGAGTGGGGCTGCGGAAATTCGGAACCAGCACGGCGAGCCCGACCAATGCCAATGCCGCGACCGGGATATTGATCAGAAAGACCGAGCCCCACCAGAAATGATCGAGCAGGAATCCGGCCAGCACCGGGCCGGCAGCCATTCCGACACCGGCCGACGTCGAGAAAATGCCGATCGCAGCAGCCCGCGCGGGGCCGGTGAAGGTCCACATAAGGATGGCCAAGTTGGCGGGCGTGATCAGCGCGCTGCCCACCCCCATCGCAGCTCGAGCTGCAATCAGCTGGCCCGCATCGCTTGCGTACGCCGCCCACAGCGAGGACCCGGCGAAGATCACCAACCCACTGGAAAACACAGTCCGGTGACCGAACCGATCGCCCAATGCGCCTGCAGTGAACATCAATGTAGCGAAGGCCAGGGTGTACGAACCGGTCGCCCATTGCAGCTGACCGGGATTGGCCCCCAGTCCACGGACCGGGTCTGCAAGGGTCTCCAGCGTAGTACTCAGGACGGTATTTTCCAGCCAAATCAGCAGCGAACACAACATAAGAACGGCAAGAATCAACTGCTGCCTGGACTTCGGCAACGTCGGAGGCGCGGTCATGAACACCTTCGGATATCGATCGGCGGGAACTTGAACGACTGGACCATAAACAAACTCCACGACGCCGTCAAGCTCAGAATTTCTTGTCAAGACTGTTGCGGCCGAACGGAATGTATGCCCTCTGCCGGATTTGCGGACTGAATAATTTTGTGCCCTCCGGCGAATTTGCGAGTTGAAGAATTTCATGACTTCCGGAGGGTTGCGACTGAGCGGATTTCATGCCCTCCGGTGAGCCATTAGGTCCCGCAGCAGCATCGCGACGTCCACCGCGGTGTCGGACACCAGCGTGAGCCGGAACGCGACCAGCGAATGCGTACAGGTATCAAGGGCGATTGTCAGATGCGGCTTCACGGGGTCACCGAAGACGCCCTCGCGGACCATGACCGGCAAGACCGGCAAGACCGGGGTGTCCAGCGCAACCACCGGTCCGGGCCGGTGGATCACCACACGGCCGTTCTTCATGGGCAGTTCAGCGCGTTGCGTATCGGCCGCTGCGGGTGTCCGCCAGCAGAACGAGCAAGAGCAATCAGCTTCTGACCAGGCAGAAGGGATGCCCGGCCGGATCGGTGAGAACCCGCCACCTGTCCTCATTCGGCTGGTGATCCGGTTTGCCCGCGCCTAGCTCCAGCAGCCGGGCCTCGGCCTCGTTCAGGTCGTCGACGGCGAAGTCGAGGTGAAACTGCTGGGGAACGGTCTGATCGGGCCAGCGCGGCGCCCGGTAGTCGTCGACCCGTTGAAAGCCGATGAAGAGCCCGCCTTCACAGGTGAGACCAGCGAAGTCGGCGTCTGATTTCGGGTGGGGTTGGAGGCCGGTGGCCTGCTGATAGAACGCCGCCAGAGCCGGCGGATCGGAGCAGTCGAGTGTTATCGCGCGCAACGTCATCTGTAGGGGCATGGCACCTCCGGGCCGATCGGCGGACTTTCGCGATGCACACCCTGGAGGCGCCACCCGCTCGCCGACCCACAGCCCGTGGGCGACGGCAGCGGTCCACGTCGAGGATCCAAAAGAGCGCTCCGCCCGGGAATGTGTCACCTGCGGTGTTGGAATACTCAGAATCGTTCGCCGAACGGGCCGGCTTGGCGACGAGCGAGCGGGTACGTGGCCCGGTCCTGCCAGCGTTCGCCGTCCCAGACGATGAGCTGGACCGCGTGGACGTGACACCGCAGCGGCAACTGGGGCGCGAGCTCGGCCTGCAACGCGTCGTACGCAGCGTCCTGGGTCGCAGGGCCCTCGTGGTTCGCGACCGTCAAGTGGGGGTCGAGCCCGGCGCCGAAGAGCCCTCGGTACGGCACTACCTCGGGCCAGCGCAGCGTGAGGTCCTCAGTAAGGGCCTTGACGGGGTCGTGTGGCTGCGGGTCCAGGTACAGCACACCGGGGTAGCGGCCGAATTCGGCGAACGTCAAGGCGAATGCATCGTGCTTGGCGAAAAGGCCGGACAACTCACGGTGGACGGGTGCGTCTATGCGGCTCTCGTTCACGAACGGGTAGAGCACGGTCACATGGGCGGGGAACCCGGCCCTGACCAGCAGATCAGCCTCGGGGACCTTGATGGTGAACGCTGTATCGCCAGGTATGTCCGGCCACCGGTCCGTGTCTTGCTCGCTCGCGACTTCGCTCTCATCTGAGATCACCACGCCTACGATCACAGGTGGGATACGCCGCGATCAAGAGACTGAGTCCAGGGACCAGATCGCCAACTACCGCTGAGCAGAGTGGCCATGTACGACCGAGTGCAAGCCATAGACGAGCGACTCGGTCGAGCAGGCCGGCCATGTATAGCTGGACGTCAACTGCACGCACAGCCCCGGCGTTCCGCATCAATCCGGGATCGGCACCGCCCACGTTCCGGCGTGGCCCGGCGCCGAAAGAACGTGCCCTACGTGACAGACACAGCACATCGCGACCTACCTGGAGGTCTACTTGCCCACCCATAGATAAGCGCGGGCCCATAACCAACCACGCCCACGGGGCGCCCTGAACGCTGGCGGGACTCGACGCCTTCACAGGCGATACGCACGCCGATGCGTTTGCCGCGTAGCCATCTGCCCAGATCGGGCCAGGTCGTAAGCGTTCTCGGCAGGCACCCGCAGGAGCCGTTGGGGCTTGAAGTGTCGGCCGCGATCGGCGGTCATATCTCGGTTGGTGACCGGCCACCATCGGCTTCGGTTCCTCGCAGTCGTGGACGTTGGCGGCCGATACGCCGACAAGAAGCGTACCGAGAGGGCTGCGGACGTCAGCCTCCTGCAGCCCTCTCGTACTCCGGCGGCCAAGCTAATGGGTGCCGGCTAGCTCGCCACTGAGCTGCTTGTGGATCTGGGCGCTGGGCGGGTTGAGGCCGATGATCTCGACGGTCTTGCCGCGCTGGGCGTACTTGGTTTCGATCGCGTCGAGCGCGGCGACGGAGGAGGCGTCCCAGATGTGGGCGGCGGTCAGGTCGATGACGACCTTCTCCGGGTCACCCGCGTAATCGAACTGGGTGACCAGATCGTTGGACGAGGCGATGAAGAGTTCGCCGGTGACGGGGTAGACGACGCTGCTGCCGTCGGGGTCGGTGACCGAGGTGACCTCGGCCAGGTGGGCGACGCGTTGGGCGAAGATGACCACAGCCGTGAGGGTGCCGGCGACGACGCCGATGGCGAGGTTGTGGGTGGCGACGACTACCGCGACGGTGACCACCATGACCGTGATCTCTCCGGCTGGCATGCGCTTGAGGGTCTTGGGCACTATGGAGTGCCAGTCGAAGGTCGCGAACGGCAAACGTGCAGATCAGATGACCGGCGAGGAGCGCGTGGCCACGCATCGCTGCCGATGTGCCACCTACGGGTGGCCGTCGCGCCCGGAGCCTTGAGCTCGTCGTCGACGTCGGTCTCCGTTATTTCAACTGCGCGGGTGGGCCCGGCTCTTCTTCGCCGCGGCCTTCCGCTTCGAGCTCTACTCCCGAATCCGCCCGTAAATACGCGTCGTTGGCCGCCTCGATCACCATGTCTCGGCGGCTACTTTGCGGCCGGCGTGCGAGCTGAGGGCTCCCGGAGCCGTGTACTTCGGGTTCGGTTTTCGAGCCGGAGCGTCAGCTGTGGGTCAGGGTGCGGCCGAGGAGAGGGAGCAGACGGTCCCAGTGGCGCTGCAGTGCGGCGGGGTCGAAGGCGTCGGTGTCGGCCATGGTGAAGCCGTGGACCGTGCCGGAGTAGATCTCGGAGGTGTAGTCGACACCTGCGGCATCGAGGGCCTGGTTGAGCTCGGCGAGGGCCTCGGGCGTCATGTCGGTTTCGGCGTGGCCGAGGTGGACCTGGGCGGTGAGTTCGGAGAGGAGGCGCTGCAGGCTGTCGGGCCCGCCGGTGCTCACGGGGCCGTGGAATCCGGCGACGGCGGCCACCTGGCCGGGGTGGGCCGCGGCGGTGCGCATCGCCAGGAGGCCGCCTATGCAGTAGCCGGTCACCGCGACCGGTCCGGCGCCGACCTCGGGCTGGGCGGTGAGGAACCTGAGGTAGGCGTCGGCGTCGCGCAGGATGCGTTCATCGGTGTGCGCCTCGATCAAGGGCATCAGCTGGGCGATGACCGCGGGCCGGACCTCTTCTCCGATGTGCTCAGGAAGCTCGATCACCGGTGCCGGGCCGTGCCGGTAGAAGAAGTTGGGGACGAGCACGTAGTACCCGTGCCCGGCCAGTTCGCGGGCCATCTCCCGTAGCACGGGCCGGATGCCGAAGGCGTCCCCGTACATCAGCACCCCTGGGTGCTGCTCGCCGTGGTCGGGGAAGGCGGCGAAGGCGTCGGCCTGGCCGTCCATGGTGGGAATCTGCAGCATCTTGGCGGGAATAGCGGATCTTCCTTCCTTGGAGTTCACCGAATTAACGTTTATTGCACTAACGTTTTCGGCACGAGCGAACGTACATCGTTAGTCGCACTAACGCAACGGTAGGTGGGCGCCATGAGCAGAGCCGAAGCCGCGGACATGCCCGAGGACGGCGCGCCCAAGACGCCCGCCAGGCTGCGCCGACGGGCGAGCCGACTGTTGTCGCAGCTGACCATGCGGTCGGACCGGCTGATCAACGAGGGGCTGGCCCAGATCGATGCCCGCAAGTGGCACTACGCCGTGCTCGCCTCACTGCAGGAATACGGACCGGGCAGCCAGGCGGAGCTGAGCAGGCGCTCCGGCATCTACCGCAGCGACATGGTCGCCGTGCTCAACGAACTGGCCGAGCGTGACCTCGTCGAGCGGGCACCGGATCCCGGCGACCGGCGCCGCAACATCATCACGATCTCCGCCCAAGGCCGCCGCCACCTACGCCGCCTCGACAAGGTCCTGGACGACCTCCACGACGAACTGCTCGCGCCGCTGAGTCCGACCGAACGCGACCAGCTCGTGCAGTTGCTCACCCGCTTGCTGGACCACCACACACGGACCTCCTGACCCCCTGCAGTGGCATCCGACGTCAACGCTGCCCGGGCCTGCGCCGGCCCGGCGGGTTCGCCGTGCCAGCGGGTTCGCGATGCCAGCGGGTTCGACGTACCGCACAGGTAAGGGCAAGGTGTCCATCCAGTACCACACCGCCCGCTTCCTTCCGCCTCGTGCCCCAACTCGCCAAGGCGTTGAACGTACCGACCCCCGCCGTGCGCAGGCCGGGCTCGGCCTGGACCGAGCTGCCTCGGCCCGCGAGCGCGGGCACCGCACCGGTCGGGCACGTCCGTATCCGGATCACACCTCTGCCCTTGCCTCCGACCCGAGCCCGCACCTTCACCCGGACCGCCGATCGGTCGGGCGAGATGAGAACGCTTCGAGATCCCGAAGCTGCGTCCGCTGGACGGCGGGAACGTCACGTGGCCGCAGACCGCCGACCAGGCCGACGATCACTACGGCGATGCCCAGCCATACCGACGGCCCTGGCGCGCCGGTGCCCGAGACGGCGCCGACGGCCGCCGCGGCCAGCGGCGCGATGCCGGTGAGCAGCCCGGCTCGCCCGGCCCCGACGGCGCGTACCGTCGAGTACCACAGTACGAAGGCGACCGCCGTCCCCATCAGCGCCAGGTGGCCGACAGCCGCCCACTGGGATCCGGACAACTCCCGGTCGGCGGAAGGCCCTTCCAGCGTCGTGCCGAGGACGGTCAGTAGCACGCCGCCCAGGCGGCGCCCGTCGTCATGGCAGGCGCGGTCCCGCCGGCGTCGTCCTGGATGGGGAACGCCGCCGCGAGCTGCTGAGCTGGGCGGCCGACGGTGGGGTGGTGATCGAGGACGACTACGACGCCGAGCACCGCTACGACCGGCCGCCCGTGCCGGCGCTGCGCTCGCTGATACCCGAAGGCGTTTGCTATGCGGGCAGCGTGTCGAAACTGCTCGCGCCCGCGCTGCGGGTCGGCTGGCTCCTCGTACCGCCGGGCCGACTGGACGCCGCTGTGACCGCCAAGCGGTATGCCGACCTTGGGAACGGCATCCTCACCCAGCTGGTCCTCGCCCGGCTGATGGACTCGGGCGAGCTGGAACGGCATCTGCGCCATGTCCGGCTACGCCACCGTCGGCGCCGGGACATGATGCTGCGGGCCATTGAGGCGCACCTCCCCGGCGCCCGCGTCCACGGGGCGACTGCCGGCCTCCACCTGATGGCACCTTCGGCGACCCGCGTGGCGGCGTCCGCGACAGTGGCCCGTATGCCGATCGTCGCAGCGTGCCGGTTACGCCCGCCTCCTGTGGAGCAGCGAGCGGCACGGAAGTTGGCCCGCTCACTGCGCAGACAGCGGGACCACGAGTTGGCAGGAGTTGAGCGGTGCGGGATGGGGTCGATCGGCCTCAGATGCGCTCGACGTATGAAGCCCGCCACGCAGGAGAGGGATCCGCGCCGAGCTGGGTCCAGTATTCGCGGCCGCTGGTGATCAGGCCGTCGTCAACGGTCCAGAAGGACGCCACCCGGTGGACGCCCATCGTGTCGTGCGGGACCTCGACCTCGGAGACGACTTCGTTACCGGACGACACGAGGCGGAGGACGTTGATCGACCACCCCTCCGGATACTCCGCGTTTATGCGTACGTAGTTCTCCCGGCCGAGGATGCGTTCACCGCTGACCGGCCACTCCACGACTACATCGTCTGCCAGCAGCTCGCCGACGCCCGCCCAGTTCCGATCCTGCATCCGGTCCCAGAGCATCCGGACAGTCTTCGAAGGTTCCATGACCACATCCTGCACCGCACCACTGACAGTGGCTCCGCTGTCCCGTACAGGCACGGTCACGGTCACGGTCAGTGGACTTGGGCGCCGAGGAGACAGCCTGCCCGCGGTGGTCGGCCGACCCTGGCGCCTTCTTCCTCCGTGCGCATGTATCGGCGGAGCAGCAGGAGCCGGTGCCCGAGCTGGCAGGAGCCGGTGCCGGTTTCGATGACGGTGCCGTTGAAGGCGAGGCGACCGACGACGACGGCGGCACAAAGGCGGGGATCGGTGAACGGCGTTCCCCGCTGAAACCCACCACTCCCCCGAATGATCACGGTTGGTAGCCTCCCGGGATGACTGCGACCTTCGACGAAGCCGTTCGCGCCCGGCTCCAAGCCCCCAACGTCTGGTTCGTCGGCACCGTATTCGCCGACGGAGCACCGCAGGTCAGTCCGATGTGGGTGGACCTGGAGGGAGAAGACGAGCTGACCTTCAACACCTCGGTGGGCCGGGTGAAGGAGGAGAACCTGCGCCGCGATCCCCGCGTCTATCTCTCCCACGCGGACGCCGCCGACCCCTTCGACCGAGTGCAGATCAGTGGCGAGGTGGCCCGCTTCATCGAGGGCGAGGAGGCGCACGACAGGATGGACCGGCTGGCCCAAAAGTACCTGGGCAGCGAGCGGTTCGAGTGGATCATGCCGGGAGAGCAGCGAGTCGCGGTGATCGTGCGCCCGGTCAAGGTACGGCACATCGTCGGGGTCGAGCGGTTCCGCCCCGGCGGTCCCGTCCCCGCTTCCTGACCCGTCGGGAAAGAGGAAGCGGACCTGTCGAACTGAAGAGGTATGGGCCATCGGCCAGTTCACGGCAGGGGTGCTCCAGCCGTTGTCAGGACTTGCGGACGGACCAGCAGGACGCCGGGCTGAAGCCGGACGCGCTCGCGAAGAGTGGACTGTTTCCGGCATCAACCCCGACAGCCGGTTGCGACGCGAGCCACGCGATTGCCGTCCCGTCGCAGTGGCAGAGGCACCCTCGGTCGTGGAAAGAGCCCTGCTCGCTCGGGGCGGCCCGCCCTTGCGGCGTATCGTTCGCTGCTTCGCCACCGCCTCTGCGCCAAACGTGGTCCACGCGGGCGACTGGTCGGCCGACACTCTCACCTGATACCTGACCAAGAGCAGCTGGATCACGTGTCCGAGGACAACTACCCGGGTCGGGGCTGTCTCGTCCTCGGCAACCCTGCGGGAGCCGTCGACCGGCGACTGGATAGGCGCGATCGACGTCGACGACGATGCTCGTCGGCTACTGGTCGTCGGGCCGAACGAAGCTCCAGGGTCCCGGGCGGCGCCCCGTCCTGTCTCGACACCCACTCACCGCATGCGCACATTGGTTCGAATTTGAGGGTGGACAGGCCCCCGGGCCGTACGCGGCACGGGGTTGCGGACGGAAGCTGACCGCGTGCGGTGTCAGCGTGGCTCCCATGAACACGGACGAACTCCACTGGAGCCGGACGCTGCGCGAGCAGTGGGAGTTCCACCGGGACCATCAGCTCCGAGCCAGGCTCGACGAGCTCACCGACGCCGGCCTCGGCGAGGCCGGGCTCCGGATCCGGGTCGGCCCGAAGGTGCCTTTTCCGGAGATGTCCATGGCCGATCTGGTGCTGCACGTCCACCGCGAGCTGATCCACCACCTGTCCGAGGTATGCCTGAGCCGCGACCTCTACCTGCACACTCAACCCGCTACGAACGGAGCAACCCGATGAGTCGCCACCTCCAAATCACCTTCGACGCCCACGACCCGCGGGCGCTGTCGTCCTTCTGGCGCGACGTACTGGGCTACGTCCACCCCGGCCCGCCCGGAGTCGACCTGCCCAAGGACGCCGACCCCCTTGCCGCTTGGGACGACTTCCTCGCGCGGATCGGCGTACCGGAGGAGCAGCGCAACACGAAATCGGCCATCGAGGACCCGGACGGGCACGGCCCACGGCTGTTCTTCCAGCAGGTGCCGGAGGACAAGGTCGCCAAGAACCGCGTTCACCTCGACGTCCGTGCGGCTCCCGGGCTGCAGGGAGAGGAGCGGATGGCGGCGCTGGAGGCCGAGTGCGACCGGCTCGTCGCGCTGGGAGCCACGCGAGTACGCCGCGACGAGCCCGCTCCCCCGTTGAGCGCCGGCTTCATCGTGATGACCGACCCCGAGGGCAACGAGTTCTGCCTGGACTGACGCGGCTCAGCTGTTGTCGTCGGCTGTCTCGGCCGGTCTCCCGGCCGAGACAGCCGACGACGGGCTGCACCACCAGCCGGGCGGGCGACCGGGCTCACGCCCACATGGCCGGGACGGTGCGTCAGGTCCTCGTACGGTCCCGTCAGGTCCTCGTACGGTCCCGTCAGGTCCTCGTACGGTCCCGTCAGGTCCTCGTACGGTCCCGTCAGGTCCTCGTACGGTCCCGCGACAGGCACCCTGCTGCATTGGCTTGCCGCTGCCCGAGGCCCGGCTTCAGCGTCCGTGGGGACGACCACCTTGCCGGCCTGCTGCTGCCGCGACCGGGCGAGTGGGCCCACTCAATGGCATGACGATCCGGCTTGCCTTCAATCCCCTTTGTCTATACGCCCGTTCTGGCCTTACAGACAATTCTCACTGCCTCGAGAGTCGAGACCACACCGCCACGAGCGGCACGTAAGCAAGAGGCCCGGACAGGGCCTGAGTCAGACTCAGAGGAGAAAGGCATGACCATCACAACGTCGCGGAAGACGCTGGGCCTGTTGGGCGCCTCCATCGCAATACTGTCCCTACCGGTGCTCGCAGCCACGCCGGCGTCCGCCGCCTCCGGGTCGACGGAGGTGCTCGCCGACAGCTCCGCGAAGGTCGACGACGAGCTGAACCTCATCGGCAGGTCGTCGTTCCGCCAGGAGGGCAGCCTGTATTTCTCGAAGCACATCGCGGAGTCCGGCGGCGGGAAGTTCCGTGACTGCATGTACAGCCCCAAGCCGAATGGCGGGAACGAATATCTGGTGTACGAATGGGACAAGGGCAGCAACAAGGATGAGCGCGTGAGCCACGGCAAACTCACGGAGAAGAACAACTGTGGGGGGACCAACGACGCGAGCCAGTACGTCGACGGCAGCAACAAAAAGGCCGAGTTCTACGCAGTCACGGCAGATGGCCGCGCCAAGAACATGAACATCGCCTTCTACGACTGACCCCCAACCCTGGGGACCGGGAGAGGGGGACGCCAGCCCCTTCGTTCCGCCGCAGCAGCCATCAACCTGCGACGGTGAAGTCCGGCGGTGCCAAAACTGACCCGCAGCGCGGGTGAGTTTTGGCACCGCCGGACAGACTGCCTGATCATTTGCGGAACAGCCTTTGAGCTCATTCATGAATCGCCCTTCACATGAATGACCGTCCCCATGCCGCTGTTGTGAACCCTCGACCACATGTGATCAACAAGAGGGGCAGGGCAATGGCGAGCGACGCAGACCGGGTGCACCGGGACCGTGGCGGGGGGTTCGAGGGCGTAGGGAAGGCGTTCGCCTCGGCACCCGTGCCGTCCGGGCGCTCGGCCCCACGTCCTCCGGCGCCTCAGCGTCGACGACCTGCGTCGGCGGGCTTCGCCTGCTCATCCCTGCAAGACACGGTGTTGAGCCTGCGCATGTGAACTCATCCCGACCACTATCCCCCGGCAGCGCCCGTGGTTCGGCCCCCGGGTCGCCTTCACCTTCACCGGACTCGGTCCCGCCGCACAGGCCCGGCTGTTGCGGTCCTTGATCGCCTCCAACCGTGGCTGCCCGACTTCCTGACTCCGCCCCGCCCCACGATCTGGAACGCGCCTATCTCCCCCACGACCAGCACCGTCCCCGCTTCCCTGCGCCACGGGCCTGCACACGCCGTCCGGGGGGACAATACGGGCGCGATCGCAGGCGATGGCCACAATCGGCGGCAGAAGGCTGGTCCTCACGCCGACCCTGTCCGCCCAAGGAGCCGTCACCGCCATCGATCCGGAGGAAACACCGCTGGTCATGTGGTGGAGGCCAGGCTGATGCTTGCTCGGTACGGGCTGCGGCTCGCTGAACTCGCTGCGGCGGCCTGCGCCGTGTCCGGGTCGAGCCCTCGTCGGGAGGGATGCCACGCAGGGTCGCGACGAGGTCGAGGGCGGGCGCCGGCTCACTGGCTCTTCCAAGGTCTTTAGAGTGTTCGTGTCCCAAGTTGAACGGAGCACGACATGCATCGCCTTGCCCTTTTTATCTCCGCCGCCGTTGCAGCCCTTGCCCTCGCAGGATGCGCCCAGGACTTCGACCAAGGCCCCAAAGGGCGAGTCACCGACAAGGTCAAAGACGGAAAGAAGTTCTACCTGGTGGTTGATCCGGCCAATGGAGCCGACCAGAAGAAGTTCCGGGTCAGCAAGTACGACTACCACGACTGCAACCGGGGGTCGAAGTACCCCAAGTGCATTGACGATTAGGTCATCTGCATCGCGCGCTCACGACGCTGCGTCCGCGTCGAAGACGTAGAAGACAGGCGCAGCGACGACGGCCGGAGCTGTTGCCGAGCACGGGCGTGGCCAGGAGACGCGCACCGCGGCCGAGACGGAGAAGCTGCGGAAGGAACTGGTGGCCGCACGTGTGGGCGGCAGCTGAGGCCGAGGCCCGGAGGCGGATGGCGGATGGCGGATGGCGGAGTCGGAGGCAAGGGGGCCTGGGAATTGGCCCAGGCCCCGCGCCGCTCACATGGCGGATCTACAGTTCGCTCGCGGCAGCGACGCCGAGGACGGTGCGATCGGCTGCGTCGACACCGGCCGAGCCTCCCGGACCGCAAGCGGCCAAGCTGTTCCCTGCGGTGGGTCGTCCGCCCTGATCCGGCAGCATGGGGCCCCGAGGCCGTCGTTCGAGCCAAGGACTGACGGGCGGAGACAGAGCGAGCCGAGCGGCCGCGGTGATTTGGGAACAGCGTCCCGCGAAGGCCACCATCCGCTGGCCGCGAACTGCTCGCGGCACACGCCGGGCTGGCCGCCCGCAGCCGGGCAATGCTGACGGGGCCGCCGAGCTGGAGGCGTACCTCCGCAAGCACGGATGAGGCTTCGGTCACCGGCCGAAGAGAACAAGCCTCACCAACGGCTCGATCTCGGCTGACCCTCCACCGATATCGGCCTGGTCTCTGAGCTGTACCTTGGCCCTCGCCGGGGGGCCCTCGGTGCACTGCCCTGTCGAGCAGTCGACGCCCGTGACCAGGCGGCCAGGCCAGAGGTTGAAGAACAACCTCAGAAGCTGCTTGCGAACTCCTCGGCACTCCCCATATCGAATGCCTCATATCGAGTGCCTCATATCGAGTGCGTCTTACGGGAGGGTGTGATGAGCTCCCTGCGACGGAAATTCACGAAGGTTTGTCCGGAACGAACCTGTAGCAGCCATCAGCCGCCCAACAGCCGCTGCATCGTCGGGGAGACCCGGCCGGCCCGATACAGAATGGTTAGTGAGTCGGACGCTTCAGCGGCTCGACCCCCCTTCGCCGAGTATCCGGCCGTACCGGGTCTGCAATCTCGTGGCGTCGTCAGCAGTGTGAGGCAGTTCGCGCCGACCAGTAGGCCAATTGCGCTGCAGTCTGGGCAGTCTGACGGGGGTGAGTGAGCATCCCGTCGAAAGGCCGGAGCATCGCGGGTGCGTTTCCGCACGAGTGAGGCAGCAGCTCGACTTGGCCGATCGGGTCGATCCAGCGCGGTGGTGAGGACAGCGCCATCATCTTGGCCACTGCCTGCTTGCCGATCGCCGGGGAAAGCTCCAACTCGGATTCTGCGTTGAGTGCGTTGTGCGCCCAGTCCTGGTTCTTCCGGTCTCCTTCGATATACGGCCAGAAGCCGGACTCGGGCCGATAGCTGTGGGCGTCACGTTCGGCGATCGCGGCGATCAGGGCGTCGACACCGGGTCTGCTGACGCTTTCGGCGCGGGCACGGGCCAGGAACCAACCTGCCGAGGCGTTGACATTCGGCACGCACCGCCGCGAGTCGTATCGGGAATCGCTATACGCGAGACAAACGCCCGGACCTCCTGTGACACGGGGCATTTTCAGCAGGGAGTCGACCAGCCGGACGATCTCCTCGCGGGGAACTCGGCCTTCCCGGTACCCATCCAGCATGACTCGGCCGGCATGCCCGGAGACGCTGACCGTATAGGTGGTTGTCCGAGGATTGACCGTCCCGTCCGAGAAGGCGTCCCAGGCGTAGTTGAGGCCGTACCCGCCGCTGTCCAGCCGCTGGCCGTACACCTTGCCCAGATACCTCTTGACCTCGGGATTCTCCCAGCCCCGCCGCTCTGCGACGGCTCCGGCGAGGAACGCGTACGTGAGCACGCCCTCCTTGCCATTGTCGAGCCGCTTGGTGAGCGCGATCGCCTTGTCCGCACGCCGCTCCCACTCGGGTTCCGGCGATTGCTGCCTTTCCCATGCGACTCCCGCCCCCACCAGGAGGACCAAAGCTGCAGCAACGACCCATGCACTCACGCGTGTTCGGCCCCATCGCGGGCGCCACGGGACCGAACGGAGTCGGCCGATCATTCGGAGCCTCCTTCAGTACGGTCCCTTCACCGCCGGAATGCAGACAGCACTCCACACAGCTGCCGGGCCCATCACCGCACACGCGGTTTCCCGTACAACGGTGGACACCTCCTGAGGTTAGGTCGTGCGTCCGGCAAGGAAGCACCGTTGTTTCTGGTGTGTGAGGGTGAACGAGCCCAGGCCGCACGGACCAGACATCGTGACCTGACAATGAGCTGATCCCGGTTTCGCGGAGTCCCTGAAAGCAAGTTTATGAGCCTGGCCCGAGAAGTGCTTCTTTCCTGCCACGTACAAGATTCTCGGCAAGCCCGATCGTTGCAGATCAGGAGCGCTTCTCGCCTTATGTGGTCACCGCTCGGACAGCCCCGCCCGTAAAAGCCCGAGGTTAACGAGGTTCTTGATGCACATGCCTGCCTGACGAGTTCCGTTGGTTGGTCAGGCACGTCGGGAACGTGAGAACTCGGCGGCCACCGGATCCGGATCTACCGCAACTTCGGATGCTCCTGGCTCCACTGCTCAGCGGGCCCCTGTGCCCCTGCTGCTCTGCGTGACCGGCGAGCCCGACCACGGAGGCGGCATACAGCTTCCATGTGCTGGAAGACGAGGCATGGAGCGGGTCCGTATGCCACTACGCGACCACCGCCTCGTGCAAGAGACGCCGCAATGCCCATCACCGAGGAATACGCGACACCTCAACGTGCGAGCCCACCAGTCGCAGTGGCCTTGAGCTGCTCGGCGATCTTCTCGTCGATGCAGTCGGCGAGCCGAATCTCGTACGCGGTGTACTCGCACACCTCGCCGTCTTCCTCGTACGTCCTGATGCCGTCGCCGAAGCGGCGCCGCACCGCCTCAAGCGCCGGTCCGACCTCGCGGGAGGCCATCAGAGCCGCGGGAGGCATGCCCAGCAGCACATCCAGCAGAAGGCTGAAGCCTTCCGTCTCGTCGTCCTCGCCGTTCTCGCCGACCTCGCCGTTCTCGTTGTCCTCACCGCTATCGTCGTCCTCATCGTTCTCGCCGTGGACGACGAGGTCAGCCCGCCGCCGGATCTCGGCGGCGATCGTGTCGGCCGTCTCCGGGAGGCCGATCGCCTGAAGGGTCACCTCCGCCTGGTGCCGGGTGTCCCGGTAGATCTCCTCGTCCTCCAGCACGGCCAGCAGGGTCGGTGTCGTGGGCGCCGCAGCCGCACCGGCCTGTCTGAGGGCGTGCAGCAGCCGGTACTTGGTCGACTCGTCACGGAACCAGTGCTCGGTGTCTTGCCGGGTCGGGAAGGGAAGCGCGCGGAGCGCCGCGTGCACCGCCGGGACCGCGACTGCGCCCCGTTCGCCCAAGGTGGCCGAGGTCAGCACACCGAGGAAGTTGCCGATCCCGGGCAAGCTCGCGATGAGTTCCTCCGTCGTGGACTCGTCCTTGCCTGTGAAGTACGCCAGCAACCGCCCGGCGGAACCGTGGCCGTCATGACGAGCGAACATCCGGTAGAAGGCGGTGGTGGCCGCGTTCTCGTCGATCTCCGCCAGTGCGATCGCTGCGGCCTCGCGGGCCGCCGGGTCCGCACCGTTCACGGTCAGCGTCGCCAGCGCGTCCACCGCCGTCGCGCGCCAGGCTTTGTCGAGGTCGCCCAAGGTCAGTTCACGGACTGCGGCCAGGCTCGCCGGGCCGTCGTCCCAGTGGTTGCGGATGTCGTCGAGCAGGGTCTCCACGTCACCACCGTCCATCACACAGGAGGGGCGACCGACGCGTTGCGGCACGAGTCCGGCGTGGCCGGACCAGTGGAGAACGTGGACCTGGCCGCCGCGCCCGCCGATCAGCCAGCACCGCCCGTCGGGCGTACCGGCCACCTGGGTCAGCTCCCGGGGGCCGGCGGGCGTGGGGGGTGTGAAGCGGCCGACGGGCCCACGGCCGTGCAGCCGCCACAGCGCGGCCGTTCCATCCTGGGAAACCGACATCACCAGGTCGGTGCCGGTGGCGAGCGCCAAAGCCCGGATACGGCCGCCATGCGCCTGAACGCGTCCGAGGCAGCGTCCCGAGCGGGCATCCCACCACGACAGCGAACCGTCCCGCCCGCCGAGCACCACCAGCGGCCGGTCCGGATGGGCCGCGATCGCCGTCGGCCGGGCGGGCGGAGCGAACGCGGTCACCGCCGCCCCGGTCTCCGCGTCGAGAACGACCACCCGGCCGCGCCTCGGGGACACCACGAGCCGCCACCCGTCACAACAGCGGGTCAGCCGCTGATCCGCCGCATCGCGTCCGCCGACGTCCCACACGGGCCGGGCGTCGTCATAGGTGTCTCCGGGCGGCCGTCGCCATGCCTCGATCCGGCCCTTGTCACTGCTCACGACGATCAGACCGGAGCCGGTGCGCCCCAATGCCATCGGGGAGTCCGACTTGATGCGGCCGTAGAGGGGACCGAAGAGGCCCAGCCAGCGCAGGTCTCCACACTGCCTGAGCACGGCCTCCTGGTCGGAGGAGGTGAGGAGCCGCCCGCCGTCCCAGGGGAGCTGCCGCCATTCCAGGGCCTCCGTCGTCACCGTCCACAGCGAGACCGATGGGCCCGCGGTCAGCAACGTGGGCCGCTTGGCGTCGCCGATGAACGCGGCGTTCTCCACAGGCCCGTCGTGCAGCCCTCCCATATAGCCGGTCAGCAGGCCATGGCGCAGATCCCACAGCCGGATCTCGCCGGAGCGCGCGCCAGTCGCCCCGAGCCGTCCGTCCCGGGAGACCGCGACCGCGGTGACGGCATCACCATGGTCCTCCGACACCCCGATGTAGAGATCATCTTCGTCGCGCATCCCCAAGGAGTAGCACTTTGGGGCGTGTCCGGCGACTCGAAATCCCTCACGACAGCGGTGTGCCCTGACGACGCCCCCGTCCTGCTCGGCTGTGACAGGCTTGCTCGGTCAGTGTGCCGGGCCGTGCGCCGTGTTCCGGCCCTGCCGACGGGGGAGTTGGATGTGGCGGAACTGCTGGGGCGGGCGCTCGGTGCAATGATCGGGGCTCTTCTGGCCTGGGGCGGCTTGAGTCTGGCGTACGAACCGTTTCAGGAGCGGGTGCACTATCCGCAAGCGCCCTGGTGCGCCGAGCGGGATGGACAGGAGTCACCGCACGGCTGTCTGCGTCGTACCCAAGGCCGCGTCGTCGCGAAGGACCGGCCGCAGACCGGCCCGACGCCGCGTCTGCGGTGGGCCTCGGGCGCCGAGAAGACCTACGACGTGGAAGGTTCCATTCCGCCCTGCCACGACGACGCTCGGCGCGGGTCCCGTGCCGACATGGTGACTTGGCACGGAAAGCTGATGCGCGTCACCGTGCGCGGGAAGACCTGCGAAGTGGCGCCGAACGGGGGCTCGACGCTGGTGCTGAGCCTGCTGTTGGCGTGGGCGGGTCTCGGGCTGGCCCTGGCGTGCATGCTGTGGCACGGGCGGAGCCCGGGGGGAACGGCACCGATGGTGCGGCCCGTTGCGTGGATGGGGATGGGGCTGTGCGCCTACTTTCCGGGCATCCGCATCGTCACCGAGGAGAGTCAGTGGTGGGTGTGGGCCCTGTGCCTGCCGCCCGCACTGACGTGCTTCGGCCTCCTCCTCAACCCTCTGAACCCGCGCAAGTCGGCGTACTGAGCGGAGCGGTGGACCAGTCACCCCGACACCTGCCCTGTCCGACAGGTGCGGCAGCCCTCACTGTTGGCGCCCGTGAGATCTCCGCGAGCCACACCAAGATCGTTCCGCAGCCACAGCCACACCCCGGCACTTCACACAGCCCCTCCCCCTGCCTTTCGGACAAGGCGGAAAGGGCAGTTGGGAAGTTTTACCGAACGGTCGACCAGCAGTCCGCCACCGTGTCGTAGCGTCACTCCATCCCTTGATCACGATCGCGGGCGTCTTTCCCGGCGGCTCATTCAGCCCTACGGCCAGGCGGCCCGCCAGGAGGCATGCCATGAACGTCATCGACATAGAGTGCACGGCCGCAGAACTGCCCGGCGCCTGGAGCTCGCTCCTGCTCTGGCAGGGCGGGGACACCGGGGTGAAGGTGCTACGGATGGACGGACGCCCCATGGAACCGGAATCCCATGACACAGCGGAAGTACTGCTGGTCGTAGACGGTGCACTGCAGTTGGTAGCCGGTGGCATCGAGGTCGAGGTGCGCGCGGGAGAGCTGTACGTCGTCGAGGCGGGAGTAGAGCATGCCGTACGCCCTGGCAGCCAGGGCACGCTCGTCATCATCGAGCACTTTGCAAACGCGGCCTGAGCGTATCTGGCAAAGGGAGCCTCGGCAGGCCGACGGCGGAGGAACGGGAGAGAGGTTATTCCTCGAACCAGACTGTCAGGCGGACGTTGTTGTCACCGTGGATGCCGGCGAGAGAGCGCATGACGACCCATACCGGTTGCCATGGCCCGTCAGCAGGGACAGCGTCCCGCCGCCGGTCGCGTTCGGCGCGGAAGACGGTGGTGCCGACGTCCCATTCCGTGCCCTCGTCCCACAGTTCGCCGACGCGGTCGGGCTCGACGGTCAGGGTGTCGACACCACTGGCCCTTGCGAAACCGCGGCTCCAGTCGTACCGGTGCTTCAGCTCCAGCGTGCCGTCCGGCTGCCTCCGGTAGCGGGCGATGCTGGTTGCTCGGGGAATCGCCGGCTCGTCCCAGTCGATGGCGCAGATTTCGTCCCAGCCGATCCACGTGGCGCCGAACGCCTCCTCACCCAACGAGGCGTGTTCGGTCCGGGCTGTCTCCGACACGTCAGCCGGCAGGCCACGGTCGGCTGCGACGGGCCGCCAATGACCGCTGAAGTCACGGACCCCGAAGAGGCAGGCGAAGGCGCAGTAGTCCCTCGTCATCCCGAGCATTGACAAGCTGATGGCTGGATACCAAGCCCTCTCCCCGACGCTGAGCCCGGCGCCCCAGGTGCGGCACTCCACGAATCCCCGAATGTCTGTCCCCACAGGCTGATTGTGTCGCGACGTCACCGACCTCCGTACATCCGATGGCCCGGCGGTAGGCGGGGACTCGATCGCATTGCCCGGTAGGGGTGAGTGGCGGATGGGCTGGGGAGGATCGCGCACCGTTGCCACCGCCGGTGAATGGCGTGGTCGTCCATGACGTGGTCAGGGGCAGGTCACCTCCGCGTTGGCGAAGCTGTGAGCGATACGCGGTCGCCGGCGTTGTGTCACCAGCAGCGGGGGGCCTCCCTCGCGTGGCAGTACGCGGCACAAGCCGCGCTGAGCGCGCCACCACTTCTCCCAGCAGTTGTTGTAGCCGCCCTTGGCCTGCATATGCCTGCATACCGGGCACGCATGTGCACCACCCGGAGGGGCCGTTGACTTGGTGGCCGGTCGGCACTTGGGCTCGTCGCCGCGATGCAGGTCACCGGCAATGCTCAGGCTGCATCCGCGAGGTGGCGTCGGAACCATGTGGTCAGTCCGGCGTCCACCTCGCGGGCCGGTGGCAGCTGCGGCGCGGGCTCGATGCCGGGCTCGTCGGCGAGGGGATGCGCCAGCCCAGGGATCGACAGCAGCTCGGACCGCTCCCCCAGCGCGTCCACGAGGTCGAACGCGTCGGTACGCAGCGCCGGGTGATCCAGTTCGCCGCTGACGACCAGCAGCGGCGCGCGACCGGCGATATCGCCCGCCTTGGTGACGAAATCCAGGCCGTCGACGACCTTCTTGGACGCGGCGTCATAGTGGTAGTCGCCCGGGAACAGATCGACGACCGACCGCATCCGGATGGCGCCGTTCACAACGGCACCGGCGAAGACCGGAATCTCGGTGCCGGCAAGAATCCGCAGCGCCACAGCCCCACCCAGCGAGCCGCCGAGCACGCCGATCGGGCCGTCAGCGACCGGCAGTTGGGCGCGAATCGACTCCAGTGCGGCCGGGAACTCCTCGGCCGCCTGTCGAACGAACGGGAAAAGGAAGGACATCAGAGGGTCCTTCTGGAACAGCTCCACAATCGCGTCCGTGCTGCCGTCGACCATGCGTGCCCCGCACATCGGCATGCCAAGGTGCACCCGCCACGCGGGCAGGTCGTTCATCGGCAACGCGGCAGCAAACGCGGCGTTCGACCTCGGCGCGTCCATCATGTGCCAGGTGACGATCAGCGGCGCGGGGCGGTCGCCCGCCGGTGCGGGGCCGTCGCCGGCCGGCGGCAACGCGGTGAACGGCACGCCGGCGGCTGTGCCCGTGATCGGTGAGCGCATGCGGCCACGGTAGGTCTGCGGCCGCATGCCGGAAACCGGTTTTGCCGCCAGCAAAATGTGCGCGGCAGGTGACCGGCCTTGCCAAGAAGGGCCGCCCGCCGAAGCTGCGGGCGGACGGCCGGGCGGCAGGCCCTTGAGCTTGGCGTGCCAGCCACTTGAGCGTCGGCACCTTCGACGTCAGCCCGTACCGTGCCTCTCGAAGCGCGGCGCAGGCCGTCGGCCGACGTATGCATCGACGTCGGCCCGAAGACGGCCCGCCCCCTTACTGGCCGCTGCGTCCGGCGATCCCCCTACCGACACACCCACCGGCCACCACCCCACAGACATCGCCGGACCGGCACGGTCAGCCTCCCCCGTAGGCCACGGGAGGGCGTACGCCATCTCAGCCGTCTGCCGTGGTGTGACCACGCCGTGAGGCAAAGCGTTGCGGGGTGAAGGCGTGGGCTGGGTGGGCGCTGCCGGAAGTCTGGTGAGCGCCTTTGATCTGTGCGGAGACGAGTTCCGCCGTCATCGGGGCCAGGGTCACTCCGAGCATGCAGTGTCCGCTCGCGACGAGGATGTTGTCCTTGCCCGGCAGTGGCCCGATGACCGGCAGCCCGTCAGGCGTCATCGGACGCAGTCCCGTCCAGCCACGCGGCTGCGACCCCGGCGGGAAGCTCGGCAGGAACTCGTGGACGGAGCGGACGATGCCCCGTAGGCGATGCTGGTCGATGGTCGAGTCGGAGCTGCCGAACTCCATCGTCCCGGCAAACCGCAGCCGGTCCGACAGCGGTGTGACGGCCACCTTCCCTTCACCGAGGTACACCGAGTGCCGCAGTGTCACCGAGCCACTGGTGTCGTCGAATCCGTATCCCTTGCCGGGCTGAATGGGCAGGGGGAATCCGGCCAGCCGCGACAGCGTGCCGGTGTGCACCCCCGCCGCCAGGACGAACACATCGCCGCTGATCTCCTCACCTCCGGCGAGGAGTGAAGTCACCACCCCGCCCCGGGAACGGATGCCGGTGACCGGTCTGTTGTGCAGGAATCGGACACCGAGTTCTCGGCAGCGGTCTTCCAGGCCCTTGACGAGGCTCGCGGGATCCACGTGTCGTTCCTGAGGACATTGCAGGCCCGCCCGCACATGACTGCCGAGCGCCGGTTCCAGATCCCTGAGCTCGTCGCCCGAGAGGGGCTCCGCGGTGTGGCCGATCCGCTCAAGTGACTCTGCTTCCGTCTGGTACCGCCGCATGGCCTCCCCGGTGTGGAAGACCATGAGCTGGCCTGTGCGGTGGTACTCGAACTCCACGCCGTCCTTCTCGTACTCGTCGAAGAGGGCGACGGTTCGTTCGTTCAGGGAGACGAGGGCTTCGACACCGTGATGGAAGTCCTGGGGATTGCAGTGGCGCAGCATGCTCAGCATGAAGCGCACATGCTCGGGGCGCAGGGAGGGCCGGATATACAGGGGACTGTCCTTGCGCGCCATCCACCGCAGGGCCTGGCCGAGCATTCCGGGTGCGGGGACGGGAGCCGACATGATCGGAACGATCCACCCGGCGTTGTGGGCGGACGCTCCGGTGTCGCCGCGGGTCGCGTCCACGATGGTGACGGCCAGGCCGTCGCGTGCGAGCCGGTGGGCGGTGGCAAGTCCGATCACGCCGGCGCCGACGATCACCGCGCTGTCTGTCATCGTTTTCCTCCTGCGGTCGAGCTGGTACGGCCCGTGGGAGGGCCGGGATCATGGCAGCCGGGTCAGGGGAGGAACTTCCCGGCCAGCAGGTGGGCGACGGCCCAGTCCTGTATGGCGACACCGACGGTCTTGAACACCGTCCGTTTGCCATGGTCCGTGGAGGTGGCGGTCAGAGCGGCGCCGAGCTCCGTGAGGGCGTTCTCGGTGATGGCCCCGGTTTCGAGAGCGTGGATGATCTCGCCGGACTCCTTGAGGACGGCGTCAAGCTCGTCGATGACGACGGTGCTGTTGGCGAGCAGTTCGTCGGGCAGTTCACGCATGGTGGGGCGGTAGGCGCCGATGGCGTTGACGTGCACCTGCGCGGGCAGTGCCGAATCCGTGAAGAGCGGGCTGGTCGCATTGGTCGCGCAGCAGACGATCTCCGCTTCCTGAACGGCGGACTCCGCGTCGGCCGCCGTGTGGAGTTCCGCTCCCGCCAGCTCGGGTTCGAGTGTCTCGACGAGGGCCTTGGCGCGCCGCGGGTCGGCGTCCACGACGGTCAGCCGGCGCAGCGGTCGGACCGCGTGGACGGCGCGGACCTGGTCGGGGGCCTGTCCTCCCGCACCGATCACGGTCAGCCGTCCGGCCTCGGGCGCGGCGAGGAGATCCGTGGCGACGCCGACCGCCGCGCCTGTACGCAGGGTCGTCACCGCTCCGGCATCGGCGACCAGGTGGTCCAGACGGCCGGTCTCGCTCCAGACGACGGTGCCCGCGATTGCGGGGTTGCGCTCGAAGTTCACGCTCAAGGTCTTGATCATGGCGGACGCGGTGGACCGGTGATGAGCAGACATCACCAGGAACCGCCCGTCCCGTAGCGCGGTACGGGTCGGCATCTCGAACTCCCCGCGAGCGAGATCGACGAAGCCGCGCCGTACGGCATCGATCGCCTCGCGCATGGTCACGGCCTCGCGGATCTCGCGCTCACCGAGGGTGATGGTCTTCATGGCACTCCGCTTCCTCGCAGGACCTTCCTCGACTGCCTCGTAGGGAAGGATGGCGAGTAAGGTATTACACCTCAGCAAGCCTCACAAGGCCGTCGTCGACGGTCCAGGTGTTCCGTGTTATGCATAAGGCGTGACCACTTCGCGCCCGTCAGCCATGTCTGCCCATAGCCCGCAGCTCAAGTCGGTGAGCCTCCGGGAGCAGGCGCGGGAGGCGGTGCGGACCCAGATCGTGCTGGGGCAGATCGAGCCGGGGCAGGTGGAGAGCGCCATCAACGTGGCTGCAGCGCTCGGCGTGTCGGTCACCCCGGTCCGGGAAGCGATCATGGATCTCGCCAATCTCGGCGTGGTCGAGATCATCCGCAATCGCGGGTTCCGGGTGCCGGTCCTCACCGACCACGACCTCGACGAGATCTTCCGCATCCGCACGATGCTGGAGGCCCAGGCCATGGCCGACGTCGTCCAGACCCTGGACGGGGAGCCCGTACCGCAGTTCCGGCGGCTCGCCGAGCAGATCACTGACGCCGCACGCGAAGGAGACCTCGTCTCTTTCCTCGACCGGGACCGGCAGTTCCACCTCGGCCTGCTCGAACTGCTGGGCAACCGCCGTCTTGTGGAGATAGTCGGCCAGCTGCGCGATCAGGCCCGTATGCAGGGCCTGCAGAAGCTTGCGGACCAGGGCGAGCTGACCCGGTCCGGCGAGGAGCACATCGCCATCGTGGACGCGATCGAGTCGGGGGACTGCGAGCTGGCCGCCGAACTGATGCGCAAGCACCTCGCCCACAGCCGCGGGATCTGGGCCGGCCGGACAGAGGGCGACTCCTGAGGTCCTGAGCCGAGCAATGTCTCCGCCGGGGCCTTGACAGTAGGCCGCAATCGGCCAATCCTCTGCGTACAGCGGTAAGGCATTACACATCACACCGCAGGCGGGCCGCATCTCGTCTTCGACGCATCGAAGCCCGTCCCCGAACCCCTACTCCCCGAATCCCGAAAGCGGCATCTTCGGCAGAAGCACACTCTCGCCGACGAGTGAGGTATTACACCTCACATGCCGCCGCGTGGGCGGCCCTGTCCAGGTCGCCGACGGACACCAAGGAGGACCTGTGAGCAGTTCCCTCATCGATGACGCTCGCTTCCGGCCGTTCCACAGAAAGATGTTCGCGCTCACTGCCGGGGGTCAGTTCCTCGACGGTTACCTGCTCAGCATCGTGGGCGTGGTCGTCCTGGGAATGAGCCAGGACCTCGGCATGTCGGCGAGCCAGGAGGGCCTGATCGGCGCATCGGCGCTGGTCGGCCTCTTCGTGGGCGGCCTGATCTTCGGACGTGTGACGGACCGTATCGGCCGGCAGTTGCTCTTCACGCTCCACTTCGCCGTGATCGCAGCGGCCTCGATCGCGTCCATGTTCGTGAACGATCCGACGCTGATGGTCGCCCTGCGATTCATTATCGGAGTCGCGCTCGGCGCCGACTACGCCATCGGCAGCGCCCTGCTGTCGGAGTGGCTCCCGACCGCTCAGCGGGGCCGTGTCATGGGGATGCTCATCATGGCCTGGTTCGTGGGGGCCACGGCCGCGTACGTGGTCGGCTACACGCTTATCAATGTCGTGGATTCCGGGGCCTGGCGCTGGGCCCTGGGCAGTGCGGCGATACCCGCTGTCGCATTCATCATCGCGCGTATAGGGACGCCGGAGTCGCCCCGCTGGCTCGCCAGCTGCGGTCGCGTGGAAGAGGCACGGGCCGTACTCACCCGCGTGTACGGGAAGGAAGCCACCCCGGAGGCGATCGAATCCCTGGTGGACGACGAAACCGCGCACGGCCTGGGCTTCACCGAGGTCTTCCGTGGCGAGTACCTCAAGCGCACGGCCTTCGTCGGCCTGTTCTGGCTGCTGCAGATCGTTCCGCTGTTCGCGATCTACTCCTTCGGCCCGACGATCCTGAGCGCGTTCGGGATGTCCGGCAGCAGCGAGTCGATCATCGGCTCAGCGCTGATCAGCATGCTCTTCCTGATCGGGTGCGTCCCCGCACTGCGCCTCATCGACACGTTGGG
Source organism: Streptomyces sp. 3N207 (assembly GCF_052246355.1). Taxonomy (NCBI): domain Bacteria; kingdom Bacillati; phylum Actinomycetota; class Actinomycetes; order Kitasatosporales; family Streptomycetaceae; genus Streptomyces; species Streptomyces sp. 3N207. The sequence goes on along the minus strand of NZ_JBQQBV010000016.1, from coordinate 158,217 downwards.
GCGGCGCCCCCTCATCGTCTGGTCCTTCGCCCTGATGGTCCTCCCCCTCGCCGTTCTGGGGCTGGCGCCGGCAGCGCCCGTCGCCGTCGTTCTGGCGTGCTTCTGCGCCTACGCCCTGTTCTCCGGCGGCCCGAGCATCCTTGAATTCATCTACCCCACGGAGCTGTTCCCGACAGAGGTGCGCGCGACCGCGGTCGGAGTCGGCACGGCCGTCAGCCGGATCGGTGCTGCCATCGGGACCTATCTCCTGCCCGTCGGGCTGGACCGTATCGGCGTCGGTCCCACCATGTTGATCATGGCTGTGATCACCCTGCTGGGATTCGCGGTCTGCCTCACCATGGCCCCCGAGACCCGCGGGCGCCGGTTGGCGGAGGCCAGCAGCGTCGCCGCGTCGCCCGGCTCGACACCGGTCGATCAGCCCGCCGGCGCCGTCGTCCGGTGAACCCGGCCCTCGCGGTCACCGCCGGTCGACGGCACCGGGAACACGCCTGCTGAGACAGTGTTCGCCGCCCCCGTCCACGTCCTGGTCACCAGCCAGATCACGGCCGGACACACCGCTCAGCCAGGTGCGGGGAACACCTCACGCTGACGCGTGGTGAAGAGTCAGCGCGCCGTGTGTGGCTTCGGAGTCGGCGAAGAGCGTGATGAGGCTGGTGGCCAGGATCGTCTTTCCCGGCACAACGCATGGCACCCCGCGTGGTGTCACCGTCCGCACAGATTCAGTTGCGCTTTTGAGGCACATACGCGAGCCGAAGTCAGGAACGCCTGCGGAAAGTGTTGGTGATGTCATCCGCGAACGCATCGCCTGAAGCAACTACCGCAAGTGGCCGGAGGGGTACGGTACTTACGCACGGTTGAGATGGGCGACTCAGCGCAATGGGTCGGCATGGAGAAGCGAGCTCCCAGGAGCCGCAATTCTTGTCCTGTTTCTGGCGGCCGACGGCGGACGAACTCGTGTCCCACGCAGGGAAGGTGGGCCACGGTGGCGGTCGTCGCTGAGCGCGCAGGCAAAGGGATCAGGCTACGGCGTTTTTGATACGACCAGCCTTCAGCCGTGTCCGCGGGCTTTGCCGCTTTCGCGACTCCGGAAGAACTAGGTAGATCATGTGAAGGTTCCGAGAGGTTCCGAGTGGGGCAACTACACGAACACGGCCCAAAGGGGTTCTTATCCGGAGCTAGGTCACGGCGATTGGTGGTGCAGCATTGCCTGACTGCCCATCATCGAGTCGCCAGGTGAAGCATGAAACTGTTCAGACGTGGCATGTCACCCCGCCCTTCCCAGACCCGCCCTGCCGCGTACGGTGAAGCCAACCCCGGTACGGGCGTGGTGGATCCGGCCCTGCAGGAGCTCACCGGGGAATGGATCATCGACCCCGCGCACAGCCGGATCGGTTTCTCTGTACGCCATGCCATGGTGACCACGGTGCGCGGGTCTTTCACCGAGTACCAGAGTCGCCTTTTCTTCGACGGCCACGACCCGTCCCGCTCCCGGGCGGAGGTTGTCGTATCCACGGCCAGTGTCGACACGGGGGTGGGGCAGCGGGACGCCCACCTGGTCAGCCGTGATTTCTTCGACTCCGCCAACTACCCCCGCATGCAGTTCGTCAGCACAGCCGTGCAGTTCGCCGGGAGCGATGTGTACCGCATGACGGGGGACCTCACGATCAAGGACGTGACCCGGCCCGTCGTACTGGAGATGGCCTACATAGGCCATGTGCTGGATCCCTTCGGCTACCAGCGCGCAGGTTTCGACGGCACGACCACCATCGATCGCTCCGACTGGGGCCTTACGTACAACAGCCAACTGGCCGAGGGCGGCTCGATGGTCAGCGAAAAGGTACGCCTGCAATTCGACATAGCCGCGATCCGGAACGCCCCTGCCGGCTGAGCGCGCGAACGACGACTTGCGGAACCACCGTGCTGACGCCGCCGCCTGCGAACGCTTGACCCGGGACGAACCGAATCCGAAGGAAGCGTTCCTGGCTGTGCCTCCGGCCGGCGCGGTGGAATCGAGTAGTCGCATGAGGATCCGATGGGCTCCGCCGCCAGGTTCGCGTCGTTCTCGGTAGACCGGCCGGTGTGTTCGCTTGGTGTCCCGCCTGGCCCAGGGCGCGACGGCGTTGCGGGCTGATCCACCTGGGGAATGAGCGGCAAAGTGCCCTTGGTAAGGTGCGCCGATGTCAGCGATCCGGAAGTTCCAAGTCACCTTTGACTGCGCGGAACCTGAGCGCCTCGCTCGTTTCTGGTGCGAGGTGTTGGGGTACGTCGTACCGCCGCCACCGGAGGGGTTTGCAACTTGGGAGGATTTCAAGCGCTCGCAGCCACCTGAGCAGCGGGATTCATGGTTCGCCTGCAGTGATCCCTCAGGTGTGGGCCCGCGACTGTACTTCCAGCGCGTCCCCGAAGGAAAGGCCGCCAAGAACCGGCTGCATCTTGATGTGCGGGTCGGCACCGGTCTTGTGGGGGAAGAGCGCCTCGCCGCACTCGAGGCCGAATGCGCACGACTGGTCCCGCTCGGCGCGGTACACGTGCGAACGCTGTATGACGGCAATGATTCGTGCATCCCGATGCTGGACATCGAGGGCAACGAGTTCTGTATCGACTGAGCATTCTCCGAGCCGGAGAGGTGGGAGCCGCCTCTCTTGGGCCTCTCTGGTACCCGTATGGGGCGGGCGTTGTCCCATGAGGGGCGAGGTTGTGCAGCCGGGCGATTGCACGTTGCAGGATGGCTCCGACGCCGTGATCAGACCAGGCACGGCAAGACGCAGCCGTTCGGTCCCCCCCCCGGGTTGAACACGCAGACCGCGCGGAACCGGTGTGGGCGCGCAGGGTGTGACGCTGGTGTTCGTCTACCAGGTACATCACGCCGGGCTCTAGGCGGTGTTTTTCACCGGTCTCGTCGTTGACGAGTTCGCCCTGGCCCTCGATGGCGTAGACGGCCTCGAAGTGGTTGGCGTACCACATCTTGATCTCGGTGCCCGCGTGCACCACGGTGCCTGCACCCGGCTCGTCGTCGCGGTGGGCCGACCGGTGCCCGGCAATCGCAACGACCGGCAAGGCATGAGGAGTTGTCCGGTACACGAGGGACACCGTCGGCCGCACCGGCCTTCGCTCACAGCACGTCCATCAGGTGGCGCTGGGTGTGGGCGTATGCCTCCTGCGCGTTGAGTGTCCCTACATCCACGGTCAGAACGTGCCATGGGGTCTGTGCGAGGAGCCGACGTGTCAGGTCCGCTTCGAAACGGAGGTGAGCGGCGGCCGACGAGAGGTTGTGAACAGCCCGAGTGCCAGGAGAGCCGGCGAGTTTCTGCACGTACCAGTCTTCCCAGGCATTGCCTTCTCGCTCGATTGCACGTCCCAGTGCCATCTCCGGATCGTCGTGGACGTACACCACGGTGACCTCGGCGGGCTCCACAGCCCGGGACAACTCTTCCATCACGTGGACGAGGGTCCCCTCGTCATGGCCCCATGCCACAAGGGACGGAATGAAGGGCAGAAGGGCATCCGTCACCAGATAGTCCTTGCCCGCCGCGAGTGACTCCGTGACGTAGGCGCGAGTGCACTCGACCAGGGTCGCAGGCCGGACGGTGGCAGCCCCGCCGGCGAACTCTTCAGCCACGGGCCGGAAGGCCGGCCGTTTGAGAATGTCAGCCTCCTCGAAGTGATCGACCGATGCACCGGCGCTGGTAAGCCACTCGGCCACCGCACGGCACAGGGTGGACTTTCCGACTCCGGGGCTACTCCCGATGACGGAGATGAGGTGCATAGTCATGGCGGCAGTCTCGCACCGCGCGCAGTCCTACTCCGCGGTGAGTCCCGCCAGTTGATGACCGTTGCGGCGCCGCAGACGAAAGCGAGACGTGTTCCGGTTTGTGTGTGGGCGGCGGCGAAGCGGAGGGCGTCGGGCATGTCGATCGGGGCCGTCGAATATTGCGTGCCGTGTCGTCGGTGGAGGTGCAGACTCGCTCCATGGCGGAGATGCAGGCATTCCGGGATGCGGTCAGTGGCTGGGCGAACGGCGGGTCCGGCGGGCCCGCGAGTGATCTGGCTGGACGACTGGGGGTGCGGACGGCGGTGCTGCTGGAGGGGCCGAGCGACCTCGCGGCCGTTGAGACGCTGGCCGCACGGCGTGGCCGGGATCTGGCTGCCGAGCGGGTGTGCGTCGTGCCGATGGGCGGGGCGATGAGCGTCGGCCTCTACGCCGGCCTCCTCGGACCGCCCGGCCTCGGCCTGCGCCTGGCAGGACTGTGCGACGAGCGCGAGCAGCGCTTCTACGACCGCGGCCTGAAGCGGGCACGGGCACCGCACCAGGGCTTCTTCGTGTGCGTGACGGACCTGGAGGACGAGCTCATCCGCGCGCTGGGCACAGAAAGAGTCGAGGAGATCGTCCGAACTGAAGGCGACCTTCGTGCCTGGCAGACCTTCCTGCACCAGCCCGCACACCACGGTCGGCCCCGGCAGCAGCAGTTGCGGCGCTTCCTCGGCACGAAGAAGGGCCGCAAGATCCGCTACGGGCGCCTCCTTGTCGAGGCCCTTGACCCCGAACAGGTACCGACCCCCCTCGACGCTCTCCTCGCAAGTCTGTGACCGACGCACCAAGGTCGTCGGTCGACCCCAGCGAATCAGCAGTGATCAACGGCAAACTTGTCACCCGTCAGGGGATTCCCCGCGGCCCGACCGCCTTTGAGCGCGGCAGGCGCCCGAGCGGGTTGCGCGGTTCGGACGTCGTGGCGTCGGCGTCGCCGACTTTCCACTCACCCGTGACGCGGGCCTTGCCATACGTCATCCTGAGGCACGTCATTCTGAGGCGGCAGCAATACGGCTGACGCACTGAGCACGGGGGTGCAGCACCACCATGGTTCCCGGGACGGTGCAGCAGTTGACCATCCTGCTGATCCTCGTGCTGCCCGGCGTGTTCTACCAGGCCGTACGGGAGCGGCTGCGCGGCGCCCTCGCCGGTGAGCAGGAGCCGCAGAACCGGCTGGTGCGGGCGATCGCCGCCGGGGCCCTGCTCGATGCCCTCTACGCGGTGGCTGCGGGGCCGTGGCTGGTGCGGCTGCTGGCCGGGGGTGGGGACGGGCCCATCGCCGGGGTGCTGGGGCAGCCTCGCCGAGCGGGGCTCGCCGCGCTGCTCCTGATCGTTGCCGTACCGTCCGGGCTGGCCTGGGTGGAGGCGGTGTGGCGGAGGCGGCACGCACGGGCGCGGTACGAGCCGATGCCGACCGCCTGGGACGCCCTCTTCCACGACCGTGGGTCCTGCTTCATACGGGTGCGTCTCAAGAGCGGTCTGTGGGTGGCCGGTTGGCTTGGTTCGCGGTCGGCCGTATCAGCGTATCCGCAGCAAGGGGACCTCTATCTCCAGGCTCAGTACCGTGTGGGGTCCGACGGCAGGTTCCTCGGAAAAGTGCCCGGTACCGCGGGCGTGTACGTGCGGGCGAGCGACGTAGAGGTGCTGGAGGTGCTGCTGCCGCCGTCGGCGCCGGCAGCGGAGGGAGAAGTCGATGACGGAGGATCGAGCGGCGAGCAGTGACGCGGACTTGGCGGCGCTGGTCGAGGAGTTCTCGATACGCAAGACCTATCGGCCCCGTGATGGCATGGCCGAGCCCGACGAGGTGCCGCCGGGGCCTTCCGGTACGGCGATGGGAGAGGCAGCGTCGCCCGTCGACGGGGCCGAGGAGCCGCCGGAGTCGTGAGCGTGGGCCGGTGAGGCTCCGGGGGTGTGAGGCTGTGTGACCCGCCGCAAGGAACCGCCCCGTCTCAAGGGCCTGTGTGGATGTGCGCCGCCCACAGGTGCGGCGCCTGCGCGTAGCGATCGCGCAGGGATCTGACCGGGCGGTGCAGGGCCGCGGCCGGATCGATGGGGCGGCCCAGGGAGACGTCCTCGGCGAGTGAGGCGTAGAACTCCTCGGTGACGCGGATTGCCAGCTTGTCGGAGATGGTCCACAAGGTGCCGATCACATGTGGGTATCCGGCAAGTTGGAAGGACGAGGTCAGCTGTACCGCCTCGTCGGGCAGCGTGACGCCGCCCCGGGATGTGGAGCAGGCGGACAGCACGGCGAGTTCCGGGCTTCTCGGGCGCTGCGCGGCGGCGGCGAACGCGGTGAACCGTCCGTCGTGCAGGATCAGACCGCTCTGCGACGGGCTGAGCAGCTCGCTGACGCCGTGGCAGCTGAAGTGGACCCAGGGGTGGGCCTCCAGCGCCTGGCCGACGGCTTCCACCGTGGCGTCGGACCCGGTCAACTGCCGTCCCGCGGGGAACAGTTCCGCGAGCAGCGCGGCCTCCTGCGAGGCGCCGGGCAACCGGGTCGCCCCGGGCGTCTCGGCGAGCGCAACGACCAGCGGGGAGGGGCGCGCGGGAGCGCCGGTGGCGAGCCCGCCGCGTGCCCGGGCCAAGGCACGTACGGTCGGTGTGTACGAGGAGACGGCGCGGTCGAGGACCCAGGTGCCGGAGTCCGGCGCGCCGCGCCCGGCCGCGTGCAGCGGCAGGAAGGACAGCCAGCCGGTGGGGCACCACCACAGCCGGGGCCAGGGGTCGCCGTCGCGTAGTACGGCGTCCAGTCCGAGCCGGTCGAGCACGGGTGCGGCCACCGTGTCCCACAACCAGCCCAGCGTCTCGGATAGCGCACGCATCGTGGCGACCGCGTTGTCCACTCCGTTCCCGCCGTACGCCTCGTCGATCCCGTCGATGAACTTCTCCGCCCGCGACAGGGCGGCGTCGGGGGTGAGGTCGGGCAGAGGGACCACGTCGATCCCGGCGTCGGGGGTCACGACGAGAGCGTCACACCGGTAGTCACTGACGTTGACGACCACGACCGGACCGTCGGCGGCGGCCGTGACCAGTTCCGGTACGGAGGGCGGGCGCAGGAATCCGGCGAGGCCGGGCAACGTCCGGATCTCGTCGAGGAGTTGGTCCCGGCGCCGGGCCAGGTTGTGCCGGGCCTCGGCGATCACGCCCGCCTCATGCGCGTCGTAGGGCGGGGCGGCCGTGCCGACGGCTTCGGTGCGCAGCGCCGGGGAGAGCCGGGGCGGGGCGCTCAACTCGTCGCGGATCCGCTCGAACTCGGCTGCGAGGGCGGGGGCGAGGTCACGCAGCCGCGACACGTCGGCGCGGTTCTCCAGGCCCTGGGCGAGCAGCACTCCTCTTCCTTGTTCCAGCAGCGCGAGGGCGCGGCCCGGTGCGCCCTCGTCGAGCGCCAGCGCGGCGGCGTCGCTCGCCAGGCCCGCGCTGATACGCAGCCGCGCCTCCTGGTCGGCGCGGGCGAGGTCACGCGGGGCGACGCTGGGCAGCAGGCCGACGGCGTATGCGTACCCGTCCAAGGCGTCGGCGTGGTGGCCCGCTTTTGCCGCGGCCTCGCCCCAGGCACGCGCGGCCAGGAGACGGGACGTGCTGGGGGCGACCGGATTGTGCGCGGAGCTGCGTGCGGTACGGGCCGCCTCCACCAGGTCGACCTGTTCGCCCAGCGCGGCACGGCCCAGTTGCGCCTGGGCCAGGAGCCACTGCGCCTGGGCATGGTTCGGGTGGTCGTCGGGCATTCCGGCGAGGGATTCCCGGGCGGCCGTGACCGCCCGGTGCAGCGCCTGCCGGGCCACGGCCCCTGTGGTCTCCTCCGCCAGGTCGGCGGCGGTGAGACAGGCAGTCGCCAGGTTGAGCAGGGCGAAGGAACGCGAGGGGTGATGCTCGTCGAGTCCGGCCACCACCTCTTCGAGTACTCGCCGGGCTTCACCGGCGATGTGCGGGTCCGCGTCCAGCCGGGCCCGGCTGCCCAGTACGACACCCAGGTTGATGGCGGCCAGCTCGGACCCCAGGTGCTCGCCGTGCTCCATGGCCATCGCTTCACGCAGGAGCGCAGCAGCTTCGTCGGCGGCGGACACGTCGCCGACGGTCTCGTACCAGCCGCGCAGCGCTTCGGCGAGGTTGTTCAGGTGCAGGGAACGTTCCATGGCCGTCGGCGGGCTGTCCTGCACCGCGCGGCGCAGCACCGTCACGGCCTCGGCCAGCCAGACGCGGTTGCCGGTGACCCGCGCGCGGTCCATGAGGGCGCCGCCCAGGTTGGTGAGCGCCAGGCCGAGGCGTGCTTTGGACACGTTGCTCACGGCCTCGCGCAGCGTGCCGATGGCGGAGTCCATGAGGGTTTCGTCGCCGCTGTCGACGGCCCGGCACCACTGGGCGTAGCCGAGGCCCGTGAGGATGACGCCCCGCTCGGCGGATGCGGGCTGTATGGCTGCCAGGGCTGCGCGGTAGTGCTCCATGGCCTCGTCGCTGTGCCTGATGTCGCGGTGGTGGCGGTAGTGGTCCGCCAGGCTGTTCGCGAGGCTGAGCAGGGCTATGGGGGTGAGCGGTCCCGCCGATGTGGCGACTGCCTCCCGATGGCATCGGACGGACTCCTCCAGCGCAGCGGGGTCGCCGGTGAAGCGGGTGAGGGTGCGCAGGGCGTCGCCGAGGGAGCTGAGGCAGCCGGACCGGCCGGGCCAGTCCTCGTCGGTTGCGGCCACGGCCGCCCGCAGCACCTCGACGGCCTCCTTCAGCAGCTCCGGGTCGGCGCGGAACTCGGCGACAGCCAGCAGGGCTTCGCCCAGGGCGCCGAGCCGGTTCCCGCGGTGGTTGTCGTTGGCCGAGGTCATGGCGACGGCTTCGCGGTGACTGGCCATCGCCTCGGCGAAGAGTTCGACATCGGCGGTGCGCTGGGCGAGTTTCGCCAGCGCTGTACCGAGGTTCGTGCGGCGCAGGGCGCCTTCGGCTGCGCGGGTGTGCGGGACGCGCGTCACCGCCTCGCGCAGGAACCGCACCGCTTCCTCGTACAGGTCGACGCCGCTCGTCGCGTCGCCCCGCTCCATGAGGGCTACGGCGTACGTCGAGCAACATTCGCGGAGCCGCGGATCATCGGGCGGAAGCAGGTCGAGCGCGCGGAGCATCTCATCGGCACCTTGCTGCCAGGCGTCGCCCTGCGCACCGGCGCGGCGGGCCAGCGCCGCTCCGAGTTCGAAGCGCGCGGTGGCCTCGAAGTCGCTGTTGGGGGGCGGCAGAGCGAGGCACTTGTGGAAGCAGTCGACAGCCTCGTCCACGTCGTCGTCGGAGCCGGCAGCTCTGCCCGAGGTCTCAAGACAGCGCCCGAGCGCCAGCAGGACCCGGGCGCGCTCCGCGGACCGGGCCGGTACCTCCCGGGCGAGGCCACGCAGCAGCGTGATCGGCTCGTTCAGTTCCTCGGAGGCGTACGGATGCAGTACGAGGGCGCGCTGGGTCGCGTACCGCACAATGGTGCGCTGCCGAACCAGGTCGGCGAGTTCGGTGCTGTTGTTCACCCGGCGGCGCAGATCGTCGGCCGGTACGGACTCCACGGCGCGGCGGGCGTGGACAACAGCTTCGTCCAGGTCGGTGAGGCTGCCCGTCACCGCGTACCGCGAGCCCAGCACACGGGCGAGAACCATGTGCGCCTGGGCAAGCACCGGATGCCCGGGCGGTGCGCCCTCAAGGGCGTCGCAAGCGGTTGCGTACGCGTCGTCCAGGGCACCCGGATGGTCGGTTCGCGACGTGCGCCCGTCCAACAGCAGGCCGAGGTTGGTGAGGTACACGGTGCGCTCGACGGGGTTGGGGGCCTTATCGGCGGCCCTGCGGCAGGCGGCGATGCCCTCCTCGTACAGCTCGGCACCGTCGCCGCTCTCCATGGCCCGTGTGATCAGGGCGACGCCCAGGTCGGAGAGGAACGAGGCGCGGTGGGGCAGAACGACGTCCGGCTCCGACACGGCGGCGCGGAGCAGGTCGATGCCCTCGGAGAGGAGCGCGGGATCAGCCAGATCGCCGGCGGCGCGGCACAACGCCGAACCGAGGGTGGCGCTGTGCTGCGCGCGCAGCGGGTTGTTCCACGTACACAGCTCCAACGCCTCCCGCAGTTGGGCAACCGCCTCCCGCATCGCGTCGCTGCTCGCGCTCGCCTGGGCCCAGTGGCTGAGCGTGTACCCCAAGTTGCCGTGCCTGCGGGCCTGTTCGTCCCGGGGACCAGGTGCGCACACCACGGCGGCGCGGCCGATGTCGACAGCTTCGCCGAGCACGTGGCGTCCCGCGCCGTCCTGGAATGCGTAGAGGAGGACGATTCCGAGGTCCGACAGACAGCAGCCCTGCTCCATGCTGCCCGCGCCGAAACCGGCGACGGCGTGCCGCAGCAGGGTCTCGGCCATGGGCAGGGTTCCGGGATGGCGTCTCTGCTGGAACACCAGCGTCACCCCGACGCCACCGTCGTACGCGAAACCTGGCTCCGTCGCGGCACCGTCGGGCTCGCCGGACAACGTGGCGAACAGCGGGCGCAGCCCGGGCGGCACCTGTCCGGGATCCTGTTCATGGATCCCGGCGAACCAGAGCACCGCGGTACCGAGCGCCCCTTGATCGGTCTCGCCTCCCGCGAGATAGCGGCACCAGTCGGCGTGACCGAGCGCCAGGACCCCGAGGCCCCACACCTTCCCGTCGGACCGGACGATGCCGCCGCGCACCTCGTCGGCCGCCGCCACGGCCTCCGGCCCGAGGAACCACTCCAGAGCGCCGGGCTCGGCGTCCGCACGCCCGGCCTGGTGGAGGATACGGCGCGCGGCGTCTTCGGGCCTCACACAGAGGTCCGGCCGCGGATGGTCATGCGGCGCCGCGCAGCGGGTACAGCGGGTGGGAGGCAGGCGGGGTCGTCCGTACCGAGCGGGTCGTCGGCCGCGAGGTTCCGGCGTGCGCCTGAGCTCGTCCATCGGCCCGGCGCAGAGCCCGAGGCGGTCCCAGCCTTGTCCCCATCACGCCGGGCGGAGTTCACCGTCTGCGTCATCGCCCCTCCGGTCGACTTGCGCTGGCCCTGCGCACCCCCACTCGCGCTCCCCGCGTGCGGGGAACACCAGTAGTCCACCCAACTTACCGATTCCGCGGCCTACTTGAGCGCGGGTCCCCGACATCCTTGCAGCCACGCCGATGGGACGAGGCCAGGACGGCGGGGTGGTGCTTGCCGATCCATCGGCCCGGCCGCCCACTCGCCGAGTACGAACTCAGCGAGCGGGTGCGTGCCGGCTTGGGCTGCGGGCCCTGTCGATGAGTAACGCCAAGGGCCCTTATCGCTTGGGCAATTACCGCCGCCCGCCCAGGGAACCCCTGGTCACCGGACCGGTGCGCAGACTCGCGAGTCCTGCTTCCGCAGCGCGCGGGAGGGCCGCAGATCAGCCACGGCGAAGCAGCGCCGGAGCCACCTGTCCCGTCCGTCGTAGTTGGGTGTGAACCCCGTACGGCCGTGCACGGCGGTGCGGTTGTCGATCACGATCATGTCTCCGGGCCGCAGGAACACTCCGCACAGCACTTTCTCGACCGCCCCACGCAATTCGTCCAGGGCCGTAGCGCCTCGCTCGTCGACCGCCTCCGTCCCGAAGAAGTTCACGCACAGATCGGGGTCGTCGGCCGGGCCGCTGAGTACGGGCTGAGGCGGGGTGTATCGGGGGGCAGCCGCGCCGTCGGCGAAAGAACTGCTGAACCGAGTGCGGTAGATCGGCTCACGGAGCGTCGCCGCAGAGACCGGAGACAGCAGTGGCAGGGCCGCCCTGATCGATCCGGTCACGGTGATGGCGCCGCGGTCCGGCCCCGAGCGCAGGCAGTACAGGCTCAGATAGTCGGGCTTGTAGGGATGGAAGCTGTCCTCAGTGTGCAAATCCAGCAACACACTTCCGGAGTTCTCCTGGCGCTCTTCGGCCCCGGGCAACGGGCAGATGTCCTGGACGAGCCGCCCTTCCTTCTCGTCCGCGTAGGAAACCGCATCCCCCAGCACACTCATGACAGCCAACTGGGTCAGTGTGCTCAATGGGAGTGCGGACCAATGGCCGGAGAACCTTCCGTCAGCCGGGGTCCTGGACAGTGGGGCTTCCACCGGAAGATGCCGCAGCAACAGCGTTCCGGGCTCATTCCCCACCACCCGGAAGCGGATCAGCTGTTCCAACAGGGAGGTGGGCAGAGAGCGACTTGCAATAGCGGCAGCAGTCAACAGAACCTGATCGTCGAGTGGCCTTTCCCCATGGGAGTCGGCGATCGTGCGTGCCGCCTGCTCGAAATCCGCGAGGTCGCCCTCGGCCACTCCGAGGACGGCCTCACCCTCCAGAACACCGAACCGCCAGGCTTCATCTATGCCGTCGGACTCAGCAGTGTCCGAGGACGCGTCCATCACTTTGATTCCCTTCGGGTCACCTACGAAGACGAATCATAAGCGCTTGCGACTCAGCGGTAGCCAGGCTCCAGGCCCATGCCAACAGCTGGGGCAGGCTGCGTGACTCCACGTCAGTTGCTGGCGACACGCGCTCCGTTCACCCATCACCCCTCCCCTCCTCGGACCCGTTGCGCGGCGAGCTGCCCGGCTGCAAAAGCGGGCGTGATCTGAAGATCCCGGGCCATCCGGAATACCTGCCGGAGCGTCATTGCGATGCCGTGGATACGCTCCGTCAGCCGTTCCTCGGATTCCTGGCGCAGTTCGACACCGGTGGCGTGAATGACCCCTCCGGAGCTGACGACCACGTCCGGTGCCCAGAGGATGCCTCGCGCCGCGAGCAGGCGGGCGGTGTCCGGCTCGTCGAGCTGATTGTTGGCCGGGCCGGCGACGGCGGCACACCGCAGCAGCGGCACCGTGTGCTTCGTCAGCAGACCGCCGAGCGCGGCCGGTATGAGGACGTCGACCTCCGTCTTGACGGCGTCGTCCGGATGCACCCAGGTCGCGCCCAGTTCCTCGGCCAGGCTTCGCTTGGCAGGGTTGACGTCGGTCATCACAAGCCTCGCACCAGCGCGATCCAACAGCCGGGCCACATGGGCGCCGACCGCACCGAGGCCGATCACCCCGAACGTCCGCCCGGTCAGCTCCGGTGCCCCGAAGAGCTCGTCGGCCACCGCGCCCAGCGCCGTGACGGTGCCGCGCGCGGTGTGGAGGGAGGAGTCGCCGCTGCCGCCGTCCTCGACGGGCCGGCAGCAGACGTGCGACGTACGTTCGCCGATCACGGACATGTCGGGCGGGCTGCTTCCCACGTCCGGGCCTGCGATGTAGCTGCCGCCGAGCGACTCGATCGCGTCGCCGAGGTCGTGGAGCAGCGCCGTGCGTTCGGCGCCGGTCGGCCGGACTGCGGCCGGAAGGGCGACGACCGCCTTCGCGCCTCCATGAGGCAGACCGGCCAGCGCGTTCTTCTCGGTCATCGCTGCCGACAGACGCAGCGCGTCCGCGGTGGCGGCGGCCGGGTCGTCGTAGTGAGCGATCCGGCACCCGCCCGCCGCCGGGCCGAGGGAGGTCGAGTGGATCGCGATGGTGATCGCCAGGCTGCTGCGGCGGCCGCGCACGACCTGCACCAGCTCGTGTGAGGGATTCGGGGCATCGGCGACAGGGGCGTACGGAAATGCGGTGGTCATGCCGGAAAGCTAGCCGGTCCGCCGAGGCAGTGGGCAAAGCCCCGAACGATATTCGAATCCGGGTGCATACTCGCGGCATGGACGAACTTGATTCGGCAATCGTTCGGCATCTGCAGCGCGATGCGCGGCAGACCAATCGCGACCTCGCCCGCGCCCTCGGCATCGCCCCGTCGACCTGCCTGGAGCGAACCCGGGCGCTGCGCGCCCGCGGGGTCATCACCGGTTACCACGCTGCAGTCGACCCGGCGGCCCTGAACCGCCACGTACAGGCGCTCATCCATTTCCAGGTACGGCCCCTGAATCGAGCAGTCATCGAAACCTTCAAGGCGTACGCCGCCGGCCTGCCCGAGGTCAACACGGTCTATGTCGTCACGGGCGGCGACGACATGATCGTGCACGTCTCCGTGCCCAGCGTGGACTACCTGCACGGCTTCCTGATGGACAAGTTCACCGAGCGCCGCGAAGTCGTCGGATTCCGCAGCTCGGTGATCTACCAGCACACCCACAACCGGGTGCTCGAACCCCTCACCCCTTGACTGTCGGGCGTGCTCGTCCTGCTCAGCCACCGGTTCGGGAAACAGCCACCGTGCCCCGCGCGCCGGGATGCGTCGCTATCGTGTCGGCGTGACCGGTTCCGTGCAGCGTCCGCTGCTGTTTCTCGATGTCGACGGACCACTCATCCCGTTCGGCCGGGAGCCCCAGCAGTATCCGGCCAGTGCGACAGCTGCCGACCCGTTTGACACCTCTGCGAATCCGCTGCTGACCAGGATCGATCCCGAGCACGGGCGCCGACTGGCGGCCCTCCCGTGCGAGGTGGTCTGGGCCACGACATGGATGGCTGACGCGAACGACTGCATCGCCCCGCGCCTTGGTCTGCCGCCGCTGGCAGTGGTGAACTGGCCCGAACCGTCCGACATCGATGACCAGGACGAGCGCAGCGGACTGCACTGGAAGACCCGCACCATCGTCGAATGGGCAGCGGGCCGCGCATTCGCCTGGATCGACGACGAGCTCACCGGCGCTGATCGGGCCTGGGTCGCCGCCCACCACCAAGGGCCCGCCTTGCTCCACCGTGTTGATCCCCGCCATGGTCTGACCGATGCTGACTTTGCGGCTCTCGACTCATGGCTGCGGCAGCCATCCTGAACTCGGCTGAAGAGAGTGCCGGATTCGAGCTATGGCATGCGAACATCGGGCGAAATCTGGTTCGTCTCCCGCGAGTTCTGCCCTGCGGACCTGCAGAAGCTGTCGAGTCAATCAACGTGTGCTGTCGGCTGTGGTCGTTGCCTCGGCGTCGGCGAGCCTGCCGTGCAGCATCAGGTCCATCACCTCCATATACCGCTGTGCCCGCGGTCGGCCGAGCACGAAGGGGTTCGGTCCGTCGGGATTGTTCCGTAGCTGCTCGGCACGTTCGAGGCCGTTGTCGTTGGGATGGTTGGACAGCTCCACATCCACGTTCGCCTGCCGCATCCGATCCCGGAAGGACTGGATGGAGGTCAGGTAGGTGCGCAACTGGGCGGGCGCGGAGGGCGGGTTCAAGCCGCCCCACAGCATGGCCGTATGGCGCGCGTGGCCCACCTGTACGGGGAAGACTGGGGAAACGGTGCCAGGGGTGTGGCCCGGAGTGTGGTGGAACCGAATCCTCGTGCCGCCGAGCGTGAGCTGTTGCCCGTCCACGATGTCCAGATCCCGGGCGGGGGCGTGGTCCGGGTCGGTGCGGGCCGCGAGGTCCCAGTCGGCCGGTGACATCAGCACGCGTGATCCGTAGCGCTCGGCAAGGTACTGCGCACCGCCGTAGTGGTCGTCGTGGCCGTGCGTGATGACGATGTATTTGATCGTCTCCGGATCGGCTCCCAAGGTGCGCAGCCCCGGGACGAGGACGCTTTCGGCCTCCCGCGAGGACGTCAACGCGTCGATCAGCACGATCCCGTCGTCGGTCAGTACGGCCATGGCGGAGACCCAGCCCGCGCTCAGCATGGCAAGGTTGTCGAAGATCTTCAGCGGTTCCGGCGCGGGTGGCCGGGGAACCTCGGTGCCGGGGGTCAGCGCCTTCACGAGGGTGCGCAGTATCGGGTCGCTGCCGGCCAGCCGACGGGCACGGTCGTAGTAAGCCTGCCCGTCCGACGTGGCGGCCGTCGCCGAGTCGAAGGGGAGCGAGCCGGCTCCGGCTGCGAGGGCGAGGGCGGCGAGCCGGCCGAAGCGACGCCTGGAGAGAGGGCCGGCGGGTCGCTCGTGGTGGGGCAGATGCGTCATGGCGTTCTCCTCATGACTCGAATGACTCGGAAGTGTTCAGAAATCCTCAGGCGAGCTCTCGCGGTCCGTGGCCCGGGTGGTCGGCACCTGAGAGCTCCGTACCGCTCGTCGCCGTACGGCCAGTGGCACCACTCGGTCGGGTAGTTGAGCCCGGCGCACGACGGTCACACCGCTCTAGCCCCACCGGGCCAGCTTCGCTCCGAAGGACGGGCTCGACAGGTCGTTCCGCAGGGTGACCGGCACCTTCTCCCCGCCCCGGCCGCTGCCCGCGGTCAGGAACCCGACCTTGGTGCCGGCTTTCGCGGAGTGCGGGAGCGTGGTGCTGTCCGGGGTGATCCGCAGATCCACCTTCTGGCCCGGTACCCCGACGGCGGTGAAGTCCCCGGCGGCGACCAGCGGGGTGCGCCCGCCGAGTCCGTCGTCAAGATGACCGACCACTTGGCCTTTGCGGACAGCCGCGGCGGAAGTGAGCGCCGCCCGGACCGCCTGCACGATCTTCTTGCTGCTGTTCTTGACCTGGGTCAGGCTGCTGGCCCCGTTCGGGTCGGGTCCGTCGGCGTGCTGGTCCAGCATGGTGCCGAGGATCAGTGGGGTCTTGCCGTCGACGGTCTTGTAGGCGGCCCACACCAGGGTGCCGCCGGCCGGTGTGTTGGACCCGGTCTTGATGCCCCTGATACTCAGGTCGGACATCAGCAGCCTGTCCATGTTGTTGATCAACGGCTTGTCCAGACCGTCCACCTGGGCACTGGGCAATGCGACAGCCGCGCGGAACGTGCCGAGCCTCATGACAGCCTCCGCGAGCTTCAGCTGGTCGACGGCGGTGCTCACGGTCTTGGCGTCCAGGCCGCTGGGATCGGTGTAGGTGGTGTCCTTCATCCCCAGCTTCCGGGCGGCATCGTTCATCTTCCGTACGAAAGCGGCCTCGGTGCGGCTGTCTGTGACCCAGCGGGCCAGCAGGCGGGCGATGTTGTTGCCCGAGGGAATCATCAACATCTTCAGCATGTCCTGCTGGCTGAACTTCTGGCCGACCTCCAGCCCTTCGATACGCGATTCGTGCTTGGACCTGCCCTCCTGCACCGCCTTGGCATCGACCTCGATCATCGGCCCCTTCTCGTCCTTCCCCAGCGGACGTTCGCGAAGGAGGACGTACGCCGTCATCATCTTGGCGACACTCGCGGTCGGCACGGGTTTCTGCGTGCCGTAGGTGCCGACTGTGCCCGTACCCGGCAGCGCGACGGCAGCCTGGCCCTCCCGCGGCCACGGCACCGTGAAGTGTCCCGGCAGGGTGTAGGAGGTAAGCGCCGCATCCAGCCGCAGCACCGGGGCGGGCAGCGGCCGCACCGTCTGGACCACCACCAGGACCAGGCACAGCGCGAGCACGACCGCCACCCCTGCCTTCACCCTGCGGGACCTCGCAGGGCTCGAAGCCGCCGCCTCCTGCACGGCTGCGGGGCCAGCGTTGCCCTCCGCCGGCTTCTGCTCCGGGTCCCCCTCCAGCCCCTGGCCACCGGGCAGTTCCGGCTTCTGGGGGTCGGCGGTGTCCGGGGCTCCGGCGTCGTCCGGCTCCGGGTCCGGCGCATCGGCGGCCTCCGGCTCCCCCACGTCGTCCGACTCCGGCTCCGGAGCCTCGGCAGCCTCCGGCTCCCCCGCTGTGTGCTCCTCCTCCGGCCCCTGGGCTCCGTCGTCGGTCGCGGGATCGTCCGAGCTTCGCTCGGTCGCGGGATCGTCCGAGCTTCGCTCGGTCGCGGGATCGTCCGAGCTTCGCTCCGGTGGCTGCGCGGCCGTGGATGCGCGCGTCACTGTTCGTCCTTTCTCGGCCCAGGGCCAGGTGGTACCGGGCTGCTGTGCCGGCACAGTGGTGAGGCGTACGGGTCAGTGGTCCAGTACGGCCTGGATGACGGACTCGGCGAGAGGAGCGCCGAGACGGGCACCCGCGATCTCGGAGCGGAGCTCACAGTTCGAACTGCTCCAAGTGGCGGGGGTCGACGACGTGGCCGTCGGTGCCCACCACCTGCTGGAGCTGGTCGACCACGCGGCGGTTCACGGTGTCGTGCACCGCGGGATCGTCCAGCGCCGTGACCATGTCGTCGTGGTGGCTCGGGACGACGACGCGGGGCCGGCCGAGGGCGCTGACCGCGCGCTCGAAGTAGTCGTGCACGGCGGCGTGCCCGCTGGAGCCCAGCACCAGGACGTCCGGCGTGGCGCCGGAGACCTCGCGGGCCGCGAAGTTGGCCGTACCGCTCAGGAACATGACGCTCAGCCGGTCGCCCACCGTCACCTGGTAGCCCAGCGTGCCGCCCTCCACCAGATCGCCCAGCGTCCGGGGCCGGGAGGGGGGTGCGGTCAGGGTGCCGTACGGATCGAAGCCGTAGCCTCCGAGCTGGCTGTGCAGGCTGCGGACCACCTCGACGGTGTAGTCGGCACGTGACCGCTTGCCGGACGGCTGGAGGGGATGGCGCAGCACCTCTCCCCCGGACACCAGGACGGGGCGGTGTTTGCGCCCCTTGCCGGGGACGCCCATGGCGGTCAGCAAGTGCAGATGCGTCTCGGTGCCGAGGATGTTGATCTCCTTGTCCCGCCAGGCCGGGTGGTCCAGGAGATACGGCACATCGGCGAGGTGGTCCCAGTGACCGTGGGTCAGCAGCACGAACTCGGGTGCTCCTGCGAGGTGTTCACCGAGCACCCGGTCGATGATCCGGTGGTTCACCTCCAGCTTCCTCGTCAGGTCGGCCTTGCCGTCGGGGCCCGTGTAGCGCTGCCGGGTGAGGTACGGGTCGATCAGCAGCCGGTGCCCGTCGAAGGTCAGCTCCCAGCCCGCGATGCCGAGCCAGCGCAGCCGGACACCGCTGCTCCCCCGGCGACCGCTGTCCCGCGCGGTACGGGCTGTGGGCGCTGCTGCTGCCGCTGAAGCGATGGTTGAGGTTCCCGTCACGCCGACGGCCCCGGCGGCCACGCTGGTCCGCAGCACCCTGCGACGGCTCGGACGGCGCTGGGCGGCTGCGGGCTGTTGAGAGGGCATGGCGGTACTCCTTCGCCTCGTGCGGGTTTCAACTGCTGCTCATGGCCCGGGCCTGGGGGAAAGGAGTCAAACCTCGGCAGTCACCCTGTGTCGAATATGCTCTCGACCGCGCGCCGATTCGTTCGGCGTATCACCGCAGATCATGGGGGACGCATGCTGACGGAGCGGCACCTGGAAATCTTCGTCGCGCTCGCGGAGGAAGGGCACTTCGGCGACGCCGCGCAGCGCGTGGGCATCACCCAGCCACCCCTCTCGCAGGCGCTGCGGAGGCTGGAGGCGCTGCTGGGGGTGCGGCTGTTCGACCGGGAACGCGGGGTCTCCCTCACCGAGGAGGGCGCTCTGCTGCTCCCGCACGCCCGCCGGGCACTCATCGCGCTGGCCGAACTGCGGGAGACCGGCGCCAGGGAGCACGCGGACGGGCAGCGCCTCCGACTCGGCCTGCCGCCCGAACTGCCGCCCCGGCTCGGCGCGTCCGTCGCCGCGGCACCCGTCCGGGCCGGGATCCGCGGCCGGGTCTCGGTGGTGACGGCGCCGACGGCCATGCTGCTCACGGACGTCTCGGCAGGACGTCTCGACCTGGCCGTCGTCCGCCACCCCGCCGTGCTCCACGGGCTGGCCGCGGGCCCGGTGACGCTGCTGCCGACGTGGTTGCTGGCACCGGATGACACGGTCGGTGGGCCGGCCGGGCAGTCCTCGCCGGGCGAAGTGGCCGACCGGACCGCGCCGCACAGCACCACCATTGAATCCGCCCGGCGCTCGGGCGGTGCGCGAGCGGGGCGGCTGTTGCCGTACGCCGTCCGGCCGCGCGCCGAGGCGCCCGCGGCACACGACCTGTTCCTGGATACGCTCGCGGGCCGGGGGCAGCGGGTGGAGACCGTGGTGATCTCGGACGAGCGCGCCGGGCTGGCTCTGGTTGCCGCCGGTCAGGCCGTGCTCGTCACCGCCGACGAAACACTCACCGCCGACGGCGTCGTCCGGCAGCCGACCGCCGATCCGGCGCTGCCGTTGCGGCTGCGGGTGGTGTGGGACGCCAGGCGGCTGGCCGCCGCGGAGGCGGAAGAAGCGGCCGAAGCACTCGTCGACGCGCTGGCCCCCGCCCGGGAGAGCGCCCGATGAGCGCGGAGGCACCCGGCAGGGGCATCGAGCGCACCCTGCGCGAAATGTTCGACGACGCCGGGGTGCGCGGCTGGCTCCATGTGGCCGAACTGCACCGGCCCGAAGCGCGGGTGACCATCGACGCGGACGAAGCCGCGCTGATGGGCTCCGTCTACAAGGTGCCGCTGATGGTGACCTACTGCCGCCAGGTCGATGCGGGCCTGCTCGACCCGCGGCAACGGATCACCCTGCCGCCCCAGGACCGGCTGCCGGGACCCACCGGCATCTCACAGCTCCAGGACGAGGTGTCGATGTCCCTGCGCGATCTGGTCGTCATGATGATGACCATCTCCGACAACGCCGCAGCCGACGCGGTGCTCCGCCACGTGGGCGCTGCGGCGGTCGACGACACCTGCCGGGCCCTCGGTCTCTTCCGTACGCAGCTCAACGACGGTGCCGCGGGCACCCTGGCGCGGCTGGTGACGGAGACCGGTGCGGAGACGGTGGACGCGGCGTTCGCGCGGATCGCCGACAACGACCGGGCAGTGCCACCGGGTGTCTACGACCCCGCCTGCGCGACCGCGACCACCCCCGCGGAGATGGCTCACCTGCTGCGCACCATCTGGCTGGACGAGGCCGCCTCCGCCGACAGTTGCGCCTTCATCCGCCGGACGATGGGGCACCAGCCCGCGCAGCACCGGCTCGCGTCCGGCTTCCCGTACGACGAGGTGGCGGTGTACGGGAAGACCGGGACGTTCGGCGTCATGCGGCACGAGGCCGGGGTCGTCGAACTGGCCGACGGCCGCGCGTACACGGCCGTCGTCTTCACACAGGCAGCCCGCGCCGACCGCCGGTTGCCTCGCGCCGACGCGGTCATCGGCGCCACTGCCCGCACGGCGGTCGAGCACCTGCGAGGGCGGGAGTAGCTGTGGCCGGGGTGCTGCCGGCATCTGCAGCGCCGCAGCCCGGCTGGACCTGACGCTCAACGGCCGGTCGTTGGGCGCGAAGTCCTTCGACCGGAAGACCACCGAGGACGGCCGGAAGTACTGGGAGACGACCGAGGCGACCGGCGACGACAAGACAGTCACCTCCGGTCCCTATCCCGGCAGTTACACCAGCCCGAACGGCAGCGCAGGCAAGCTGCACCTGACGTGGCAGGTCCCTTTCCAGCCGGGCAAGCTCGTCGCGGTGGCCCGCCGCGACGGCGCCGAGGTGGCCCGGGACACATTGCGCACGGCCGGTGACCCGGCCGCCGTCCGGCTCACCCCGGACCGGACACGGATCACAGCCGACGGCCGCTCGCTGTGCTTCGTCACCGCCGAGGTCACCGACGCGCGAGGTGTCCTGGTGCCGGACGCGGATCACCGCATCACCTTCTACGTGACCGGCGGCGGAAGCCGCCTCGTGGGCGTGGACAACGGGCAGCAGGAGAGCGCGGAGAACTACCGTTCCCCCGCACGCGCCGCCTTCCACGGCAAAGCACTCGCCGTCGTGCAGGCGGGAGGGGACTCCGGGCCGGTCACCGTCACCGCACACGCGGACGGGCTCCGGACCGGATCGACGAGGATCGAGGCCACCGGAGGGGGCCGTCGCCACAACCGTGCGCTCGCACTGCCCGCCCCCGAAGCGGAGCCCACCCGCATCACGTTCGACACCGTGGCCACCACCCGGGTGAGGGTCGACATGGCAAGCCCCCACCCGCACGAGGACAACGGCTTCCTCCGCATCGTGCGCCTCACCACCTCGCCCGGCGCGGAGGGGCGGACGGCCAGGGCTGAGCTGCCACGCGCCGCCTCCCACACGTCCGCCTGCCCGGTCTCCGGCGAGCCGGGGCAGGCGGACCGGCCACTGTCCGTCGTCACTGCCGCCGCGTTCCTGGTCGGCCGTGGGCGGACGCTCTCGTCATTGCCCACCGCACTCCTCAGGCAGCGTGCACGGACCCGCTACCGCACCGTGCCATCGGCGCAGCGCATACTCGGTGACCGCGGCGGTTCCCCACAGACGGTGACTGCCGCGACAGGTGCATTCGGCAGACGAGAAGGGCTGACCAAGGAAATGGCAGAAGCGGACGGGTCGGCTGTTCCCGAAGTGGTGGACAGCCCGGCTCTGCGGAACCAGCCGACCGGGAAAATGGCCGGCTGGTTGCTGCGCCATCAGGTGGAGCCGGTCGGGCCGGCCGCCGGTGAGGGGCACGTCAAGCCACACCCTTGGTGGAAGGTGATGTGCCTGACGGGTGTCGACTACTTCTCCAGCCTCGCCTACGTCCCGGCCATCGCAGCCCTGGCGGCCGGAGCGGTCTCTCCGTTGGCGACGCTGCTGATCGTGGCCTTGACCCTGCTGGGGATGTTGCCGATGTACCGGCACGTGGCGCGGCAGAGCCCGCGCGGTGCCGGGTCGGTGGCGATGCTGGAAGACCTCCTGCCGTTCTGGTGGGGCAAGCTGTTCGTGCTGGTCCTGCTCGGCTTCGTGGCGACCTCCTGGATCATCACGATCACCCTGTCCACGGCGGACGCCTCCGTGCATGTCGTGGAGAACCCGTTCTTCCCGCACGCCCTGCACGGCCACGAGGTCGCGCTCACGGTGGCTCTGCTGCTGGTGCTCGGAGGCGTCTTTCTGCTCGGGTTCAGCGAAGCGGTCAGCGTCGCCATCCCGCTGGTCGCACTCTTCCTGGCGCTGAACGCGATCGTCATCGCCGCCGGCCTGGTCGATGTCTTCACCACCCCGGGGGCCCTCTCGGACTGGTCGGACGCGCTGCTCGACGGCGGCGGCGGCTTCGGCGACCTGATGGGCCCGGCGCTCTTGGCGTTTCCGCTGCTCGTGCTGGGACTTTCCGGCTTCGAGACCGGCGTCAGCATGATGCCGCTCGTATCCGCAGCGGGCGCCGATGCCGAGCAGCGGCTGCGCTCGCGGATCCGCAACACCCGCGCGCTGCTGACCACCGCCGCACTCATCATGAGCGTCTATCTGCTGTCCGCCAGCTTCGTGACCACCGTTCTCATCCCGCACAAGGAGTTCGAGCCCGGCGGCGCGGCCAACGGCCGGGCCCTGGCCTGGCTGGCGCACGAACAGGTCGGAGAGGCGTTCGGCACCGTCTACGACATCAGCACCATCCTCATCCTCTGGTTCGCGGGCGCGTCCGCGATGGCGGGACTGGTGAACATCGTCCCCAGATACCTGCCGGGTTACGGCATGGCACCGGAGTGGGGACGCGCCGTACGGCCGGTCGTCCTCGTCTACACCGCCGTGTGCGTCTGCATCACGATCGCCTTCGACGCCGACGTCGACGCCCAAGCAGGCGCCTACGCCACCGGCATCCTCGCCATGATGGTCTCCGGTGCCTTCGCCGTCACCGTCTCGGTCGCCCGGCACCGACGCAGGGTCACGGCCGTCGGTTTCGCACTGCTCACCGTCGTCCTGCTCTACGCCCTGGTCTACAACATCGTCGACAAGCCCGACGGCATCGCGATCTCCGGCCTGTTCATCGTCGGCATCGTTCTCGTGTCGCTCGTCTCCCGCGTCTCACGTACCACGGAACTGCGCGCCGACCGCATCGTCTTCGACCCTGCCGCCCGTCGGTTCGTCACCGACACCCTCGCCTTCGACAACTCCATCAACATCATCGCCAACCGGCGCCAGGCCGGCGACCGGGCCGAGTACAGCCTCAAGGAGCGGGAGCAGCGCGGAACCAACCCCGTTCCCGGTCCCGCCGACGTGCTGTTCCTCGAGATCGACGTGGTCGACCCGTCCGACTTCAGCGACACCCTCACCATCCACGGCGTCGAAGTCGACGGCTATCGCATTCTGCGCACCGAGGCCCCCGCCGCACCGAACGCCATCGCCGCCATCCTCCTGGCCCTGCGCGATGCCACCGGTGTCAAGCCGCACTGCTACTTCGCCTGGGCCGAAGGCAGCCCGCTGCGTCACATGTACCGGTACTTCCTGCTCGGCCGCGGTGATACGGCACCGGTCGTGCGCGAGATCATCCGCAGCAACGAACCCGATCCGGACCAGCGCCCCGGCATCCACGTCGGCGGCTGACCACACGCAGTCGGCAACGTGCCGTACAGCCACCGCGTCGCCGTCGTTCAGCAGGCCCTCTCCCCCGGGCGCGGCACAACCTGAAGGCGTGAACCGGACGAACTGGCCGGGAGACGAACTGGTCGGGAGGAGTCGTGAAGATCGGGTGAGCACCCTTGCCCCGCCTGCCGATACGCCGGAAGTTCGGTTGCGGCCGTTCTCGCGGCTGCCTACCTTGGGCGCCCGAGCGGACGCGCTGGGTGATGGGCCGGCGGCGGCGTGGGGTACGGGGGTGGGGCGGGCACGTGTCGGGACAACCGAAACCGGGGCGCACCGAGGGCGAGCTGGATCAAAAGGCCGGACCCGTACCGCGGTTCGCCGCCGAGCTGCGCGCGCTGCGCGAGGCCGCGGGGAAGCCCACATACCGGGCGATGGCTCAGCGGGCGCGGTACGGGGTGACCGCGCTGTCGCAGGCGGCGGCCGGGAAGCGGCTGCCCACCCGTGCAGTGACGCTCGCCTATGTGAAGGCGTGCGGCGGCGACATGATCGAGTGGGAGCGGCGCTGGCGCGCGGCGTCGGCGGAGTTGGCCGCCGAGGCCGCCGCCGAGGAGACCTCCCGTCCGCCGTACCGCGGCCTGACCCGGTTCGAACCTGGCGACGCCGAGCTGTTCTTCGGCCGCGACGAGCTCGTGGAACAGCTGACCGAGCTGAACCGCAAGCACCGCTTCACCGCCGTCTTCGGCCCCTCCGGCAGCGGCAAGTCCTCGCTGTTGCGTGCCGGCCTGATCCCCCGGCTGCGGGCCCCGCGTGACGGCGCAGGCGGCGGGGACCGTGACACCACTCCCGCGGCCGTACGGATCCTCACGCCCGGTGCGGACCCGCTGCGCACACACGCCGACCGGCTTCTGCCCGTACCCGACACCGACGCCGACACCTGGCTGATCGTCGACCAGTTCGAGGAGCTGTACACCCTGGGCGCCGACCCGGCGGACCGGGACACTTTCATCGACCGCCTCGTCGCCGCCACCGATGCCGACAGCCGGCTGCGCGTCGTCATCGCGGTGCGGGCCGACTTCCTCGGCCGCTGCGCCGAACATCCCGGCCTCACCGCCGCGTTGCAGCACACCACGCTGCTCGCCGGGCCGATGAGCCGCGCGGAGCTGCGGGAGGCCGTCGTCCGCCCGGCCGCCGCAGCGGGCCTGATCGTCGAGCGCTCCCTCACCGACCGCCTCCTGGACGAGGTCGAGGGCGCCCCCGGCGGACTGCCGTTGATGTCGCACGCCCTGCTGGAGACCTGGCGCCACCGCAGCGGGCGAGCCCTGAGCGAGGGCGCGTACGAGGCGGCCGGTGGGCTGCACGGCGCCGTCGTCCGTACGGCCGAGCAGGTGTACGGCGAACTGACCGCGCCACAGGCCGAGTTGGCCCGCCGTGTCCTGTTGCGCCTGGTGGCGCCCGGCGGCGACGGCGCTCCGGACACGCGTCGCCCCACCGAACACGCGGAGCTCGACTTCGACAGCCCCGCCGACACCCGAGTCGTACTGGAACGCCTCGTCCGCGCCCGCCTGATCACCTTCGACGACGGCACCGTCGACCTCGCCCACGAAGCCCTCATCACCGCCTGGCCCCGGCTGCGCGCGTGGATCGACGCCGAACGCGACCGGCTGCGCGTCCACCGCGCACTCTCCGAGGCTGCCCGCACCTGGCAGGAACTCGGCCGGGAGAACGCCGCGCTCTACGCCGGTTCCCGGCTGGACGCCGCCCGCGAAGCCTTCCCGCAGCGCCCGACTCCGGACGGTCGGCGCGGTGACGAACTCATCCCGCTGGAACGGCAGTTCCTCACCACCTCGCTCCGGCGCCGGCACCGAGCCACGCAGCTGCGCCGTTCGGTTGTGGCCGTCCTCGCCGCGCTCGTGCTGCTCGCCACCGGCACCGCCGTCGTCGCCCTCCAGGCGCGCGCCACCGCGCAGGCCGAGCGGGACGACGCCGTCTTCGGCCGCCTCACCGCCGAGGCGGACCGAGTCCGCGACTCCCACTCCGGGCTCGCCGCCCGGCTCGATGTCACCGCGCACCGCATGCGCTCCACTCCGGACCTGCGGGCCCGGCTGGCCTCGGACGCGGGCCGGACGCTGTCAACCCGGCTGCCCGGCCACGGCGGTGTCGGCAGCTCCGTGGCGTACGCGCCCGACGGCCGCACCCTTGCCGGCGGCGGACACGACGGGGTGGTCCGGCTGTGGGACACGGCTGGAGGGCCAGGGTCCGAAGGCATGGGCAGGCCGCTGGGCGAGCCGCTGCGCCTTCGTACGGGACCGGTCGGCGCGGTCGCCTTCTCTCCGCAGGAGGGCGACTTGCTGGTGGCCACCGGGAAGGGCGGCGGCATCCAGCTCTGGGACGTACACGACCGGGAGCGGCCCCGCGCCGTCGGCCGGCCGCTGGTCAGCCACGACGAGCAGAACATCGTCTCCGTAGCGTTCGCCCCGGACGGTCGGAGGCTGGCCACCGCGGGCGACGACGGGACCGTACGACTGTGGGACCTGAGCGACCCGGCCCACCCCGCGCCGTTCGGCAAGCCCGCCGAGGCGGACGGCTCAGAGTCGGGCAGCGTCCGCGCCGTCGCATTCGCCCCGGACGGGGACACCCTGGCCACGGCCGGTTACGACGGCACCGTACGCATGTGGCGGTCCAGCGAGGGCGACGGGCTCGAACCGCTCGGCAAGCCGCTGCGCGAACATACCGCCGCCGTCTGGACGCTGGCCTTCTCCCCGGACGGCCGGACGCTGGCCACGGCCGGCTTCGACGAGACCGTACGGCTGTGGGACGCGTCCGCCCCGGCCCGACTGCGACCGCTGGGTGAACCGCTCACCGAGCACACGGCGCCGGTCCTGTCGGTGGCCTTCAGTCCCGACGGCCGCACCCTGGCGTCCGCGGGCGAGGACGACTCGCCGATCCTGTGGAACGTGGCCAACCCCGCATACCCGCAGCAGCTCGGGGAACCGCTGACCGGCCATACGGAGGCCGTGTGGGAGGTGGCCTTCCATCCCGACGGCCGTACCCTCGCCAGCACCGGCGCCGACGGCAGCGTCCGCCTCTGGCACCGGCCGCCGACCGTCCTCACCGACTTCACCAACCCGCTGACCGCCGTCGCCTACAGCCCCGACGGCCGCCTGCTCGCCGCTGCCAGCACCGACGACGCGCTGATCCGCCTGTGGGACGTGGACGAGCCGGGCCGCCCGCGCCGGATACCGCGGACGCTCGCCGGTCACAAGGACGAGGTGCTGGCCGTCGCGTTCGCCCCGGACGGCCGTACGGTGGCCAGCGGCTCGAAGGACGGCACCGTACGCATGTGGGACGTCTCCGCACCCGAACGTCCCGCCCCGCTCGGAGAACCGCTGGACGCACATGACGGCGGCGCCCTCGCCGTTGCGTTCACCCCGGACGGCCGCACGCTGGCCACCGGGGGACGCGACAACAAGGCGCGGCTGTGGGACGTACGACGGGCGGACCGCGTACGGCCGCTCGGCAAACCGTTGCGCGGCCACAGGGGCGCCGTCACCTCCGTGGCCTTCGCACGGGACAGCCGCACCCTGGCCACCGGCAGCGAGGACGACACGGCGCGGCTGTGGCACGTAGCCGACCGGGCGCGGGCACGGCCTGCGGGTGCGGCCCTCACCGGGCACGACCAGGAGGTCAACGCGGTGGCCTTCGCGCCGGACGGGAAGACGCTGGCGACCGGCAGCGACGACCGTACCGTGCGGCTGTGGGACGTACGACGGGCGGACCGCGTGCGGCCGGTGGGGAAGGAACTGGCCGGGCACCGCGGACCGGTGAGGTCCGTGTCCTTCGCCCCGGACGGAAAGACGCTGGCGACCGGCAGCGGCGACCATACGGTCCGCCTGTGGGATGTGGCCGACCCGGCCCGTGCAGAGCCCGCCGGCCGGCCACTCACCGGCCACCTCGATACCGTCACCTCCGTCGCGTTCAACCGGGATGGCGACGCCCTCGCCTCCGTCGGCTACGACCTGACGGCCCGGGTGTGGATCCTGGACGCGGACCGGGCGGCGGACTACGTCTGCGACCGCACCGGCGGCGTCCTCACCCGCGCCGAATGGGAGGAGCACCTGCCACAACTCGGCTATCGGGAGGCGTGCGGGGCCCGCTAGCGATCGGCCGGGGCGGGGCGACCGGGCGGCGCGGCACTCAGGGAGTGGTGAACTTCAGTACGGCGCCGTCCTCGTTCTGCGCGACGACGGTAACGGTGAGGTCGTCGCCGAACTCGGCCACGCCGCCCGAGCCGCCCAGCTGCATCACGCTGTTCGCCGTGTTGAAGGTGACGGAGTCCTTCTCCGCAGTGACGTGCACGCTCAGCCCGTTCGCCGTGATGTCCACCGCCGAGGTCACCAGGACCTCGCACTTGCCGTCCGTGCAGGCGCCGGTGTTCTTGCCGTCGGCCGCCTTGGGCAGCGGGCCGGTGGGGGCGGGTGCGGGCTTCCCCGTCTCCTCGGTGGGCTTCCATCCCGGGGCGCACTGCTTGGCGCGCTTGTGTGCTGCCGCGAGCTGCGGGTCCTTCTTCGTCAGCGCGGGCAGGCCGGGCTTGGGCGATGTGAGGGACTGGATGAGCTTGTCGACGTCCGCGGCGCTGCCCTCGGCGTCTTCGAAGGCCGCACCCGGGGACACCTTCTCGAGTTCGGGCACGACGCCCTTCAGTTTCTTCAGCCAGGCGTCGCGCAGCCGGTCGGCCGCGGGAACGCCCGACGGGTCGAGGCCCTTCAGGTCGCGTTCCACGTCCTCCACCGTCCACGGTGTGCGGGAGATGTAGCCGACGGCAAGGGCTTCGGCGGACGGGCCGGCCTTTTCCGGGTTGCGGATCTCCTTCAAGTCCGCCGCGCTGTCCTTCCGGGCGGTCTTGAGCGCGGTCGTCGACTCGCACATGTCGCCGACCCACGCCACCAGTTTCTTGGACGGCGGCCGTGTCGGCGTCGGCTTGCCCGACCCCTTGTCCGACGACGCGTCGGCCTTCCCGTCCGCCCCGTCCCCGCAGCCGCCGACGGCCAGCAGCAGCCCGGCGACCACCACCGCGATGCTCTCCCTCTTGAACATCCAAGGACCTCTTTCCGTGCTGTGACCCCGTCTTCGCGCGCCGGATGCCGGCACCGCAGGCCCAGTTCAGCGCAGCACGGGATTGTTCAGGCACCCGGTCCGCAGCCGTGAACAACCCCTGGTGGCCGAGGGCTGCCCGGCAGAACCAGGAAGTTCCGAGGCCGGCGCCCGCGTTCGGACACGCCAACCACAGCGTCGGTCCCGCGGGGTGCTACGAGCGAGTCGTCTTGCGCAGGCCCAAGGCGCAGGCACCGCAGAGGGCGCCCCAGGCGGCGTTGACGGCGAAGAGGGGTGCGATCGCCTGCGGATGAGCGAGGGGGCCGTCCAACTCGCCGTCGACCAGGGGCGAGAGAACTCCGCTGAGCACGATGGTGCCGAGCGCATAGGTGAGGCCGGCGGCGATGAGGGTCAGCAGGGGCTCCCGCACCCTGCTGAGGGCGCCGACGCCGATCCATACCGCCGAGATGGCCACCGTGAGGATCAGCGGGGTGACCGGTTTGCCGAGGCTGTCGCTCAGGCCGGTGATCGAGAACAGCGGCCTGATCAGCGCCACGGCTGCCAGTCCCGTCGTCAGGGGCCAGTTCAGGCGCTTCAGCAGCGTCGGGGCCTGGGGTTCGTGCTCGTACGTGTTCATGCCGCCGATCATGGACAGGAGGCGGAGCTGTGGGCGTCGGCCGTGGGCGGGCAGCTGTCCTACACCTGGGGTTGCAGTCGGGGCAGGTGGGCGTACACCTGTGGTTGCGGAGTGGTGCGGAAGGTTTCGCCGTGCGGCCGACGGTGCGGGGCACAGCGGCTGCCTACGCTGGTCGCATGGCAAGCGAGACCACGCGTCGGTTGCGGCTTCCGCACGGTCGCACGGCGGACTTGGTGCCGGCCTGCGGTGTTCTCCTGCTGGTTGCCGTCGGGAGTGCGGCGGCGCTGATCCGCAACTCCGCGGAACCCTGGCCCATGACCGTCCTCGGCTGGCTGCTGATCGTGGCCTCGTGCGGGGCGCTGTCGTTCCGGCGGCGGTATCCGGTGGCCGTTGCGCTGCTCGTCCTGGCCGGCACCGCCGCGTACTACCTCACCAGCGAGTACGACGGCCCTCTCATGATCGCCCTGATCGTTGCGCTCTATTCGGTGGCCGCCCAGGGCGGACTCCAGGCGGCGGTGGCCATCGCCGCCGTTGCCGTCATCGGTGTGGGCGTCGGGACGCTGGCCGGCAACCAAGAGATCAACGGCGTCACGCTCTTCATGCTCACCGGCTGGCTGGTCGCGATGGTGGCGCTCGGCACGATGCGGTTCAGGCAGTTCGCCTACGCGGAGGAGAAGGCGCGGCGCCGGGCCACCGAGGAGCGGTTGCGGATCGCGCGCGAACTGCATGACGTCGTCGGGCACAACATCTCCCTGATCAATGTGCAGGCCGGCGCAGCGCTGCATCGGCTGAACAAACACCCGGAACAGGCTGAGGACGCCCTCGCAGCGATCAAGAAGAGCAGTCGGGAGGCGCTGCGGGAGCTGCGCACCACGCTCGGGGTACTCCGCCAGGTCGACGACGAGGTGCCGACGCGGCCCGCGCCCGGACTTGCCCGCCTCGATGAGCTGGTGGCCTCGGCGAAGTCGGCGGGGCTCGATGTCACTGTGCACAACCGGGGGCGGCCACGGGCGCTGCCCGCCGCGGCGGATCTCGCGGCGTTCCGGATCGTTCAGGAGTCGCTGACCAATGTGACCCGGCATGCTCGCGGGGCCACGGCGGTGGAGGTGCGGATCGGCTTCGGGACGCGGCAGCTCTCACTGACGATCGAGGACGACGGGGATACGACGGGCGCATGGGACCGAAAATCCAGGAGTGACAGCACCGGGGGCAGCGGCATCGCCGGGATGCGGGAGCGGGCGGCTACGCTCGGCGGCGAACTATCCGCGGGTCCAGGGCCGAGCGGTGGCTTCTTTGTCAGGGCCCGTATTCCGTACGAGAGTTGAGTCCAGGCCGGTCTTCGGCGACCGGGCCTCACCCATCGAATCACGTGACGATCGGAGCCGACCCTCACATGATCAAGGCTCTGCTGGCCGACGACCAGCGCCTGGTGCGCGCCGGGTTCCGCTCGATCCTTGAGGACGAGGACGACATCACCGTGGTCGGAGAGGTGAGCGACGGCGAGGAGGCCGTGGCCGCCTGCCGGGAACTCCGCCCCGATGTCGTTCTGATGGACATCCGGATGCCGGGCATGGACGGCATCGAGGCGTCCCGCCTGATCGCCGCCGATCCGCGTCTCGCCGACGTGCAGGTGGTCGTCCTGACCACCTTCGACCTGGACGAGCACATCTACGGGGCGCTGCGGGCAGGCGCCACCGGCTTCCTGGTGAAGGACACCGAGCCCGAGGAGCTGTTGCAGGCGGTACGGGTGGCGGCGCGCGGCGATGCGCTGATCAGCCCCTCCGTCACACGGCGGCTGATCGCGGAGTTCGCCGGCCGGGTCGCGGCACCGGAACCGAGCCCACGCCTGAATGCGCTGACGGGGCGGGAGCGCGAGGTGATGGAGCTGGTCGCGGCCGGGCTGACCAACGACGAGATCGCCCACCGGCTGGTGCTGAGCCCGGCCACCGCGAAGACCCATGTCAGCCGGATCATGACGAAGCTGGAGGCCCGCGACCGCTCCCAGCTGGTGGTCCTGGCGTACGAGTCAGGGATGGTCCGCCCCGGCTGGCTGGCGGACTGACCTGCCGGGCCGAGCGGTCCGCCGGCCCGCAACCACCGGCGTACACCGGTCCGTCCGGACCGCAACCGCTGGGGTAGCACGAGTGTCCGCCGCGGGCTGACGCCTGCCGCGAACGCAGCCCCGCATGCTCCCCGTATGAACGAACCGTCCATCCGCGGCAAGGCCGCAGCCGCCCTGCTGGGCCTCCTGGTCGGCGGGGCAACGGGCTTTCTGCTGACCGAAGCCATGGGCGCCTTCCTCATCCCCGTCCATGACCGCGCCCGCGAGGGGAGCGACGGCACCCTGCCGGCCGCCTTCATCGCTGTGCCCGTCCTGTGCGCCCTCATCGGCGCAGTGATCGGCGCCCATCGGGCCGGCCGTCCGCTCCGACAGAACAAGGGCAGGTAATCGTGTCCGACTCACGCGGCACGCCCGCGAACAACGCCTCGGCGCCGTCCGGCACCGCCTCTTCCTCGGGTACCTTCGGACGGCTCGCCGCCTGGTCCCAGCGCCATCGCAGGGCCGCCGTGCTGCTCTGGATACTCCTGCTTGCCGTGATCACGGTCGGCTCGCAGGCGGCCGGCAGCAACTACCGCAATGACTTCACGCTGCCCGGCACCGAGTCCCAGGCAGCAACGGATCTGATGAAGCAGCACAGTTCGCTGCAGGCCGGGGACAGCATCCAGCTCGTCCTCGAACACCCGCAGGGCATCGCGGAACGCAAGCCGGCCGTGGAACATCTGCTTGATCAGGTACGCGGCAAGTCCAGCGTCGCCGAGGTGCGCAGCCCCTTCGCAGACGCCTCTGCCGTCTCGGAAGACGGCACGATCGGCTATGCCACGGTGACGCTCGACGACAAGGCGCAGAGCGTGCCCAAGGCCGACGTCACACACATCATCGACACCGCGCAGGCCGCCGCCGAGGACGGTCTACGGGTCGAACTCAGCGGCGAAGCCGTGCGCGGCGCGGAGGAGGAAGAGAGCGGTTCTGCCGAGGGGGCGGGCATGCTCGCCGCGCTGGTCATCCTGGTGCTCCTCTTCGGCTCGCTGGTGGCGGCCGCGCTGCCGCTGGTCACCGCACTGTTCGCGGTAGGCGGTGCGGTGGGGCTGATCGCCCTGGCCTCTCATCTGTTCGCCGTCGCCGATTTCACTCCGCCGATCATGATGCTGGTCGGGCTCGGTGTCGGCGTCGACTACGCACTGCTGATCTTCTACCGCTACCGGCACGAACTGGTCCACGGCGCGGATTCCGACAGTGCGGCCCGGTTCGCCCTGGACGCCGCGGGGCGCACGGTGTTCTTCGCCGGCTGCACCGTGGTCCTCGCGCTGCTCGGCCTGGTGGTGCTCGGCCTCGGCTCGCTGCAGGGTGTCGCCCTGGCGGTGGTGCTGACGGTGCTGATCACCGTGGCGGCCTCGCTGATCCTGCTGCCCGCCCTGCTCGCCCTGTTCGGTCGTCGGATCCAGCACCAGGTACGCAAGCATGCCGGGAAGGCCAAGGCCAAGGGGAGGGAAGAGGGCTCCCGTTGGCGGCAGTTGGCCGCAGCGGTGCAGCGTCGCCCGCTGCCCTCGCTGCTGGCCGCGCTCATCGCGCTCCTTGCGCTGTCCGCTCCGGCACTGGGGATGCGCCTCGGCTTCGCCGACGCGGGCAACGATCCGCGGAGTTCGACCAGTCGGCAGGCGTACGACCTCCTCGCGGAGGGCTTCGGCCCCGGCTTCAACGGCCCGCTGATCGTCGCCGTGGACGGCGACCAGGCGGCAGGCAATGCCGCGCGGGCGGCCCTCGTCAAGGCCGACGGAGTAGCCGCGACCAGCCCCGCGCTGCCGTCGAAGGACGGCAGACTCGCCACGCTGATCGTCTTCCCGGAGGCCGCGCCGCAGGACGAGGGCACCACCGATCTCGTACACCGGCTCCGTGACGACGTACTGCCACCCCTGGAGCGGGACACCGGCGCGGAGTTCCTGGTCGGTGGATCGACCGCCGCTACCCAGGACTTCGCCGACAGCGTCGCACAGCGGATGCCGCTCTTCGTGGTGATCGTCGTCGGGATGTCGTCGCTGCTGCTCATGGTGGTCTTCCGCTCTGCCCTGATCCCGCTCAAGGCGGCGCTGTTGAATCTGCTGAGCATCTCCGCGGCGCTGGGCGCGATCACGCTGGTCTTCCAAGAAGGCTGGTTCGGGGTGCAGCCGGGGCCCATCGAAGCCTTCATCCCCGTGATGATCTTCGCGATCGTCTTCGGGCTCTCCATGGACTACGAGGTCTTCCTGATCTCCCGCATCCACGAGGAGTGGGAGCGCACCGAAGACCACGGTCATGCGGTTCGGGAGGGCCTGGCCGCCACCGGCAAGGTGATCACTGCGGCTGCGGCCATCATGATCGTGGTCTTCGCCGCCTTCCTCCTCAGCCCCAGCCGCATGCTGCAGCAGTTCGGTCTGGGGCTCGCGGTGGCGATCCTGCTCGACGCGCTGGTCATCCGCTGCCTCATCGTGCCCGCCGCGATGCGACTGCTCGGCCGCCGCGCATGGTGGCTCCCTGCGCCGCTCGCCAGGCTGCTGCCGACGGTGGCACTGGAGCGTCCCGAAGCCACACTGGAGCGTCCCGGAGCCCGGTCACCAGCTCGCTGACCGACGGCCCGACGGCCTGCCCGGCCCCGGAAGGTGCTCGACTTCTGCGATGAGCGCGGCATCGCCGTCGCCGAAGTCGGCGCTTTCGGAGCGCCAGAAGGTCTGCCGGTGGCTGGTACAGGCGTCGGAACGACAGCCGGAAAGGGCCAGGGGGATCGCACGCAGAGTGGGGGTCTGATGGCGCAGGCGGCGGAACGGGCATGGCAGCTGCGCTGATTTCCGTAGCCGACCGGTCAGCCTCGCAGGTCGGACAGGTCCTCGTCGCTGAGTCGGAGATCGTTCGCCGCGAGATTCTCCTCCAGGTGAGCGAGGGAGCCGGTGCCCGGAATCGCCAGCACCGACGGCGATGTCGCCAGCAGCGCGGCGATCTGCACCTGCGCGGTGGTCGCGCCCAGGCGTGCTGCGACCTTGCCGAGCCGTTCGGTGTCGAGTGGGCTGCCGCCACCGCCGAGCGGGAAGTACGGCACGTACGCGATATTCGCTGCCTCGCATTCCGCGAGCAGCGCCATGTCACCGGTGTGCTGGTTCTGCACCGCCATGACGGGCGCTATCGCCCGGGCCTCGGCGAACTGGGCTGCGTCGACGTTACTGACGCCCAGATGCCGGATCAGCCCCTCCGCCCGGAGCTCGGCCAGTACCTCGAACCGTTCGGCGATCGACTCACCACCCGGTCCGGTCACCCCGCCCACCCGCAGATAGACCAGGTCGAGCCGGTCCAGCCCGAGGGAGCGCAGGTCCGCCTCGACCAGCCCGCGCAGCTGGTCAGGCGTCGCCTGCTCGCTCGGCACACCGTTCGGCCCGAGCAGCGGCCCGACCTTCGTCGCGATCACCAGGTCGTCACGGTAGGGGGTCAATGCCGTACGGATCAGCTCGTTGGCCCGCACCGCTCCCCTGCCGTAGAAGCCGGCCGTGTCGATGTGGTTGACGCCGAGCTCCACGGCACGCCGGAGCACCGCTATGCCGCGCTCAGGGGCTCGCGGCGGACCGTCGAAGGTACCCATCGCCAGGCGCATGGCGCCGAAGCCGAGCCGGTTGATGGTCAGGTCTCCGCCCAGGGCGAACGTCTTGATCGTCATGAGGCTCATGGTGTCCGCCTCCATGGCGCCCCGCGAGTTCGTGGCATCTTGCTGCCAGACTGGCGGGGTGCCGAATGAACAGGTGTTCTCAGTCCGTGGCGACGCAGAGTTGATCATGCGTGCCGGTCATCTCTTCGAATCCGCGCAGACCGAGTTCCTGTGCGCGGCCCGGGATCTCAGGACCTGGTCGCAACCGGAGGCCAGGGCAGCGATCGGGAATCGGATGCGTGCAACGGCTTCCCCCGACTTCACCACTCGCAAGCTGCTCAGCCCGGTCGCGCTCGCCGACGAGGAAGCCCGCACGCACCTGCGGCTGGTGCAGAGCAAGGGGGCCCTCGTGCGGATCAGCGGCTCGTCGCTGCCGCACGAGACCATCCTCATCGACCGGCGGGTGATGATCCTGGCCGGCCGGGAGACCCCCACCGGCCGCGAGTACACCGTGACGACGTCACAGATCCTGGTCGACGGCGTCCTTTCGCTGTTCCGGGCGCTCTGGGACAGCGCCGTCGATCTCGACACCTATCTGCGCAGCGACGTCCCGCACCTCGATGCCGACGGCCGCATCATCCTCGAAGCCCTCGCTTCGGGCCTCACCGACGCAGCGGCGGCCAAACGGCTCGGCTTCTCGCTACGCACCTACCGACGGCGCGTGGCCGAGTTGATGGCCACACTTGAGGCCGACTCCCGCTTCCAGGCCGGGCTGCGTGCAGGCGAGCTGGGAATACCCCGCTGAGACCGCGCTGATCGCCGCCGGAGGCGGGGGTAGGGGTAGGCGGGCGGATCACTGAGAAGAGTCGTCCTGCGTGCCTGCCCTGGTGGAATGTTCGGCGAGCCATTGCGTGAGGTCTTCGGCATGGTGCAGTTCAGCTGCGACGCGCCTGCGTTCGGCGTCGGTGAGCTGGATCTGCTCCAGCTCACCGATCCAGGCGTCGATGCGGTCACGCTCGTTCAGTGCGGTGGCAAGCTCGACGAGGGTGGCCAGGGCCAGGGCCCGGTCAAGGGGCACGGCAGTGTCGCCGTGCCTGCGCAGGGCGGAGGAGACGGCCCGGAAGGCGGCCCGGTCGTCGTTCTTGAACTCGCGGAAGATACGGGCGTTGTCGAGCGCCCGGGCCAGGCCCTGCAGCTCCTTGGAGCCGCCGTATTCGAGCTCGGTCGGCTCGTCCCGCTGGATGAAGATGAGCGAGTTGCCGGACGGGTCGACGAGGGTGAACCGCGTTTGGCCGGGGCGGAAACGTGTGATGCGCGGGACTCCCTTGGCCAGCACCTTGCCGTAGGCGGCGCGCATGGCCTGGGTGAGGGCGGCATG
This sequence comes from Streptomyces sp. 3N207, assembly GCF_052246355.1. Lineage (NCBI taxonomy): Bacteria > Bacillati > Actinomycetota > Actinomycetes > Kitasatosporales > Streptomycetaceae > Streptomyces > Streptomyces sp. 3N207. The sequence goes on along the minus strand of NZ_JBQQBV010000016.1, from coordinate 121,668 downwards.
GTAGGGGGCGACTTCGTCCACCATGACCAGACAGGCGCCACCGTCTTCCCTGGCCGGGTCATGGTCCTGGGGCGGTCTGCCGAAGTGCACCGCGAAACCGCTCCACTCCAGGGCGAGGTAGAGGTACGGGCGCGTCTGTTGGTAGGTGACCTTGAATCCGAGCGCCTGGTAGAACGCCAGTGTCGCCTCCATGTCCGCGCACGGCAGCACCGGCACCATCGTCTCGTTCGCCCGTATCGTCGCTTCCGTCAACGGTCCTCCGCCTCATCGCGTCCCGGTCTTCCCCGGCATCCCTCGCCGCTCGGGCATCACTGCCCAAAGGGTGAGCGCCGAACTGGGACCCGACGGTACGACCGCGATCTCGACTAGTCAAACTTTAATAGTGGCGTTCCGCCTCGGCGACCTTGCGGGAGGCGTGCCCTCTCGGCTCCCTCTCTCCCGCGCCGTCCCTTTTTCCCGCGTCATCAGCCGACCCGCCGGGCCAGCACCTGTCCCGGCCAGGCCCCGAGCAGGAAACGGTTGGTGGAGGTGAAACCGTTGCGCTCGTAGAACGCGACGAGTTCGCCCCCGCCGCCCGCCCAGCAGTCGACCCGCAGCAGGTCCACGCCGGCCCGCCGGGTCTCCTCGACGGCAAGGGCCAGCAACGCAGCGCCGATGCCCCGACCGGCGTGCCGTCGGTCGGAGACCAGCAGCCGGACGTACCGCTCCGGCTCCCCGGCCGGCGCGATCGGCATCTGCGGGCTGGGCCCGGTGTGGAGCACCAGGGCCCCGACGGGGGTTCCATCCAACTCCGCGATGTGTGGGGCGTTCTCGGTCGTGTACCGCTCGACCCGCTCCATCCCGCCGGGCTTCTGCGAGTACGGCGTCGTGCCCCACTGCTCGGTGTTCCCGCGCTCGTTCATCCAGACCACCGCGGAGTCGAGCATGTCCAGAATGGCTGGTACGTCGGCCGGGCTGCCCGGTCTGATCCGTATGCCAGGTGCGGTGTCGTTCACGGCGGAAGCCTAGGGCCGCAGTCCGCCCGCCGGTCGGGCGTGATGGACCGAGGAGACACGGACCTAGGCGTCGGCCCGCTGGGCGTCGGGCGCTTGGGATTCGTGCCCCTGGCCGGACTCGAGCGACTCGCGATCCTCCTCCACCAGCAGTTCGTCGTAGACCTTGTCGGCGCGGGCCCGGAGTGCCTGGATGCGGGCGACGGTGTCGACGTCGACCGGCTCGGCGGGCAGGACCGGGATGTTCCATTGCTGGGCGGTGGCGACCAGGCTGTGGGCCACCTCCACCTGGTGGGCCAGCAGGGCGGTGGGGAAGAGGCTCGCGCGCAGGGTCGACTCGCGGCCCAGCCGACCGCGGTAGGTGATCTCCGAGGCGACCTCCACCGCATCCAGGCGCTGCCCGGAGGCCCGCTCCAGCGAGGCCAGCACCACGGAGCCAAGCCCTTCGACGACCTTGGTCACCGCCCACTTGCGCCCCGGCAACGGCGGCAGCACCTCACGTATCCGGTCCACCTCCTGGTCCAGCCCCTCGGTGCTCATCGCGGCGAACGCGTTGTGCAGTCGCAGGCTGACGACCTTCTTCCAGGGGATGTCCTCCCCGTCGAACCCCACCGACTCCGGCCCGAAGCTGAGGGCGCCCAGGCTCCTCAGGGGCCGCAGCGCCTTCGCGGTGAGGGCGGGCACTCTCGGGTGCTGGCAGACCAGGGCGCCCAGGGAGAACTCCCAGGGCTCGCGAGCCGGAGCGGCCGGCGCCGGCAGCGCGCGCACCGCCTTGAGCACCCACTCCCCGGAGTTGACCGCGCCATTGCGCCGTGCCTCGGCGCCCCGGTCCGTGAGTTCGCGACCCCGCGCAGCCGCCGAGGCGGCAGCACTGCTCACCGAGTCACCGATGCCGCGGACCTTGTCGCGAAAGCTCATGTCCCATCCCCCGTTCCGCTCTCTGTTCTTCCGTTGACATGCGGGCCCGGCACTCCCGAAGCAGAGGAGGGACGGTACCTACGCGAAGCGCGCGCCCAAGACTAGGCGGTTTCGCTTCTGCGGGGCGCGGCGGTGTGCCGTTGTGAAGCGCACGGTCAGCGTGGGATCAACTCGCACGGCGACTGCCCACCATGCCGCGCGGCCTGAGCCTTCCCATGGCCCCTCGGTCCGACCCACGACCATCCATCCGCCACCCATCCCCTGTCGCCGGTGAGTGCCGGGTAGGGCGCTGGGACGGATCGGGATCAGCGGGCCCGCTGTTCCGTCGCGGCGGCGCGGAGTCGGTCTGCCACGGGCTGGTAGTTCTGGAAGCGCTGGTCGTCCAGCAGGCGCTCGACCTGCTCGAGGACGGTTTCTCCCCGGTGCGGAACGTCCCGGGCGCCGTGCCGGAGCAGCTCGTCGACCAGGGCTGCCAGCACCTTGCCGGGAACCTCGTGGGCGTAGTAGATGGTGCCGGTGAGGAGAGCGCGCAGTGCGGGACGTCGGTGGGTGAAGGCCGCCCCGTCGTTCTCCCCCGCGTTCGGGTCGGCGCCGGCGTCGAGAAGGAACCGCACCTTGTTGACGTGGGTGCGCAGCGCTCGGGGGTCTCGGTAGGGCAGGCCGGTGAGCAGGTTGCCCAGCGACCCGTTCCCCAACGGGCCGCTGGAAGCGCCTCGGTCCCTGAGAAGGCTCACCAACTCTGCTGGGTACGGCAGTGTGTTGAGAGCCAGGTCGATGAGTGTTGCGCCACCTCGGTCGCGGGCGTTCACGGGGGCTCCCGCGTCGAGGAGCGACCGTATGACCGCCGCGTGCTCGGCGCCGTCGAGCCGGTCGGCGCAGGAGCGGACCCGCTGCCGGTGATCCAGCCCGGCGAAGTGGGGTGCGTTGCCGAACTCCGCCTGGCGGGCGGGGTCGGCCCCCGCGGCGAGCAGAGCGGTCACAGCGCCGGGCCGACGGTGGGCCACGGCGGCATGGAGGGCCGTCATGCCGTGCTCGTCCAGGGCGTTCACGTCCGCGTTCGCCGTGAGGGCCGCGCCGATTGCTTCGGTGTCGCCGAGGGCGGACGCGGTCATCAGGGCGCGGTCGGCGTCCGAGGGTTCACCCGTGGGCTGGAGTTCGAGAATTGCCCACGCTTCCTCGTGATGCGGCGGCGCAGCGCTGCACAGGAAGCGGAACCGGGCGCCGTCGAAGAGTGCCGGGGCGTGGCCGAGGTAATGCTCCTCGTGGTGGCTGCTGGTCACCAGGTCCATGGGCGCCGTCCAGCTCAGCGCCGTGTAGGCGAGGTAGCGCCGGGCGGGCGAGGTGATTCCCGGGAGGGCGGGGGCGCCCCGGTCGTCGTCGCAATCGTCGTCCGGATCGTCGGCGTCCGGATCGTCGTGGTCCAAGTCGTTGTTCCGGTCGCCGTCCTGGCCGTCGCCCTGGTCGTCGTCGAGCAAGTCGCCGTTCAGGCCATCGTCCAAAGGAAGCCCGGTATCGACGAGCAGTTCCTTGGCTTCGGCCTCGTCAGCCATTTCCGCCATGAGGAGATCGAACGCCTCGTAGACCGACGAGACCTCCCCCAGTACGCGGACGTTCTCGAAGTCCTCGTCGACCTCCTCCTCGTATCCGTCCTCGAATCCGTCCTCGTCGTCCGTACCGTCGATGTCGTACGCCGCGGCCACGTACCGTCCTCCGCAGAGTTCGGGCCGCAGCCGGCCGGACTCCGCCTCGGCGAGACAGCGCAGCACCTCTTCCTCGTCCATGGCCCCGAGTCTGCACCACGCCACTGACAACGGCCCCGGCGCTGCCCGAACCGCCGTGAAGCGCCGTGGCTGATGTCGGTCGGCCGCCCATCCAGGTAACCCCCGCAGACTGGGTACCGCCGACCCGGGTCAGTGGACCGGAGGCGCCGTCGGTCGCGTCAGTAGCCTGAACCGGTGACACCATCAGACGCCCTGTCCCGAGCTTTGCTTGCCTCCACCGATCCGCCACTCCGGCCGCTTCCGTCTTCGGTGACAGACCTTCTCCGGTCCCTGAATGCTCCGCCGCGGCTGGCTGCCCACCTGCGTGCCGTCCACGACGTGGCGTATCAACTGGTGGATTGGACAGAGCAGCGCTGTCCGGACATCGTCGTCAACCGCGACGCCGTTCTCTTCGGAGCAGCGACACATGACATCGGCAAAGCTGTGCACGTCGCCGAACTGTCCGGGCCTGGCTCAGCACACGAAGAGACCGGTCGGGAAATGCTGCTGGCTCACGGATTCAGCCCGGACTTGGCCCGCTTCGCCGGAACTCACGCCTCTTGGGCGGATCCCGATGCGACGTTCGAAGACTTGCTGGTGAGTACGGCCGACAAGGTCTGGAAGAACAAACGCGTCCCAGAACTCGAAGACCTCCTGATCTCGCGGCTGGCGCACGCAACAGGCCAACAGCATTGGGAGGAATACCTCGCACTCGACGAGCTGCTTGAGCACATCGGCAACGGAGCCGATCGCCGCCTCGCATTCCAAGCGTCCTTCCCGGTGTACGCATAGAGGTCGTGCGAGGGTCGGAACTTCGGCACTCACTCCGAGGGCGCCGAGGTCACAACTCAGGCGTGGAAGTGGCGGCTTCTCGTACGGCGGCGGGTCGGCAGTCGGCCGCCGTCACGGCTGCAGGCGGACCGCGGTCCAGCCTTCCGCCGTGCGGTCGTAACGCAGTCGTTCGTGCAGGCGGGATGTGCCGTTCGCCCAGAACTCGACGGATTCGGGGACGAGTTCGAGGCCGATGTACGCGGCGGGGCGTGGCTGGGGGCCCTGCGCGCTGAGCGTCTCGGCGCGGGCGCGCAGCCGGGCCACGTCCCCCAGGTCGCCGAGGGGCTCACTCTGGCGGGAGGAGACGGTCATGGCGTGGGTGAAGACCGGGCGGGCGGCCCACAGTGCGTCGGACTCGGCGTCGGACAGCCGACGGACGGGGCCGCCCAGGCTGATCTGCTGACCGGTCTCGCGCCAATACAGCAGGCCGGAGGCCCAGGGGTTGACGCGGAGTTCACGGCCCTTGCGGCTGCCGTCGTGGGTGGCGATGACGATGCCGGTGTCGGTGACCCGGTTCAGTACGACGGTCCGCAGGGAGGCACGGCCCGCGGCGTCCGCGGTGGCCAGGGCCAGGGCCCGCGGTTCGCGTACGCCGTGTGCCTCCGCCGACTCCAGCCAGCGGCGCAGGAGCCCCAGTGGCTGGTCGGGCGGCGAGATGTACTCGGGAAAGGTGACGTCGATCGCCGCGGTCAGGGTTTCGGACCTGCCAGTGTCCATGCCGTCCTTCTTTCGAGTCATGCCGTGCGGCCGTCGCGCGGAGGTCATATGTGCAGGCTGCCCTCCGCCACCAGCACCCCGGCACCGCCGACTTCCACCGCGTCGAGGGAGTCCACGGTCCCTTCGGCCCAGGCGAGCATCAGTGACGGACGGCCCATTTCGACGCCCTGAGTGATCCGGACCTGCCGGCCGTGCGGGGCGAGGCCGTGCCGGGCGAGATGGACGGCCAACGGGCCTGCGGCAGACCCGGTGGCGGCGTCCTCGGTCACACCGTAGGCGGGGGAGAACATCCGGGTGCGCCAGCAGCTCCCGCCCTCCTGGCCAGGTGCGGCGCAGGTGTCGTCCGCATCGAGGTCAGGGGCGAAGCAGTTGGTGGCCAGGTCCTCGAAGTCGGCCAGAGCGCGGTGGTCGGGGCGGAGGGCGGACAGCGTGCTGACGTTCTCCAGGCCGACGAAGACATGACGGGGACCGTTGTGGTAGATCTCCACAGGCAGCGTGGACTTCTCCACGCCGATCGCGGCCAGTAGTTCTTCGGCGCGCTCGAACGGGCGCCAGGTGGGGACGGGTTGACGCATGCGGGCTGCGACCGTTCGGCCCCGCTCCCTGACGAGGTCGAACGGGACGATGCCCACGGCCGTTTCCAGACGCAAGTCGTCACGCGAGCTGCGTGCGCCCAGGGCGATGGCTGTGCCCAGCAACGGGTGCCCGGCGAAGGGCAACTCGTTGACGGGGGTGAAAATGCGGATCCGGGCGTCGCCGCCTTGCCGAGGCGTGAGAACGAAGGTGGTCTCCGACAGGTTCATCTCCCGGGCGATGCGCTGCATCGTGCGCGCTGACAGGTCGTCGCTGCCGAAGAACACGGCCACGGGGTTGCCGAGCAGCGGCTCGTGGGCGAACGCGTCCACGACTACGTACGCGTGCATCGGGGCCTCCAAGCGGGTGGGTGGAGCGGTGTGCGGCGGGTCGGCGCCGTCACAGGGCGGGGTCGGGACCGGGGGCCAGGGGTCACCGTCCCAGTGCGGCCTGGAGGGCCTGGCCCACGATGCGCGGGCCGTTCTGGGTGAGGACCGACTCGGCGTGGAACTGCATCGACGCGAAGTGCGGTCCGCGCAGCGCGTGGATCTCGTGCGTCTCCGGATCCCGGGCCACCTCCACCACGCCCACGCCGCCGACGTCTGTCTTGTCGTGCTGGGCGTGGGCGGCGAACGTGTTGTAGAAGCCGACGCGCTCGCGGACGCCGAACAGCTCGATTTCCCGCTGCACGCCCTGATTTGGGGCGTCCCGGCGGAACAGCGGGAATCCGAGTCGCCGGCTGAGGGCCTGATGGCTCAGGCAGACGGCGACGAACGGGCGCTGCCGCTCGAGCAAGGTTCCGATCGCGGTATGCAGTCGGGTCATCCTGGGAGAGGAAAGGTCCCGTGGGTCGCCGGGGCCGGGTCCCATCACGACCAGGTCGCAGGCGGCGAACTCGATGTCCTCGTCGTACCGGCGGAGCGTCACGCGCAGGCCGAGAGAGCGCAACTGGATGGCGATCATCGCCGTGAAGGTGTCCTCCATGTCGACGACCAGGACGCTGCGGCCGACCAGGTCGGCAGCCTCGGCAGCGTCGGCAGCATCGGCAAAGCCCGGAGTGCCCGCGACATCGGGAGTGCCGCAGGGGCTCCGCGGGTGTGGTCGGGGCGCCGGTGCCCGAGTGGATTCCGTCCCGTTGAGCCAGAAGTCCGCGAGCTGCTCGTTGCGGCGGGCGAGAGCCCCACGGACGCTCGGGTGCGCGGCGAAGGAGCGGGACCGGCCGGACTCCAGCGCCGCGATCAGCCCTGCCGCCTTGGCGCGGGTCTCGGCTGCCTCGGACGCCGGGTCCGAGTGGCGTACGAGGGTGGCTCCGACGCCGATGCGGACCTCCCCGGCGGCGTCGATGTCGGCGGTCCGGATGAGGATCGCGGAGTCCAGCGTCCTGCCGCCGTGCACGTCCCGGCCGATGAGGGCCGCGACACCGCTGTAGTAGCCGCGGCCTTGCTGCTCGTACTGCGAGATGACCCGGGCCGCGCTCTCCAGGGGACTTCCGGTCACGGTCGGTGCGAACAGCGTCTCGCGCAGGATCTCGTGTACGCCCCGCCCGGTGTGCCCCTCGACGAAGTACTCGGTGTGGGCCAGCCGGGCCATCTCCTTCAGATACGGCCCGGCCAGGCGGCCGCCCCGTTCGCAGATCCGCGCCATCATCTTCAGCTCTTCGTCCACGACCATGTACAGCTCCTCGGCCTCCTTGCGGTCGGCCAGGAAGTCCAGGACACCGGCGAGTTCCGGACCGGTGGGCGGATAGCGGTAAGTGCCGCTGATCGGGTTCATCACCGCTGTGCCGTCCCGCAGACTGATGTGCCGCTCCGGGCTGGAGCCCACCAGCGTGCGCTCCCCGGTGTGCACCAGGAACGTCCAGTAGGCCCCCGATTCGCTCTCCAGGAGACGGCGGAAGAAGGCGAGGGCGCGGTCGGTGGAGTAGTCGGTGATGTCGGCGACGAAGTCGCGCTTGATGACGAAGTTGGCACCCTCCCCGCGGCCGATCACGTCCGTGACGACGTGGCGCACGGTGTGCGCGTACTCCGTGTCCCCCGGGACGAAGCGTCGGTTCACGAGCATGGTCCTCGCGCGCGGCAGACGGGGCAGCGCCTCGGCGAGCGGGAGTGTCTCCTGGCCTGTGATCGTGAGCGTGACGAGCGGCGTGGCATCGTCGACGCAGGCGTAGCCGCGTTCGGTGATCTGGCGGTACGGAATGAGAACGAGGGCCTCGTGCTGGTTTCCCTCACCCCGGGGAGCGCCGGCAACTGCGGCGCCTCCCGGTCGGCCCGGCGCCCCCGGATTGTCCGGGGCGGAGGGTTCCGGGAGCGGTATGCGCGCCAGCGTCGGAGGGGTGGAGACCGGCCCGACGAGAACCTCCAGGTGGTCGGGGCCGGTGAGGGGCGCGCGGTGGAGGAGGGCGAACGGCGTGGACGGGTCGCTGAGCACCCGCTCCAGCAGCCCCCCACTCACCGCGAGACCTCGGCGAGAAGCTGTTCGGCGGAGACGACCATGGCGCAGCGCTCCGCCGCGTACGTGAGGGCCATCCGATGGTGGTCCTGCGAGAAGTCGGCGACGGCATCGGCGACCAGAAACGTCCGGATGTCGTTCGCGTACGCCTCCAACGCGGTCGCCAGCACGCCCACATGCGCGTACACGCCGCACAGAATGAGCTGGTCACGGCCTGCCTCGCGCATACGTGGCAGCAGGGGTGAGCGGAAGAAGGCGCTGTAGCGCCATTTGGTGAGCAGCAAGTCGCCCTCGGCGGGGGCCAGTTCGTCGGCGACCTGTCGGTCGTCGGCCGAGGCGCGCATCCCTGGCCCCCAGAAGTCCAACAGCAGCCCGCGGTCCCGGGCGCTCATCCTGCCGGGTTGGGTGGTGTAGGCGACGGGAATACCGCGTGCGGCGCAGCGTTCGCGTATCCGCGTGAGGTTGCCGAGGAGCTCCGCGCGCACGGTGCCGGGGAACGGCGCGAGGAAGTACCGCTGCATGTCATGGATGAGCAGTACCGCCTGGTTCGGGTCCACGGTCCACTCGGCGGTGTTGGCCGGCAGCTCGCCGGGGGCGGGAAGGGGGTAGCACTCGATGGGCGGGATACCTGGCATGGGCGCAGGTGCCTTTCTGTCTTGCCGTGGAACTCACCGCGGCTGCCTGGTTGTCGCGCCGGCCCGGCGTCGCCCGCCATGGGCCTGGGCCTGCGCGGGTCAGGTGGGGATGCCGTCCCGGCGGACTGTCGGCACCGGGATCCCGAGCGCGCGCAGCTGCTCGAACGGGTTCATGAACTCCCGGTTCTGCCGGATCCTCCCGTCCTCGTCGAAGCGGAACGAGTGGAGGAAGTGGTTCTCGTAGTAACCCTCGGGGTAGCCCGGGAAGTTGATCTTCCCGTGTCCGTCGCACTCGACCCAGAAGAAGCACGGGTCCTGCGTCTCGAAGATCTGGATGTTGTACCACTCCCAGTCCGGGAAGCACTTCAGAGACCAGACCGCGTGCTCGGCCAGGCGCTCGCGGCCCTTGATCTCGATCGGGGCGCCGGTGTCGTTGGTCCACAGACCGCCGCTGCCGTCCTCGGCGAACAGCTCATGCCGACGCAGCCGGTTCGGGCCCTTGGTGTACTCCAGGTACTTCTCGACCGTGGCGCGGTTGGCGCGGCGCTGCTCGGCGGCGTCGGCGAAGCCTTGTGCCGCGGTACGGGCAGATGCGTCGGCCATGGGAAGCCTCCTTGCGGGCGGGAGAGTGCGGAAGCTCGTACGGAGCGGGCCGATCGTCCATGAACGGGCTCGGCCGGGACTTGACGTGGGCATGATGGCCAGTCAACGCCGACTCACCACCCCGCCGCACCGCCCTTCATATGCCTCGGCCAACACCACCCATGCGCTCCTCGCCCCCCACCACTTCGTGCGCCTCTCGACCCCCACCACTTCGTGCGCTCCTCGACCACCGCACGACCCGCACGCCGCAGGCTGATCCGCACTGCGCGAAGGCGGTCGCGACGCTTTCGGCAGGACGAGAACGCCGACCCGACGTCGTGCAGGGAAGTCCGCACGAGGAAAGGGAGACTCAGCTGATGACCAGCGCCGCCCGTCCCGACGACCCGACCACCCCTGCGGTCTTTGAGGACCCGGCCGGTCAGTTGCTCGAGCTGTCCTTCGGCTACCTCTACTCGGCTGCTCTCCACACCGCGGCGCGGCTGGGCATCGCCGACCATCTGGTGAACGGCCCGCGCACCGCGGAGCAACTCGCTGAGGCGGCGCAGGTGCACGGCCCCCATCTGCGGCGGCTGTTGCGCTTCCTCGCGACGAAGGGCGTCTTCCGGCAGGAGGCGGCAGACCGCTTCCACCTCACCCCGCTCGCCCAGCCGTTGCGCACGGACGTCGAGGGATCTCTGCGCGACTACGTCATGATGCGCGGCGAGGACATCTTCTGGCTCTCGGCGGCCCGGCTGCCGGACGCGGTCCGCACCGGTGGCACGGCCTTCGAGCAGCTCTACGGAGTCCCCTTCTACGACCACCTGGCGGCCGACCCCCAACTGGGAGCCGCGTTCCACTCCAGCATGGCGGCGTTCTCGCAGGCGCTCAGCAACGAGGTCGCGGACGCCTACGACTTCTCCGGCGTGCGGAGCGTTATCGATGTGGGCGGCGGACGCGGCGGCCTGCTCCGGTCGATCCTGCTGCGCCACCCACAGATGACGGGCACGCTGTTCGATCTGGAGTCCGTGGTCGCCGGTCACGTGCTCGACTCCCCCGAACTGGCCGGGCGCTGGCGGGTGGAGGCGGGCGACTTCTTCATCTCGGTTCCGGCGGGAGCCGATGTCTACCTGCTGAAACACGTGCTGGCCAGCTGGCCGGACGAGGACTGTGTGCGGATCCTGCGTACCTGCAGCCGGGCGGCTCCGGCCGGTGGTCGGCTGCTCGTCGTCAACGCGCTGATCCCGGAAGGGAACGAGCCGCACCCCGGCAAGACCCACGACATGCTGATGATGACCGTACTCAACGGCAAGGGGCGGACGCGCAGGGAGTACGAGGAGCTCCTCGCGCGGGCAGGGCTGACGGTGCGCCAGGTGCGGACCCTCTCCGCTCACGCATCGATCATCGAGGCCGTGATCGACGACCGTTGACCGGGAACCGGCCGGAATTGCCGATCGGCGGGCGGGATACCGCGGCCGGAAAGGGCGTCATGACCGAAAGAATGGACGCGGTGGGGCGCACAGCGCTGCTGACTGCGGCGATGCGGACACTGGAGAGCCGCCGACCGGACCGGCTCTACGTGGATCCGTACGCACAGGACCTGTGCGGCGACGACGGGCCGAAGCTGCTGGACGAGGTGTGGGGCGCGACCTTCCCACCGCACCGACGGCGCGCCATGCCCAACACTCTCGATGTCAACGCGATCCGCACCCGCTACTTCGACGACCTTCTCCAGCGCGCGTCCCAGGACCGCGCCCAGATCGTGTCCGCAGGGTCGGGGGTGGACTCCCGGCCCTACCGGCTGGAATGGCCACCGAACGTGCGCTACTTCGAGATCGACCGCCCCTCGGTGCTGGACTACAAGCGCGACCGGCTCGCCCGGGCGCACCCCCGGGCGGCGCACCGGATGATCGCCGCCGATCTGACGGCGCCGGGCTGGGAGCGCCGGCTGGAAGTGGCGGGGTACGACGCGAAAGCGCCCTCGGTGTGGCTCCTCGAAGGCGTGCTCCCGTACCTCCGCGAGAACGATGTGCACCGCCTGCTCCAGCGCATCCGCACCCTCACCGCAATCGGCAGTCTGGTGGCGGGGGATCTGGTCAACTCCGAAGCGCTGACCTCGGCCCACGCACGCGGTCAGCTGGACGTCTTCGCCCGGTGGGGTTGCCCCTGGCGGTTCGGCACGGACGAGCCGGAAGCCCTCTTCGACCGGCACCGCTTCACCGCCGAGGTCGTCCAGCCGGGCGACCCGAGCGCCCACTACGGCCGCTGGCGGGACCCCGTGCCCCCGCGGAGCGTCCCCGGCGTCCGCCGGATCTTCCTCGTGTGCGCCGAGCGGCGCTGAGCCCGCAGGGCGCGTGTCGCGACGGAGGGCATGACCGGCGATACCGAGCAGTTGCATGCCCGGTTGGTGCGTGAGCGCCGACGGTTACTCGGTCAATCGCGATCAGGGGCGGGTGTCCCGTGCCCGGCCGGGGGAGGGGAGTCGTCGGCCGGGCACGGGTGGCCCGCGGTGCGCGATGAGGCGTATGTCAGGGCAGGAAGACCGCCGTCATCGCACGGGCACCGCGAGGTACTGGTACTCCAGGAACTCCTCGATCCCGACCCGGCCGCCCTCGCGGCCGAGACCGGACTGCTTGACGCCACCGAAGGGCGCTGCCGGATTGGAGACGAGACCGGTGTTGAGGCCGACCATGCCGACTTCCAGGCGCTCGCTGACGCGAAGGCCACGGTCGAGGCCCTCGGTGAAGACGTAGCCGACGAGGCCCCAGGGGGTGTCATTGGCCCGGCGGATCACCTCGTCCTCGTCGTCGAAGGTGAGGATCGCGGCGACCGGGCCGAAGATCTCCGTGTCCATCAGGCGGCTGCCGGGGGCGACGTCGGCGAGCACGGTCGGCGGATAGAAGCAGCCCGGCCCCTCGGGCGTACGCCCGCCGACGAGCACGCGGGCACCGCGCTCGACCGCGTCGGCGACCAGCTCCTCGACCTTGGCCCGACCGGTGGCGTCGATCAGCGGACCGACGTCGACGCCGTCCTGGGTGCCAGGCCCGACGACGAGCGCGCCCATGCGCTCGGCCAGGCGCCGCCCGAACTCCTCCGCCACCGACCGGTGGACGAAGAAGCGGTTCGCGGCGGTGCACGCCTCCCCCATGTTGCGCATCTTGGCGAGCATCGCGCCGTCCACCGCCACGTCCAGGTCGGCGTCGTCGAAGACGATGAACGGCGCGTTGCCGCCCAGTTCCATGGAGGTGCGTACGACCGTGTCGGCGGACTGGGCCAGCAGCAGCCGCCCGACCTGCGTGGAGCCGGTAAAGGACAGCTTGCGAATCTGCCCGCCTCGCAGCAGCGGCTCGCAGACCTCCCCGGCGCGGGAGGTGGTGACGACGTTCAGCACCCCGTCCGGCAGTCCCGCCTCCTTCAGGATCCCGGCCAGCGCGAGGCTGGACAGCGGGGTCTGCGGGGCGGGCTTGAGCACCATCGTGCAGCCTGCGGCGACCGCCGGGCCGATCTTGCGGGTGCCCATAGCCAGCGGGAAGTTCCACGGGGTGATCAGCAGGCAGGGGCCGACCGGTCGACGGGAGAGCAGCATGCGGTTGCGGCCGTCGGGCAGGACGCCGCCGCCGCCGTCGATGCGCACGGCCTCCTCGGAGAACCAGCGGAAGAACTCGGCCGCGTACGCCACCTCTCCCCTGGCCTCCGCCAGCGGCTTGCCCATCTCGGACGTCATCAAGTGGGCCAGCTCGTCGGTGCGCTCGAGGATGATCTCGTACGCGCGGCGCAGGATCTCGCTGCGCGCCCGAGGTGCCGTACGGGCCCACTCCTCCTGCGCCTGGACGGCTGCCTCCTCCGCGAGCCGGGCGTCCTTGAGCCCCGCGTCGGCGATGTGACAGAGGATCTCGCCCGTCGCGGGGTTGTCGACGGGCATGGTGGCGCCGTCCGCGGCGTCCACCCAGGAGCCGCCGATGAACAACTGCGTGGGTGTGTCGGTCATGAGGTCTCTCCTGGTTGATCAGCGGCGGGGTCGAGCAGTTCCGCGAGGTGCCGGGCACGGACGCCCCGGTCACCGGCGAGATGGTCGATCTGGGTGGCGCAACTGAAGCCGTCGGCCACAACGACGGTCTGCGGGTCCTCGTCGATCCCGTCGAGACGGGGCTTCAGCGCCAGGTCGGCGACGGCCATCGAGGTGTCGTAGTGCTCCTCCTCGAAGCCGAAGTTCCCGGCGAGCCCGCAGCAGCCCTCGGCCTCGTCGACCTTCCGGACGCCGAGTCTACGCAGCAGGTCGTGCGGGCGGCGGCCGGCGAAGGTCGCGTACTCGTGGCAGTGGGTCTGCAGCACGACATTCTCCGGCAGCTCGGGCGGCGTCCAGCCCTCGGCGGCCAGATCGGTCAGGGCGCCGGTGAGGGTGTGGACGCGGGCCGCGACGCGACGTGCGGCATCGGTGTCGAGGAGTTCGGGCACGTCCCGCTTGAGGGCGGCGGCGCAACTGGGTTCGGCCACGACGACGGGCCGGTCGTCGCCGTTGTCCAGGCGGGCGACCGTACGGGCCATGATGCGGCGTGCGACGGACAGCTGGCCGGTGCTCACCCAGGTCAGGCCGCAGCACAGGCCGTCCTCCGCGGTGCAGGGGATTCCGGCGTCGGCGAGCACACGGCTCGCTGCTCCGGCCACCTCGGGGCGGAAGGCGCGGGTGAAGCTGTCGACGAAGAGCAGCGCCTTCGACGATTCGCCGGTCTTCGTCTTGCGCAGCACCCCGCGCAGGGCGCGCCGGGACGCGAAGGCCGGGATCCTGCGCTTCGTGGTCACGCCTCCGAGCCGGGCGAGCAGCCTGCCGAGCGGCCCGCGCAGCAGGGCGTTGACCGGTCGGGCGACGTATCCGGCGAGGGCCGAGGTCAGGGGCAGCCAGCCCAGCGAGTAGTGCGAGCGGGGCCGCAGCCTGCCCTTGTAGTGGTGGTGGAGGAACTCGGCCTTGTAGGTGGCCATGTCCACGCCGACCGGGCAGTCGCTGGAGCACGCCTTGCAGGACAGGCACAGATCGAGGGCGTCTTTGACCTCGGTCGAGCGCCAGCCGTCCTGGACGGTTCCGCTCCGCACCATCTCCTGGAGCAGGCGGGCCCGGCCCCGGGTGGAGTCGTTCTCCTCCCCCGTGGCGCGATAGCTGGGGCACATCACGCCGCCCGCGGAGCTGCGGCAGCGGCCGACGCCGACGCAGCGGCGCACGGCACCCGCGAAGCCGTCCTCGTCGTGCGGGAAGGAGAACAGTGTCTCGACGGGCAGCACTTCGGGTGTGTGCAGCGCGAGATCGGCGTCGAGCCGGGCCGGCGCCACGATGACGTCCGGGTTCAGCAGCCCTTCGGGATCGAAGATCTCCTTGAACTCGGCGAACATCCGGATCATGCGGTGGCTGTACATCACCTCCAGCAGTTCGCCGCGCGCCCGCCCGTCACCGTGCTCGCCCGAGAGGGTTCCGCCGTGCTCGACGACCAGGGTGGCCGCCTCCGAGAGGAACCGGCGGGTGGCAGCCCTCCCGGCATCCGTGGCGAGATCGAAGTCGATGCGTACGTGGACGCAGCCGGCGCCGAAGTGCCCGTACAGCACACCGGTCAGGCCGTGCGTGGCCAGCAGCTTGCGGAAGTCCCGCAGGTAGGCGGCCAGGTCCTCGGGCGCGACCGCCGCGTCCTCCCAGCCGGGCCAGGATTCCCCGCCGTCCACGAGACGGGCGGCGAGACCGGCCCCGTCCTCGCGGACGCGCCACAGCGAGCGCCGCTCGGCGGCACTCTCCACGACGCGCCCGCCGGTCATCCGGCCCTGTGCCTCGAGTACGTCCAGCAGTTCGGCGGCGCGGGAGTTCACCGCCGCCTCGTCGTCGCCGTCGAGCTCGACGTACAGCCAGGCGCGGCCCTCGGGCAGGCCGGTGACGGAGTCCGAGCCACGGCGGGCGCGCATGGTGGCGACGATCGCCTCGTCCATGCCCTCCACGGCGGTGGGATTCCAGCGCAGGATCTCCGGCACGTCCTCGGCGGCGTCGACGACGTCGTCGTAGCCGAGGGTGAGCAGTGCGGAGGCCGGTGCGGTGGGCACCAGCCGCACCGTCGCGGCCGTGACGACCGCGACGGTGCCCTCGGTGCCGACCAGCGCACGGGCCATGTCGAAACCGTGCTCCGGCAGCAGGTGGTGCAGCTGGTAGCCGGAGACCTGGCGCGGAATGCGGCCGAGTTCGGTGCGGATCGGTGCCAGACCGGCGTCGATCAGACGTCGTACGTCCGCTTCGAGCCTGGCAACGTGCTGCAGCGCTTCCGAGTCGTCCGGGTCGGCGGCGCGCAGGCCGGTGCGGTCGGCGACGACCCGTACGCCGTCGGCCGTCACCAGCTCCAGGGACTCGATGTGGCTGCTGGTCCGGCCGTGACGTACGGACCGGTTGCCGCAGGCGTCGTTGCCGATCATCCCGCCGAGGGTGCAGCGACTGTGCGAGGACGGGTCGGGGCCGAAGGTGAGCCCGTGCGCTGCGGTCGCGCTGCGCAGCGCGTCGAGAACCACTCCGGCCTCGACGCGCGCGGCGCGCGCCACCGGGTCGATGTCCAGGATCCGGTTCATGTACCGGGAGAAGTCCAGGACCACGCCCGGTCCGACCGCGTTGCCCGCCATGCTGGTGCCGCCGCCGCGCGCGGTGACCGGGACGCCCGTCTCCCGGCAGGCCCGCAGCACCGCGCAGACATCGTCGGCGCTGCGGGGGAAGGCCACGGCCCGCGGCGGGACCCGGTAGTTGGAGGCGTCGTAGGCGTAGAGGCCGGTGGGTCCTGGGCCGGTCTCCACCTTCAGGTCGGGAGCGGTGTCGGCGAGCCGTGCAACCAGGCCCTCCAGGGCCGTGGCGGTGCCGGTTGTCACCGCGATGCTCCTGATGTGCCGGCCTCGACCGCGGCCGCCCATGCCTGGAGGCCCTCGTCCACCGCCGTCTCGTCGATCACGAGCGCCGGGATCATCCGCACGACCTGGTTCCAGGCGCCGCACTGCAGCAGGAGCAGGCCCTCGTCGACGGCGGCCCGCTGCACGGCGGAGGCGGTCTCGGGGTCGGGGCTGCCGTCCTCGTTGACGAACTCGGTGCCCAGCATCAGCCCGAGGCCCCGCACATCGCCGATGGCCGGCGTCCGCTCGGCCACCGCCTGCAGGCCCTGGCGCAGCCGTGCGCCCATCGCCTCGGCGTTCTCGACGAGCTTCTCGTCATGTACGACGTCGAGGGTGGCGCAGGCCGCGGCGCAGGCGACGGCGTTGGCGCCGTACGTACCGCCCTGCGAACCGGGCCATGCCTTGGTCATCAGCTCCTCGGAGGCCGCGATGCCGGACAGCGGGAAGCCGCTGGCCAGTCCCTTGGCGGTGACGAGGATGTCCGGGGTGACGCCGAAGTGCTCGTGGCCCCAGAACCGTCCGGTGCGGCCCACGCCCGTCTGCACCTCGTCCAGGATCAGCAGGAAGCCGTGCCGGTCGGCACGCTCCCGCAGTCCCTCCAGGAAGGCGCGGTTCGCGGGGACGTACCCGCCCTCGCCGAGCACCGGTTCGACGATGATCGCAGCCGTGTCGGCCGGCGGGGAGATCGTCTGGAGCGTGTAGTCCAGCTCCTGGAGGGCGAAGCGGGTGGCGGCCTCCTCGTCCCAGCCGTAGCGGTAGGCCGAGGGGAACGGGGTGACGACCACGCCGCTCATCAGCGGCGAGAAACCGGACCGGAAGCGGGTGCCGGAGGTGGTCATGGAGGCGGCGGCCACGGTACGGCCGTGGAAGCCGCCGTGGCAGACGAGGATGTTGGGCCGGCCGGTGGCCTGCCGGGCCAGCCGCAGTGCGGACTCGACGGCCTCGCTGCCGGAGTTGGTGAAGAACAGACTGTCCAGACCGTCCGGCAGCACCTCGCCCAGCTTGTCGACGAGCCGCCGCAGGGGCTGGTGCATGACCGTCGTGTACTGGCCGTGGACGAGCGTACCGACCTGCTCCTGCGCCGCAGCCACGACCTTGGGGTGGCAGTGTCCGGTGCTGGTGACGCCGATGCCTGCGGTGAAGTCGAGGTACCGGCGGCCGTCTTCGCCGTAGAGGTGGACGCCCTCGCCCCGGGCAGCCACCACGGGGGTGGCCTGGCGAAGGTGCGGCGACAGTGCGGTCATGGTCGTCTCCCGGCCGTGTGTCGTGCTCTGCGTACCTGAGTGGGTCCACTCCGGCATACCAAGCATCCCTGCCGTCCCGGAGCGCGACAACGCGTGAACTGTCCAGCTGACGCATGGTGTTCGGACACTGTGTCAACCATGAGGGCCCGAACCCCGCGCCCGGTGCCTCAGCGGCCCGGGCGGAGCACCTCTTGCGCAGGTCAGCGCCGCTTGACACAGTGACCTGGCACTCCCCCGAGTTCTCGGCTCCGCCGGGGCGCGGGGACCCCCCTGGAGACACCGTGACCGAGGACCACCCGACGATGCGACCACCGGCCCCGGACGACCTGGACAGCTCCGCGCCCGTCCGCGCCGTCACCGTCGCCGATGTCCTGGCCCTCCCCGTCCTGACCGCCGGAGAGCCCGAGGTCGTCACCGGCGTCACCCACCTCGACCGGCCGGTCCGCTGGGCCCACATCACCGAACTGACGGACCCCGCCTCCTTCCTCAAGGGCGGCGAACTCGTCCTGACCACCGGTATGCCGCTGCCCGGCGACGCGGCGGGCGTGCGCCGATACGTCGACGAGCTCGCCGGTGTCGGAGCGGCAGCCCTGGTCATCGAACTCGTGCGGCGCTACCACCGCCCGCCCGAAGCCCTCGTCGACGCCTGCCAGGCCCGCGGTCTCCCACTGATCACCCTCGCCCGGGACGTCAACTTCCTGGAGGTCACCCAGGTCGTCCACGCCCTCATCCTCGGCAACCAGGCGGAGGCGATGCGCCGTACGCAGCGCATCCACGAGGCGTTCACCGCCCTGACGCTGCGCGGCGCGGGGCCGGAGGACGTGGTGCGCGCGGCGGCCGAGATGAGCGGCCGCACGGTGGTCCTGGAGAACCTGGTCCGCCAGGCACTGATCTGTGAGCCTTCCGGAACCACGCTGGAGGAGGCACTCACCGGCTGGGAGCAGCGGTCGCGAGCCACCCCGTCCGGCGACCGTACCCGCCAGGGCGGTCCGGAGGGCTGGCTCGCCGCACCGGTGGAGTACCAGGGCGAACGCTGGGGCCGCGTGGCCATGTTGCCCGCCCGCACCACCGAGCCGGCTTTCGGCCCTGAGCACATCATCGTGCTGGAGAGGACGGCGATGGCCCTGACCGTCGCCCGCCTCATCCACCCCGCGCCCTGGGAGCGCACCGCGCACCGCAACGCCCTCCGCGACCTCGTCGAGCAGCGCCACCACTCCCCCGAAGACGCCCGCGCCCGGCTGGTCGCACTGGGGCTGCCCACCGAGAACAGCCGCTTCCTCGCGGTCGTGGTGGACCTCCCCGCAGAAGACACCACGGCGAACACCACGGCGACCCCGGAGACCCGGCTGTCACAGGAGCTGCGCACGGCAGGAATCCCGGCACTCGTCGGTGAACTGGCCCCGGGACGCGTGGGGGTACTGCTCGCCCTGAACGCCTCCCGCCCCTGGCTGCCTGCGGTCGAACGGCTGAGCAGCGCAGTGCTCGACCTGGCACCGCATGCTCTCGTGAGCGTCGGCTCCGAGGCCGACGACCTCACGGATGCGCCCCGTTCCTTCCACGAGGCCGCCCGCGTGGCCGACGCCACCCCGCCCGATCAGCCTCTCCCTGCGGGCCGTTCCTTCCGCGAACTGTCCGATGTCGGCCTGCGCTGCCTGCTCTACGCACTCCGCGAGGACACCCGGATCCAGGAGTACGCCGAACGACAACTCGGCCGCCTTCTCGATCACGACACCCGGCACGGCACCGATCTGCTGCCCACCCTGCGCCACTATCTGGAAGCCGCGGGCAACAAGACCAACGCCGCACGCCGCGGCGGCCTGTCCCGGGAGACCTTCTACCAGCGTCTGCGCACCATCGAACGCGTCCTCGACTGCGACCTGGAGTCCGGGGAACAGCGCACCGAACTGCACGTGGCGCTGACGGCAATGGACGTCCTGCGGGTCCGCTGAAGTACCACTGTTGGGAGCGGCGCGGGCCGGCTCGTCGAGCCGTGGCCGAAGCTGTCCCGAAACATAGGAATGCCCGTTTCACCCATAGTGTCGAAATCTGCGGTACCTGGAGAGGCGGAGAGCCCCTCGCCAGGCAGGCTGGTGCCGGTGCGCCTGTTCGCATTCGGGCGCGCTCCCCCACAACACCAGCTGAAAGGAAGTGACATCTCATGCGCAAGGTCACGATGAACGCGCAGGCGGCGGTCCGGAAGGACAGGCGCGCCGGTTACTACATCTTCAAGTTCCAGGCGGCCACTGCGAAGTGAGCCCGCGGGGTGGGCAACGGGCCGCACCGCGGAGGGCCGCAGGCCACCTGACCGTTGCCCGCCCCCACCTTGTTCCGCCCTTCCCCGCCTGCTGGAGTTGCCGTGCGCTACCGCCGTTCCCGCTGCCTGACGTGTTACTGGCGTGACGGGGCGTTCGTCGTCCATCCTTATCCCCACGGCACTCCCACCTCGCTGCATCCGGTGGCCGCCGAGGTCCTCTCCGCGTTCGAGGAATGGACCGAGCCCGCCGGAGCCGCCAAGACCCTTGACCACCTCACCCCCGAAACCGTCGAAGAGGCCATGGCCGTCCTCGCGGATGCCGGCGCACTGCTGACGGAAGACAGCCCGGAGGCGCACCACGACCAGGAGATCGACCGGCATTGGTCCACCTGGGCCCCCGAGGCGTCTTTCCTCCACTACTCGACGCAGCACGACTATCTGGACAGCGAGATCAACGTCCAGGACCCGGAGCTGATGCCGGACCCGGCACAGCTGCCGCCGTTGTTCACCACCTACGCGGACGCGCCGCGGCATCCACTGCCCCGCCCCCGGGCCGACCTGCAAATCCCGTATGAGCAGGTGCTCTACGCCCGCCGGACCCACCGCGACTTCGCCCGCGAAGCGGTGTCGCTGGGGACACTGGCAGCCCTGCTCTCCGCCGTGTTCGGCCCGGTGGACTTCATCGACAGCGGTCACGGCGCGCTCTACCGCCGCACCAGCCCGGCCGGTGGCTCCCGCCAGGAACTCGACGCCTACCTCGGAGCGCTCGACATCGCCGGGCTCGCCAACGGTTGGTATCACTACAACGGCCTGGAACACTCCCTGGAGCTGCGCACCGAGGGGCTCACCCGCGACGAGGCGGCGCACCTGTGCGCCGACCAGGACTGGATCGGCGATGCCGCATTCCTGGTGGTGCTTGCCGCCCGACTGGAACGCATGAGCGTGAAGTACCGCACGCCCCGTTGTTACCGCGTCTGCCTGCTCGACGCCGGCCACCTGGGTCAGACCTTCGCCCTGACCGCCACCGCGCTGGGCCTCGGCCCCGCCCAGACCGGCGCCTTCAACGACTCCCTGGTCGCAGAACGATGCGGCCTGGACAACGCCGGGCACACGCCCCTCTACGTACTGGCCGCCGGTCACCCAAGCCCCTCCGGCGCCCACGGGCCACCTCCAGCAGCCCTCGCCGCCTTCGCACATTCGCCCCTCCACGAGACCGGGCGATCATGACGACCCCGCCCGGCGGCCCCACTGAACCCAGCGGAATCGGTACCCCGTCCACAGCCCTGCCCACCGATCTCCCGCCCTCCTTGCAGCAGCTCATCGGCAAACACCCCGACGAGCCGAACGTGATGGACCCGGAACTGCTCGCCGACCCGTTCGGCGGCTACGGCCGGCTCCGTGAGCAGGGCCCCGTCGTCCGCGCACGCTTCATGGACGACACACCGGTCTGGCTGGTGACACGGTTCGAGGAGGTACGCGCCGTCCTGCGGGACCCGCGGTTCGTGAACAGCCCGTACTCGATTCCGGGCCACACCGGTCCGGACACCCGCGACCAGCTGATGGAACTGCTCGGCATTCCCGAGGAGTTCAGCGTGCACATCCTGGAGTCGGTCCTCACCAGCGACCCGCCGGACCACACCCGGCTGCGTCGTCTGGTCTCCCGCGCCTTCACCGCCCGCCGGGTCCCCGAGCTGCGGCCGCGCGTCGAGGAGATCACCGATGAGCTGCTCGACGGACTCCCCGGACATACGGACGAGAACGGAGTGGTCGACCTCATCGAGCACTTCGCATACCCGCTCCCGATCACGGTCATCTGCGAGCTGGTGGGCGTACCCGAGGCGGACCGACCGCGCTGGCGGCTCTTCGGCTCCGACCTCGCCTCGCTGGATCCCGAGCGGATCGGTGCCTCCTTTCCGGTCATGGTCCACCACATCCACGACCTGATCGCCGAGCGCCGTGCGGATCTGCGGGACGACCTGATCAGCGCGCTCATCCGCGCCCAGGACGACGACGGCGGCCGGCTCGACGACACCGAGATGGTCACCCTTGTGATGACGCTGGTGCTCGCCGGGCACGAGACGACCGCCCATCTCATCGGCCACGCCACCGTCGCCCTGCTCACCCACCCCGACCAGCTGCGGTTGCTCCGGCAGGACTGGGGGCTGCTGCCGCGCGCCGTTCATGAACTGACGCGCCGGTGCGGTTCGGTCCAGATGACCCAACTGCGGTACGCCGCCGAGGACGTGGAGCTGGCCGCCACCCGGATCCGCCAGGGCGAGGCCGTCCAGCCCGTCCTGGTCTCCGCAAACCACGATCCGCGCCACTACGACGACCCCGAGCGCCTGGATCTGACCCGGCGGGGTGCCGAGGACCAGGTCGGCTTCGGCCACGGCACCCACTACTGCCTGGGCGCCCCGCTCGCCCGGCAGGAGTGCGAGGTGGCCATCGGCCGTCTGCTGCGGCGCTACCCGGACCTCGCGCTGGCCGTCGCCCCCGACCAACTCAGAACCCAGGTACGCCGCCGCCAGCCGGGCGCCTGGCGTCTCCAGAACCTCCCGCTACGCCTGGAGGGGGCTCCCTGACTCAGCGACCGCCGCTGGTCAGATGCCTGACAGCGGTGGCGACGGTCGCAGGGCTGTTGCCCCAGGCCGTGTGCCCGTCACCGTCCCAGCGCAGCAGTCGGCTGCCCGGCAGAGCGCGGTGCACCCGTACGGCGAACGGCCGCGGCGTGGCCACGTCGTGCGAGCCGGAGAGCAGCAGCACCGGCGGGAATCCCTTCGGTACCCGCCACGCGTGCGGCCTCCACTTGCTCTGTTCCGGCCAGCCCGCACAGCCGCTCGCGATGTCCCAGAACTCGGAGTACCCGCGCAGGGTGGGCGCGAGTGCCCGCAGCCGCCTGACCTCGTCGGGAAACGCCTTTGCTGCACCGTCCCGTACCGGCACGTCCTGGCAGATGATCGCCCGGTACGCGGGATAACCGGGGTTCTTCGCCGCGGTGAACACCGCCAGCGGCTCGAACTTCCGCGTATCACCGACCTTCCGCAAGGCGGACGCGAGGCCGGAATACAGCGGGGGCATGTTCAGCGCGTTGTTGACGGCCTGTGCGATCTCCTCGGCGCGGACCGGACGTGCGCCGTCGACGATCCGGCCCGCATCGGCCCGCTGCTGCAACGCCCGCAGCAACGCGGGGATGTCCCGGCCGTGCAAGGCACAGTCCGTGTGAGCGGCGCACCACTTCGCGAACCGCCCCACGCCGTCCTCCACCGCGACCGCGTCGATCTCGGCGAGCCGGCGCCAGGACAGTGACCGGTCCACCACCCCGTCCAGGACCATTGTGCGGACCCGCCGCGGAAACAGTTCGGCGTAGCTCTGGGCCAGCATCGTGCCGTAGGAGACGCCGAGAAAGCTGACCTGGCGTTCCCCCAGTGCCGCCCGTACCGCATCCATGTCCCGGGCGACGCTCGCGGTGTCCAAGTGCCCGAAGAGGGCGCCGCTCTTCCGGGCGCAGTCGGTACCGAGCCGTTTGTTGCTGCGCACCAGGGCAGCGGCCTTCGACTGATCGGTGGGAAACCTGCTCACCTTCGTATCGAGGGGCGGCGGACAGTGCAGCGGCGTATTACGGCCGACGCCTCGCGGTTCCACGGCGACGATGTCGAACCGTTCGCGCAGCGTCGCGGGGAAGTACCGTTTCCTGGTCTTCGCGTCGAGCAGGTATCCGATCTCCCCCTCGCCGGGTCCGCCCGGATTGAAGAAGAGCGTGCCGATGCGGTGCCGGGGGTCGGACGCCGGAAGCCGCGCGAGATGAACGCGGGTCCGCTCGGAGGCCCCCGGCCGGGACCAGTCGACCGGTACGGAGATCGCCCCGCACCGGACCGGACCGGACGCCGCCGTTTTCGCGCACCGTTTCCAACTGATCGCACCGGTCGCCCTGCCGGAGGCGCCGGTATCCGGGGACGACAGCGCCACGGTCACCGATGCTGTCAAGGACGCAAGGACCAGGACGGAAACCGATACGGCAAGGGTCCTGTTGCGGTGATTCATAGGGAGGGACGCTAGTGGGGCCGCAGCGGGGCCCACATCAACCCGCCGAGGTACGCGCCCCAGCAGCCTCATACGTCACAGGAACGACGGGCCCCTAGGTGACCCGCACCCCCCGACCCCCCCATTCCGAACTTCACCGGCCCTGAACAGTTGCTTGGCCATCCCAAGTCAGAACTTTGAAAACCCAAGTGCCGTCGCTATGCTGCCTCGGCATGATCACCAGTAGGGAAGACGGATACGAGCTCTCCACCGACCCGGACCGTCTCGATGTCGGCTTGGTGCACCACTGGCTCTCGACCGATGCGTTCTGGGCGCTCGACCGCAGCCGGGAAACGGTAGAGCAGTCGATACGCGGCTCTCTCAACTTCGCTGTCCATGACGTCACCGGTGCTCAGGTCGCCTACGCGCGTGTCGTCACCGACCGGTCCACCTTCGCCTGGCTGTGCGATGTCTACGTCGCTCCCGCACACCGCGGCAAAGGTCTCGGTACCTGGTTGGCGGGCGCTGTTCGCGACCACCTTGCTCCCTACAAGCTCAAGCGCGTTCTGCTCTCCACCCTTGACGCTCACGAGATCTACTCGAAGGCCGGCTTCACACCGCTGCCGAACCCTGAACACCTGATGATCTTGAATCCGGCGCCATGACTCGGCAGCCCCCACGGCTTCTCACTGAACGTCAGGGGATGCGTCAGAGCCACGCCGCCCTGACCGGCGGTCCGGTCCTGGAGCTGCTGCGCGGCGCGGAGACGGTGTTCCTGGCACTGCACGGCGGCTTGGGGCGAAGACGGGTGCGACGCCGATGGGGAGCCGATGTGCATCGAAGTGAACGCGCTGCCGGGCCTGACGACGACGAGCCTGCTGCCGCTCGCGGCGACAGGGGCCGGCTGGACCTACCCCGACCTGATCCAGCGCCTCATGGACCTCGCGGCACACTGAGCCCGCACGTCTCGCCCCGCCGGTAGCGGCTGTCCCCCCGGCCCCGGGCTTACGGGCCGCGGGAGGCGCCGGATGGTGACCTCGACGATCGGTGCGGATGATCGTCTGGGATGCTGGGGCGACCCTTGGCATGCCTCCCGGCGCTGGACGTGGGACCCGCCGTGCCAACCCGCTACCAGCGAGGACCGCTGTACCCGTGTATGACATATCGATCACCGCTGTGGCGGTGCTGTGCGTCGGCGCCGCAATGGCCGGATGGATCGACGCGGTCGTCGGCGGGGGTGGACTGCTCCAACTGCCAGCCCTCCTTATCGGACTCCCCCACCTGCCCCCGGCGTACGCGCTGGGCACCAACAAGGCGGTGAGCGTCGTCGGAACAGGGGCCGCCGCGGCGACGTATCTGCGCAAGGCACCGGTCGACGTGCGGCTGGCCTGCCGGCTGGGCGTGGTGGCGGCGCTTTCCTCGGTGGGTGGGGCGTTCTTCGCCGCCGGCGTGAACAGCGCCGTGCTGCGTCCGCTGATCATGGTGCTGCTGCTCGGTGTCGCGGCGTTCGTGGTGCTGCGCCCGCAGTTCGGGCAGACTCCGGGCGGGCTGGTCACCCGGCAGCGCGTTCTGACCACGTTCGGCGTGGCGGGTGTCGGCATCGGCTTCTACGACGGGCTGCTCGGCCCCGGCACCGGCACCTTCCTGGTGATCGCCCTGGTGGCCCTCCTCAACATGGACATGGTCACCGCCTCGGCCACCACGAAGGTCGTCAACGTCTGCACCAACATCGGTGCGCTGGCCATGTTCGCCTGGCAGGGCACGGTGCTGTGGAAGCTCGCCTTGCTGATGGCACTCTTCAACATGTCTGGCGGCCTCGTCGGCGCACACATGGCCCTCAAGCGGGGCAGCGGTTTCGTGCGCGTCGTCCTCCTGGCCACCGTCGTCGGTTTGGTCACCAAGCTCGCATACGACCAGTGGTGGGCCTAGCTGTTGCGGGGCAGGACGGCGAGGTCACCTCGTGGGAGCAGCCGACGCTGCGCACGGCCCGGGGGCAGCTGGTCGGACACACATCAGTAGGGGCCTCCCCGGAAGAACGTGCTCCCGCGCAAACGCGGCCGGTCGTCTCTTCGATACGCGGCATCGGAGCGCTCAGCCGGTGCTGAGCGTTCGGCGAGGCCCCGCAATGTCCCCAGGCCCGCGAGGACTTCGGGGCGGTTGTCGGCCCGCTTCATCCACTCGGGAAGCCGCGAAAACATCGCCAACGTCGGCGAAGCAACGTGTTGCCGCAACACGGCGCGGACGTAGGCGGCCAGCTCATCGATGTGCTTCTCGTTGTACGCCCACAGGATGTGCCCGACGCAGCGCGTCTGCAGCCACAGCGGCTGCCGGAAGAACGGATCCTCGGTGCCGCCCACCGCCGCACCCACAAGTGCGGCGCCCCGCACCTCGGCTTCCCATGCGTCGGTGGTCCCGCACGCGGCGCACACGAGCCGGCGCGGCATGAACATCAGCTCACTGAAATACCGAGGTGCCTCAAGATCTGGTCTGAGCACGACGAGAGCGCGGCCCCCACACCCCGGGCACACCACCAGAATGCGGTCGGCGAACTGCACCAGCCACCGCCCCGTATCGATGTGCCGCGGCGGACCGCTCGACTCGGACTTCATTGCGAGCACGATGACATATACGCAGCGCGCCCGTGGCTTCGGGGCTTTCACAGCATGCCTCGCACAGCCTCGCGGCCCGGTCTCCATGGACCTGCCCGGACGTCGATCTCCGGAAGTGACCCGGCCGCTGACGGAGGCTGCTCACGGGCGGTGGTGCGGGTCGTGCGGCGGAGAGGGAGAGGCCGATTGACGCGCGGTGGGGAAGAGGGAGCGGGTGGGGCCGTGAGCGGTCAAGGCGCCGTCATGGAGCATATGGACGGTGTCGCTGTAGGCGGTGATGAGTTCGTGTTCGTGGCTGACCAGCGCGACTGCCAGCCCGCGTTCCCGGCGCAGGCTCGTGAGGAGGTCCATGATCGCGGTGGTGGTGTGCGGGTCGAGTGCCGAGGTGATCTCGTCACACAGCAGGTAGTCGGGCTCTGTGGCCAGCGCACGGGCGATGGAGACGCGTTGGCGTTGTCCGCCGGAGAGTTCCGCGGGGTAGCGATCGGCGGTGTCGGCAGGCAGGCCGACGCGTTCGAGGAGTTCGTGGATGCGTCGGCCGAACTTCTCGCGGGGAAGGTCGGTGTGCAGGCGCAGCGGCCGGGTGAGAGCTTTGCCCACGGTGTGGGCGGGGTTCAGTGCGCTGAGCGGGTTCTGCGGCACGAGTTGAATGCGCCGTAGCTGGTCGCGTCCACGACGGCGGGCGCGGTCGGCCAGCGGACGTCCGTCGAGGGTGAGGGTGGCGGAGTCGGGCTTCTGGAGTCCTGCCAGGACGCGGAGCAGGGTGGTCTTGCCGGAGCCCGACGGGCCGACGATGCCGCTGATCGTGCCGTTCGGCAGCGTGAAGTCGACGGCGCGGAGGGCGGGTCGGGCGACGCCATGGTGTGCGAAGACCACGGTCACCTCGCCTGCGGCGAGTCCTTCGCCGGTGGCCATGGGGGTGTCGGCGCCCTGCTGAGCGGGCTGTTGCGCGGAGGGCGCCGCGGAGGGCGCCGCGGAGGGCGCCGACGTTGTGAGGTGTGTGGTGTGGTCGGCGCAGGAGTCGACCAGTTCCAGGTCGTGGCAGGCCATGATGACGGCGATGCCGCGGGAGGCGGCGAGTTCGCGCAGCAGGCTGCCGATCTCGTCCCGGAGAGAGGGGTCGAGTCCTGCGGTGGGCTCGTCCAGGAGCAGTACGCGGGGGTCACGGGACAGCGCACGGGCGAGGGCGACGCGTCGCTGCTGGCCGCCGGACAAGGCCGTGGGCCGGCGGCTGGTGAAGGAGTCGTCGGTGGGCAGGCGGCACTCTTCGAGCAGCGTGCGGACCTTCTTCTCGTTCGGCTGCGTTGTCGTCTCGGTGACGAGCCGGTGCACCGTCATACGGGGATTGAGTGCGGAGCCGGGATCCTGGCCGACGTAGGCGATGTGGGAGCGGCGCAGGTCGCGAACGACGCGAGGGTCGGGGCAGTGCATCGTATGGCCGAGGACGTCAGCCGTCCCGCGGGTGATACGGGCGCCTGCCGGCACGTGCCCGATGAGCGCGCGCAGCAGGGTGCTCTTGCCGGAACCCGACGGGCCGGTGAGTGCGGTGATGCGGCCGGGGCGTGCCGTCATGCTGACGGCGGGGAGCAGCACCGGGCCGGTCGGGATCGCGATCTCCAGTTCGGCGACGGAGATCAGGTCTGTTTCGGCCGCGACCGACGTGGGCCCGCTGGACCGTGACTCTGTGATGCTCATGGAGTGAGGACCGCCTTGCGTGCGGTATGCGGGGCGAGGGTGGTGGAGGCGACGTTGACGCTGATGGCCAGAACGGCGATGGCGATGCTGGGTGCGACGGTCGCCCAGGGGTTCAGGAGTATGCCCGGGGAGTTCTCCCGGATCATCAGGGCCCAGTCGGCATCGGGCGGTTGCGGCCCGAGCTGCAAGAAGCCGGCGAGGGAGATGACGTAGACGGCTTCGACGAAGCGCAGGCCGAACAGGGCGAGCACGGTGGCTCGGAGATTCGGCAGGAGCTCCCGCACGGCAATGTAGGGCAGGCGCTCGCCCCGCGCGGTGGCTGCTTCGACGTATCCGGCGTTCGCCAGGGGCGCGGCGGCGCTGATGACGACGCGGGTGGTGTACGGGGTGCCGAGGACAATGGCGGCGCAGTTGACTGCCCACCGTCCGCCTTCCGGCCAGGCCAGTGCGACGAGCATGATGCCCAGAAGCGGCGGCAACAGGATCAGGACATCCGCGCTGCGTTCGACCACGGTGCGCAGGCGGGGGCTGAGTGCGGCGCAGCAGCCGAGCGTGACGGCCAGGATGATGATGATCGTCGCGACGAGGAGGGCGCTGCCGATCAGCGCTGTACCGCCGTGCAGGAGCCGGCTGAGCACATCCCGGCCGAGCTGGTCTCCGCCGAGGGGAGCGCTGCCACCCGGTGCGGCGAAGGCCGCGGTGACCGGTTTGTCGATGGTGTGCGCAGCGAGCCAGGGCCCGGTCAGAGCAGCGAGGGTGAGGAGCAGCCCGGGCGCGACGCGGAGCAGCACCGGGGCCAGGGCGCGGCGCTCGGCGGCCGGCACGGAGGTGGTGGCTGCGTTCATGCCCGGCCCTCCAGTACTCGGGCGCGGATGAGATCGGCGACGAGCAGCACGACGCTGATGGCCAGCCCGGCGCAGAGGACGACTCCGGCGATCAGCGGGGTGTCCCGGGAGGAGACCGCCTGGGACAGCAGCACGCCGATGCCGGGATAGTTGAAGAGGGTCTCGACCACGACCGTCCCTCCGAAAAGAACTCCGGTGGAGGTGGCAATGCCGGTGGCGATGGCGGGCACGGCGCCGGGCAGCGCGTGCCGCAGGACGACCCGGCGAACGGAGAGTCCGTCCCAGTGGGCGGCCTCCACATGCGGGGCAGCGGCCTGATCTGCGAGGGCGCCGCGCACGATCCGGGTGTTCCAGCCGGTCTGCGGGATCACCAGGGCCAGCACCGGCATGATGAACATGGTCCAGGTGGACGGCGAGCCGTCGGCGCCGGTCACGGTCACGGCCGGCAACCAGCCCGTCCACAGGGACAGTACGAGCAGCAGGCCGACGGAGATCACGAACTCGGGCACGGCGAAGGCCGCGGTGGATCCGTGCCGAATGACCCGGTCCAGGAGGCCGCCTGGCCGGGAAGCAGCCCAGCAGCCGAGTGCCAAAGAGGCGGCGACCGTGAGGACGAGCGCGGTTCCGACCAGGACGAGGGTGTTGGGGAACGGGGAGGACAGCAGGTCGGTGACCTTCTCACCGCGTGCGGAGGTGCCCAGGTCACCGGTGGGCAGCGCGGTCATCCAGTCCCGGAACCGCTGCCACAACGGCTGGTCCAGCCCCAGCAGATGGCGGCGGGCAGCAATGTCGGCCGCGCTCTCGCCCCGCTCCGACGTGGCGCTCGCGGCGTCTCCGGGCAGCAGTTCCACGACGGCGAAGACCAGCGCGACCAGAACGAGCAGCATCAGCGCGCGGTGTACGACGGATACGGCGAGGCTTCGCAGGAATCCTCCTCGGCGCACGCGCCCGGGCGGCACGGGCTCGGCCTTGTGCGGGCCGGTGTCCGTGCCGCCGGTGCGTATGCCTGCGGAGACGCTCAACGCAGCCACACGTTCTCGAGCTGAACGCGGCCGTAGCCCGGCAGTTCGGGCAGTCCCTGCACCTTGGAGGCGGCCAGGTCGATACCGTCGGCCATCCCCCACAGGAGGTATCCCGAGCGCTCGTACTCGATCTTCTGCACCTCCCGCAGGGCAGCGGTGCGCGCCTTCTGGTCCGCGGTTTTGATCACCTTGCGGTAGGCCGCGTCGAAGTCCTCGTCGTGCCAGTCGGTCTCGTTCTGGCCGGCACCGCTGGTGAGGGTCTTGGAGGCGTAGAAGAGCACCGAGTCGTTGGTGCCCCAGTAGTTGGTGTACAGGGTGCCCTTGAGCCAGGTCTTCTCGTAGAAGGTGCCGGACTCCTGCTTGACGACCTTGATCTTCACTCCGGCATCGCGTGCCTGGGAGGCGAACAGGGTGGCGGACTCGGCCAGGCCGGAGATGTCCTCTGTCGTAATCAATTCGTATGTCTTGTCGAAGTCGAACTTCGCTTCCTTGAGAAGCTTCTTCGCCTTCTTCACATTGCGCTTCCGCTGGGGCAGCTTCCGGTCGTAGGCGGGATCGCCGGTGCCCATCACGTCGTTGGCCACGGTGCCGTAGCCGGAGAGAACCTGCTTGACCATCGCATCGCGGTCCACGACCAGCCGCATCGCTTCGCGCACCTTGGGGTCGGCGAACGGGCCGTCGGAGGTACGCATGACGATGGGCATCGCCATGTCGTCGCGGCGGCGGATAACCTTGACGTCGCTGCGGGACTTGGCGGTCCGGGCCGCGATCGCCCCGCCGTTGGAGGCCACGTCGATCTGGCCGGCCAGCAGGGCGTTGGCCATGGCCTGCGGGGTCTCGAACATCTTCACCTCGATGGCGTCGAGGTAGGGCGCGCGCTTGAACCACTTGTCGTTGCGCACCAGGCGGGCGTTGCCGCCCTTGTACCAGTCCAGCTTGAACGGCCCGGTGCCCGGCGCCTTTTCGATGTCCTTGTCCTTGGTGCCCTTCTTCAGCACGAAGGTGGTGAAGCGGAGCATGAGGGGAAGCTCGGCGTTGGCGTAGTCCGAGACCAGCACGACGGTGTCGGAGCCTTCGGCCCGGATGTTCTTCGCCTTGATTCCGGGCAGCCGGGCCGTTCCTGAGGGCGTGTTGCGCAGCCGCTTGAGGGACCAGACCACGTCCTCGGCCGTCACCGGGCTTCCGTCGTGGAAGGTCGCCCCCTTGGCCAGCGTGAACCGCCAGGTCTTCAGGTCCTTGGACGGCTTCCAGCCGGACGCCAGGCGGGGCACCGTGTTTTCCTTCGCGCCGGGCACGGCCAGGGTGTCGTACACCAGGGCCAGGATCAGATAGTCGCTCTCGTTTCCCTGGGTGCCGTGCGGGTCCCGGGTGATCGCGCCGGCGCGGCCGAGGGCGCCGATGCGCAGCGTGCCGCCCTTCTTCGGCTTCCCCCCTGCGGATCCAGCAGAACTGTCGTTGCCGGAACAGGCCGACAGGAGCGCTGCCGCCCCTATCGCCCCGCTGCCCCACAACACTTGGCGCCTGTTGATGCTCACGTGCGTCCTATCCGGAGACGAAAATGGCACTCATGACCTCTTAGGTTTGCCTACCCTAAACCGAGCTGGCCGGAGGGGAACAGGCACCGTGGGGTTTGCACTCTCCGCCCACCAAGGGTTCACACTGCGTTCGATTGCTTAGGTTTGCCTAACCTAATATACGTGCTAGCGTCGCAGACGCCCCGGCCGGGTTCCTCCCGGCGGCTCGTCCCTGCTTGCCGTACCTACGCGAGCAGTTCGCCGACCCGGGCCGGATGCGCGCACCCCTCATGTCCGTCGTACCCGAAGAAACGGATCTTTTTGCCATGAGCATGGCGGTCGCTCCCGTACGTCCGATAGAAGCCCGCCACGTTGACGAACTCCGCTCGGCCGCCGAACGGATCATCTCCGCATGCGGCGAAGTATCCGCGTCCGAGGCGCTGTTCCCACACGTGGCACGGGAGGCGGGCGCACTCAGCCCCTCCCTGCGTGCTCAGTTGCGGCCCGTCGACACCGACGACGGTTTGTTCGTGCTGCGCGGCCTGCCGGTGGACGACGCCGATCTCGGCCCCACACCGGCCAGTTGGGCGGAGGCCGGGGACAGCGGAGCTGCGTACGACGTCATGCTTCTGCTGCTGGCCTCGGTGATGGGCAACCCGATTGCCTGGGAGGGGCAGCAGGACGGCCGGTTCGTGCACAACATCGTTCCTGCGGCCGGCCATGAGACGAAGCAGACAGGTGCGAGCAGCGACGTGCTGCTCAGCCCGCACACCGAGGATGCCTTCCACCCCGGCCGCGCCCATCTGTTGATGCTGGGATGCATGCGCAACCACGACCAGATCGCCACCACCGCGGCGAGCATCCGCAAGACCCGCCTCGCCGAGGAGGACATCGCCACACTCAGCCGCCCCCTTGTACCGATCCTGCCCGATGACGCCTACACCGAGGCCCAGGGATTCGCGGACGCGCCGCCTCCTGCGATGCCCACGCTGCATCAGTCCGACGAGGGACTGACGATGCGCTTCGACCCGGCCTACACCCCGCTGGAAGAAGCAGACGAGACCTACCGGGCCGCTTACGCGCGGCTGGAGAGCGAACTGGCCCGGGTGTCCGTCGCGGTGAGCCTTGACCCGGGCGACATCCTGGTGGTGGACAACGACCTCGTCGTGCACGGCCGGGTTCCGTTCACGGCCCGCTACGACGGCACCGACCGCTGGCTCAAGCGCGCCTCCGTGCGGGTCGCCGACCGGCGCACCCGGCCGGCAGCCGAGAAGCAGGAGCACGGCTACGGGCAGACCGCCCTCGAAGCGCACGCGCACTGACCGCGACCGGACACCTTCGGGAGACTCGCTCATGAGCGAAACCACAGACGTGACCACACCGCCCCACGCGGCAGGGGCGGACCGGACGCTGCGCCTGCTGTCCACCTCGGACCTGGCCGGGATAGAGATATCCCTGGCCGACGTGGTGGCCACCGTCGAGGACGCCTATCGCACGCTCCAGACGGGCCGGTCCGACAACCCCCGCAAACTGACCGTGAAGCCTGC
The DNA here is from genome assembly GCF_052246355.1 of Streptomyces sp. 3N207. Taxonomy (NCBI): domain Bacteria; kingdom Bacillati; phylum Actinomycetota; class Actinomycetes; order Kitasatosporales; family Streptomycetaceae; genus Streptomyces; species Streptomyces sp. 3N207. Next base: position 88,568 of record NZ_JBQQBV010000016.1, on the reverse strand, counting down.
CGACGGGCACTCGGTGGCCTACGCGATGCTGGGCCGGGACGGCAACCGGGAGGTCGTGGCCATCAAGACCTCCTACAAGCACGGCCTGGACAAGAGCCGCACCGAGCAGCACTACTACACGAGCCTCACCCTCTACGACGACGTCACCGGGCTGCCGGTGGCGATGATGGACTGCTCCCGCATCGGCTCGCTGCGCACCCCAGCGGTCTCCGCACTGCTCGCCCGCGAACTCGCCCCCGCCGACGCCGGGACCGCTCTGGTCATCGGGACCGGGACCCAGGGCCGACTGGCCCTCCCCTTCCTGCTGACCGTACTGCCCGGCCTGGAACGGCTGCTCCTCTTCGGTACCCACGAAGAAGGCATCGCCGAGGTCCGCGCGGAGCTGAACCGGCACTTCCCCGACCGTGATGTCGAGGTCGTGCAGGATGTGCGGGCCGCAGCAGGGGAGGCGGACGTCATCGTGGCCACCGCCGGCGGCCATACACCCGCCGCCGTCGAAGCGGAGTGGCTGAAACCGGGTGCGCTCTCAATCCTCGTCGGCCACGGCCTGGCGCCCTCCACCCTGCACGCCGCGGACCGCATCATCGCCACCAGCGAAGCGCAGATGAACGTCACCGGCACCGACATGGCCGACGCCGAGGGCAAACTCCCCGCCGTTCATGCCGAGTTTCCCGAGGTGCTGGCCGGTGCCCGGGCCGGGCGCGGGTCACCGGCGGACCGCATCTTCGCGTACAACAGCGGTCTCGTGGTCACCGACATCGCGCTGGGTCACCGGTTCGCGCATCTCGCGCTGGAGCAGGGGCTGGGCACCGAGGTGACGCTGTGGCAGTGACGACCGCGAACCCGCCCGCCGACATGGACACGGACGTGGACATGGACACGGCGGCGGCGCCCCCCGTGCCCGCTCTGCCGGATCCGGCAGCTGAGGCCGTGCTGCGCAGCGGCCTTCCGGCCGAGCTGGCATACGCCTTCGGCGGGCCGTTCCACTTCCTGCTGCCGGACGCCTTCGACGCGAACCTCAGCGCGACCCTTGAGGTGTTCGCCGAGACCGGCGTCGAGGGGAAGGTCTACTACGCGAAGAAGGCCAACAAAGCCGCCGTGTGGGTCGAGCGGTGCGCCGCAGCCGGATGCGGGGTCGACGTCGCGTCCCTGGGCGAGCTGCGCGAGGCTCTGGGGCACGGTGTGCCCGGTGACCAGCTGGTGGTCACCGGACCGGCCAAGGCTGCGGCACTGCACGAGTTGGCCGTACGGCACCGGGCACTGATCGCCGTGGACTCCCTCGACGAACTCGATGCCCTCATCGGCCTCGTCGAGACCGGTCGGACGGGACCCGCCAGGATCCTGCTGCGCTGCCTTCCCACCTCGCAGCCCCACAGCCGCTTCGGCCTGGACGCAGGGCAACTGGCGGCCGCGCTGGAGATGTGCACGCGGGGCGCGGAAGCGGTACGGCTGGAAGGCTTCAGCTTCCACCTGTCCGGATACGCCCTCCAGCCCCGGGCCGATCTCGCGGCCGAGCTGATCGGGCACTGCTACCGAGCCCGCGCGCTGGGGCTGGGAGCTGACCGGATCAGTATCGGCGGAGGACTGCCCACCAGCTACACCGAGGACCACCACTTCAAGCGTTACCTATCGGAGCAGCACAGCGGCCACTACCACGCTCAGAAGTCGTTCTCCGCAGGTGACTTCTACCCCTACCACTCACCCACGCCCGGAGCGCAGGCGCTGCGCGAGCTGCTGGCCCTGGTCCCTGACGGGCACGAGCAACCACTGTCCGGGATACTCAAGGACGGCGGGATCACGCTGCTGATGGAGCCCGGCAGAGCGCTGCTCCACCAGGCGGGCGCGACCGTCTTCGAGGTGCAGGGGGTCAAGGAGCGCGACGGGTACCTCCTGGTCACGGTCAACGGCACCAGCCTGAGCCTTTCCGAGCAGTGGTTCAACAGCGAGTATCTGCCCGACCCTGTCCTGCTCGACAGCGCAGGTGACGAAGTCCTGCTCGGCCCCGCGGAGGCCGAACAGCCGGTGCGGAGGGGGCCGGACAGGACGTGCGCCGCGGCCGTCGGGGCCGCCACCTGCCTGGAATCGGACATGCTCTCCTGGCGCAAGGTCCGCCTCCCCCGTCCTCCCCGCCCCGGTGATCTGCTGGTTTACCCCGACACGGCCGGATACCAGATGGACTCCAACGAGTCGCCCTTCCACGACCTGCCGCTGCCCGCCAAAGTCGTCATCGACCGCACGGACCGTGCAAGGCCCCGATGGCGTCTGGACCGCCACTTCCACTGACCGGCCCTGCTACGCCACGACCCCTACTGGAGTCCGCCATGTCCGGTGCACTGCAGCGTCCCGCTGTGGTCTCCCGCGTATCCGATCTCATCGGATGCACCCCGCTGTTGGAGTTGGCCACGACCGAGTCCGGCAGCCGCCTGCTGCTCAAACTGGAGATGTTCAACCCGACGGGTACCGCGAAGATACGCATGGCCCGGCAGATGATCACCGATGCCGAAGAACGTGGTGAACTGCGCTCCGGCGGCCGCATCATCGAATCCACCTCCGGGAACACCGGACTGGGCCTGGCCGTCCTCGCCGCCGAACGCGGCTACACCTTCACCGCCGTCGTCGACAGCCATGCCGCGGCCGACAAGCTGCGCAGCATGCAGGCCATGGGCGCCGAACTCCTCTACGTCGACGAGGGCGACGGGGAGGAGCTGGCGACCGCAGCCCGCGAAGAGCTGGCCGAGAAGCTGGCCGAAGGCCAGGACAACACCATCTTCACCGAACAGCACAACAACCCCAGCAACGGCGTCGGATACTTCCCGGTCGCCCACGAGCTGCACGAGGCTCTGGACGGGAACATCGACGTTCTCGTCGGCGCGGTCGGCACCGGCGGCGGCCTCTGCGGCACCGCTCGGGAGCTGCGTACCCTCGTCCCCGGTTTCTCCACGGTCGGGGTGGAGCCCAAGGGCTCCATCGCCTTCGGGGGTCCCGCTCACGACTACTACCAGTCCGGCACCGGCACCCCGGAGGGCGCCGAGATCGGCGCACTGGTCGACTACGACCTGATCGACGAAGGGGTCAAGGTCGGTGACGTGGAGGCGTTCGCCGCAGCCCGCGCCGTGGCCCGCACCGGGCTGCTCATCGGCGGATCGGCCGGCGGAGTCGTCTACGAGGCACTGACCAGACTCCCCTCTCTCCCGCCGGGCAGCACCATGGTCGCCCTGATCAACGATGGCGGCGAGAAATATCTTGACACTATCTTCAACGACGACTGGATGACCGCGCGCGATCTCATCGACCCGGTAGTGGAACGGGAAATCGACGAGACCCTCCGAAAACTCCGCAGGATCTGATGCCCCTCATGCTGACCACCCTCCTCCGCGACAGCCGCGCTCTGGCCACGCTCGCCGTCCCCCTCGTCCTGACGCAGCTGGCCCAAGTGGCGCTGACGACGACCGACACCGTGATGATGGGCATGCTCGGTGCCGCGGACCTGGCCGCGGGAGGGCTGGCCATCGTCATCTTCAACCAGCTGCGCACCATGGGTGTCGGCCTGATCACCTCGGTCGGCAACCAGGTGGCCGCGGCCTCCGCACGTGCGGAGGTTGCCGAGAACGCCGAGGGCACCGAAACCGGGGCCCCGGACACCGCAGCCGGTGGTGATGAGGAGGTGCGCACCATCGTCCGGGCGAGCATGGCCGTCGCCACCCTCGCCGGGGTGGCCGGCGCGGTCCTCATGCTGCTGATCGGACAGGCCCTCACCCTCCTCGGCCAGGAGGCATCGGTAGCGCGGAACGCCCAGCACATGCTGCTCGCGCTCGCCCCGGGGCTGTTGCCGTGCCTGTGGTTCCAGTCCCTCCGGCAGTTCACGGTCGGCATGCGCCGCCCCCAGGCCCTGCTGCAGATCACCATCGCCTCCGTGGCCGTCAACGCAGGTGTGAACTGGGTCCTCATCCACGGCACCTGGGGGTTTCCGAAGCTGGGACTGCCCGGCGTGGGTGTGGCCACCTCGCTGGTCTACCTGCTGTCCTTCTTCGCCCTCTACCTGTTCACGCGCCGCGACCCGGTCCTCGCGCCCCTGCTGAGCCTCAACATCCTCAAGGCGGACCCGGCCACCGTCCGCCGCTTGATCGCCCTCGGCATACCCATCGCGGCCACCTACGGGTCCGAGGCCGGATTCTTCTCCGTCACCACGCTGATGGCCGGCTCGTTCGGCAGCGCCGCGCTGGCCGCGCACACCGCCGTCAACCAGCTCGTCTACATCGTCTTCCAGGTGGCGGTCGGTCTCTCCCACGCCGCCTCCATCAACGTCAGCCGGGAGATCGCCCAAGACCGGCCCCAGGCGGCGCTGCGCATCAAGAACACCGCGCTCGCCTGCGCCGGAGCCGTCATGGCACTTGTCGCGGTGATCTACGTGACAGTGCCGAAGCTGGTTCTCGCCCCCTTCTTCGAGGGCGGCTCCGGTGACAACGAGGCCGTCTCCATCGCCACCCATCTGCTGCTGGTGACGATGGTCCTGCAGTTCTTCGACTGCGCTCAGAACATCGGCGTCGGGCTGCTGCGCGGACTGGACGACACCAAGAGCGGCTTCCGCATCACCCTGGTCGGCTACTGGGTCATCGGCCTGCCCGCTGCTTGGCTGCTCGCCTTTGCGGCCGGGTTCGACACGCTCGGCATCTGGCTCGGTCTCCTCGCGGGCCTGGCCGCCACCGCCGTCCTGCTCCTGCGCCGCTACGGCACCGCGCTCAACGCCCGGTTCACCTCGACCGAGACCGTTCCGGCAACCTGATTCCGCCCCGCCCCACCCTCGTCACTGTCCCTGCGGTCGGGCTCGTCTGCGGGCCCGATAAGCCGCGGCCTTGACGCGGTTGCCGCACTCGTCCATCCCGCACCAGGTACGCCGGGCGCCGCGCGAGCGGTCGAGATAGAGGCGAGTGCAGCCAGTGCGACCGCACTCCTTCAGACAGACATGCGGATCGGCGAGCACGGCAATACCGCTTCTGGCTATATGCGAGAGCACTGCGGGCAGGTCCCCCGTCATACGCAGCCCTGCGTCGCTGAGCTCGACCGTGGGCAGCGGTCCGGCGGCCGTGTCGTTGACGATCTCGAGGCTGCGCGGATCGAAGTGCCTGTCGAGTACGCGATCGAGAGCGAGTCGGTAGAACGCCTCTCGCAGTGACAGCGCGGACTCGAAGGTTGCCGAGTCCGCGGTGACGCGGTCAGGGAGCTCGTCACACTCGGCCACCCACCGCTCCAGGTCTGCGGGCGTGGCCAGGGCGTCGACGGGCTCGTCTCGGCGGGACAGCACGGTGCCGGTCAGATCGAGGGCTGGGTCGCCGCTCACGAAGGAGAAGTACACGTCACCATCTTGACCGGTGACGGGGCTGGTGACAAGGTCGTCACCTGTTGAACTGGTGACGCCAACACCGAACGGGGAATCCGCATGACCCAGATCTGCGACATCGACGCCATCGTCTTCGACGTCCTCGGAACACTGGTCGACGAACCCGGCGGGCTGCGAGCGGCTATCCGCGAGGCGGTGCCCGCGTCCGACGATGCGTCTGTCGACGAGCTGCTCACCGTGTGGCGGCAGCATGTCGAGCGCGAGCAGCAACGCATCGGGCAAGGGCACCGCCCGTACGTCAACACCGACATCATTGACGCAGAGGCTGCGGGGCGGGTGGCCGACCATGCCGGGCTCGCCGATCCGGCGACCATCGCCCGGCTGGCCACAGCGGGCCGACGCTTGTCCCCCTGGGCCGACTCCGTCGCCGGTCTCGACCGGCTCACGCAGCAGTTCCCCCTGATCGGACTCTCCAACGCCAGCCGCGCCACTCTGCTGCGGCTCAACGCATATGCCGGTCTGCGCTGGCACCAAGCCCTGTCCGCCGAAGCCGCCCTTGCCTTCAAGCCGGCACCGGAGGTCTATCAACTCGCCATCGACGCCACCGGATATCCCCCGGAACGCGTGCTCAAGGTCGCCGCCCACGCCTGGGACCTCCGCGGAGCTCAGGCGACGGGCATGCGGACCGCCTACGTCCAGCGCCCGGCCGGGGATCCGCCGACGAACTCCGATGCCTTCGACTGGCACTTCGACGGACTGGACGAACTGGTCACCGCGCTGAGCTGAGGCGCGCCCCGCGCACTTCGGTCAGGGGCACCCCGAGCTGCTCGTTTATCACGATCCGGAACCGATGAGGACGTCCGACGTCGGATCCCCTCGCCAGTAAGCGCTGCACCTTCTTAAGCTCCAGCCTTTCCGGCCCGAAGTGTGGCCACCTACGCGGCATGTGCCAACGGTCACTTTTGCATCACAGGGAGTAACTCATGATCGCCCTGACTGTCCCAGTCATGGTCACATTCGGAGTCTTTCTGATTGCGATGGTCATGGTCGGCGTCGTGACGCACGGAGAAACGACCACATTTGATGACTTCACCGTCGGCAGTCGTCGGCTCACTGCACCGGTGGCCGCCCTGTCCGCCGGAGCCGCCGACATGTCCGGCTGGCTGTTTCTGGGTCTGCCAGGAGCCGTGTACGCGGCCGGGATCGGTGCCACCTGGATCGCCGTCGGCCTGATCGTCGGCACGTATCTCAACTGGCGTCTTGTCGCGCCTCGCCTGCGCGTCTACACGGAGCGGGTCGGTGCCGTGACCCTGCCGGCATATCTGGAGGAACGGTTCGAGGACCGGAGCAGGGTGCTCCGGCTCCTCTCGGCCACCGTCACCGTTGTGTTCTTCACCGTCTACGTCGCCAGCGGGCTGCTCGCCTGCGGCCTCCTGGCCGACGAGATCTTCGGCGCCGGCTTCGAGCTGGGGCTCACCGTCTTCACGGTGGTGATCGTCATCTACACGATCCTCGGCGGCTTCCGCGCCTTGAGCGTCAGCCACTCCATACAGGGCACGCTGATGCTCCTCACGGCGGTCGCCCTCCCCGCGATCACCCTCTGGCATCTCGGCGGCTTCGACGGGCTGCACCGTCAGCTCACTGCCATAACCCCCGCGCTGCTCGAACCGGGAGCCGAGGCATCCTTCGCCGACAAGAAGTGGACGGCCGGCGAACCGCTCGGAGCCGTCGCGTTGATCTCGCTGCTCGCCTGGGGACTCGGCTACTTCGGCCAGCCCCACATCCTGACCCGCTTCATGAGTATCCGCAGCACACGGGACATACCGCTGGCCCGCCGTCTGGGCATGGGCTGGGTGATCGCCGTCCTGGCCGGCGCATCCCTCACCGGGCTTGCCGGGATAGCCGCGCTCGACAAGCCGCTCAAGAACCCGGAGACGGTCACCATCGCGCTGTCCGCACATCTGACCTCACCCTGGATCGCAGGGGTCCTGCTGGTGGGCGTGCTGGCCGCGATCAAGTCCACGGTGGACAGCCAACTGCTGGTCTCCGCCACGTCCCTCACCGAGGACCTGTACCGGGCGTTCCTCCACCGGCGGGCCTCCGACACGTCGCTGCTGCTGATCGGACGTCTGAGCGTGCTGGCCGTGGCGCTGATCGCCTATGTGATCGCGCTGAGCGGCGGCGGCGTCCTCGACATCGTCGCGTACGCCTGGGCGGGATTCGGCGCGGCCTTCGGTCCGGTGATCCTGCTGTCGCTGTTCTGGCCACGGATGACGGCGGCCGGGGCCAAGGCCGGAATGCTCACCGGTGCCCTGACAGTGCTTCTGTGGAAGCACATCGACCCGCTCCTCGGCCCGCTGCAATCGGGCATCTACGAGATGGTGCCGGGCGTGCTCGCCGCCACCGCGGCGGCACTGCTCTTCGGCAAGTTCGTCGGACACCGCCCGACCCTGGACTGGAGCAACGCCATGGCGAACGACACTCCTCAGGCCGCACCGAGCGGCCAGGGCCCATGGCCCCCGTACCCCACGTCGCCCATTGACGGCCCTGGAAGGTGACTTCCGGCCCGAAGGGCGCCTCTCCGGGCACAACGGGCGTTATCACATCGATTCGTTGGTGAGCGGGTGTTCCCCCTGGGCGCCCGAGGCAGCCCGTTCAGCGCTCGTTCATGAGGATCTTCCATCCTGAGAAGACCACCCAGGCGTCCCGACCGCGACCGCCGGCGAACAGGCCACCGACGCCGCGAGCCCCGCCGGTGCCGTCCGAGCGTTGCCTCGCCGAGCCGTTCCCGGCGTTGGGCACGGTCGTAGGATGTGCGCACGCGGTGATTGTCGCCGCGCCCGAGGGCACGGCTCCGGGGGTCCGGACGGGAGGGGAGCGTCATCACCACGCGTCCCGCCCGTATCCAGGATGTGGCAGAGGCTGCCGGTGTCTCGGTGTCCACGGTGTCCAACGTGTTGAACCGCCCGGACCGTGTGAAGCCCGAGACGGCTGCGCGGGTCCGGACGGCCATTTCCGCTCTCGACTATGTGCCTCATACGGGCGCTGCCGGTCTGCGCAGCGGCCGGGCGTCCTCCCTCGGACTCGTTCTGCCCGATGTGGCGAACTCGTTCTATTCCCGTATCGCCCGGGGTGCGGCGGAGGCGGCGTACGAGCACGGGTTCTCACTGGCCCTCTGCGACAGCGGCGACGATCCGGAGCGGGAGCAGGGCTATTTGTCCATGCTGGTCGAGCAACGGGCCGTCGGTGTCGTCGTGGTGCCGCTCACCGCAGATCCGGAGCGGCTCGCCCGGCTGCGGCGGCGCGGGATACCGCTGGTGCTGGCCGACCGGTCGAGCATGGCCGAGGACGGGTGCTCGGTCTCGGTGGACGACGTGGCCGGCGGTCTCCTGGCGGTGCGGCACCTGCTGGCCGGTGGCGCCCGGGAGGTGCTGGTCGTCAACGGCCGGCTGGAGATCCGCCAGTGCGCCGACCGCTACCAGGGCGCCCGGCAGGCCGTCCGCGGCCGACGCGGCGCCCGGCTGAGGCAGATCACAGCCGAGCAGATGACAGCGGCCTCCGGCGAGGACATCGCCCGGCAACTGGCCGACATGCCCGACGCGGTGTTCTGTACGAACGACTTCCTGGCGGTCGGACTCTGCCGGGGGCTCGCCGAGCGCGGCGTCCGGGTCCCCGAAGACGTGCGCGTGGTCGGGTACGGGGACCTCGATGCGGCCGGCTTCGCCGCAACGCCGCTGACGACGATTCACCAGCCCGTGGAAGACCTCGGCCGGGCCGCAGTGGACATGCTGCTCGACGAGGTGGAGGCGCAGGGCGAGCATGTCCACGAGTCCCGGGTCTTCAGCCCGCACCTGCGACACCGGGCCTCCGCCTGAACCGGGCCCGCCCACGGCCCCGTCGGCGCTCAGTCCGCCGTCTCCCCCGTGTCCTCCGCTGGGTCCGCCGTCAGCAGCGTCACCGGTCCCAGCAACCCCGACACCAGTTGCGAGGGGAAGGTCCAGGAAGTGGGTGTCGCCTCGTGCAGATAGGGCGCCAGGGTGTTGTGGACCGTCACCTCGATCTGCACCGTGCGTCCCGCCGCGCCCGGCAGCGGAAAGCGGTACGGAGCGCAGAACGCCGCCCCGGCCGGCTCGCCGTCGACGGCGACCTCCACGCTGCCCCGCACCCGGCCCAGGTCGAGCACCGGAACTCCGCCTGCGGGCACGTCGACGGTGCGTGAGTAGGCCACCGCGCCGCTCCAGGCTTCCAGGCCCATGGACCGCCAGTCGCCCAGCGGCATGGGTGCCGGCGCGGTCCGTACGACCAGCGGCCCGGTCAGTGCCGCACCGCCGCGCCGCGTCGCGGTCGGCCAGGTGACGATCTCCAGTTCCGCCGCCTCCTGCAGCGGGCGGCCGAGGCGCAGTTCGTCTCCGTCGATGGTGTGGAAAGCCCCGCCGATACGCGCTGCCGCGAGTGGGACGGCCAGCGGCAATGTGACCGACTGGGTGCCGGCAGGCAGTGTGGCGCGGAACCGCTGAGCGGCCGGCACCACGTCGTCCGTACTGCGCACCGCGTCCACCCGGGTGCCGAGCATCGGCGTGCCCGTCAGCCACTCGGTGCCGTGCAGGGGGTGCGGCCGGACGGCGGCGTAACAGGGCTGCAGCTCGGCCCACCGCCCGGGGTGCTCGATCGTCCACCCGCGCCAGTCACCCGTGTCCACTTCCCAGCCGGCACCGCTGACCAGTGCGACCGTGCCGGAAGCGGTACGGGCCACCAGATCGGCGAAGACGACATCCGCCGCCTGGACACTGTCCGCCGTCAGCTCGAGCACGTGCAGGCCCGGTTTCAGGACCAGTTCGTGCCGGAAGAACATGGGGCTCGCGCCCCAGCTGGACTCGTAGTACTCCACCTTCTCCTGACGTGCCACAGCCTCGCCGTCCAGCACCACGGTCACACCGGTCGCCGCGCCCACCACCAACACCGCCTCCGCCGGCTGGGCCCCGGCGTCCAGCTGGGCGCGGTAGGTGACCCGGCCGTTCGGCCGCGCTGCGGCGGGAAGTCGCATGAACTGCGGTCGCGGTGCGAAGCTACCGGGCCGCGTCAGGCAGTAGAAGCTGCCCAGCGGCTCGTCGTCGCCGGTCGCCCCGACGGAGGGCGCCGTCTGCGGGTCGGCCAGCTCGTACTCGAGGACGTTGAGCCGCCGGTCGAGGCGCAGCCGGGACGAGACGAGACAGCCCTCCCCGCCGGGCAGTTCCTCGCCGTTCCACCACCACCGCTTGGCCGCCGCAGCGCCGAGGACCAGGTCGGCCTCGCCCAGGCGGTCCGTCGCCACGATCGTGCGGACCCGGACCACCTCTCCGGCACCGGGAGCGCCCGTGCGGACGAACTCCTCGCCGATCAGCCCCTTGGTACCGAGCACACCGGGTCCGGGATCGGCGGCGCCCCCGCTGGAGGAGTGGAGCGCGGTGGACCAGCTGTCGCCGGGCGGTACCAGCGGGCGGTCCCCGGCGAGCACTTGGGCAACGGCGTCGGCGTCGAGCGGCATCGGCGCATCGGCGGCGGGCACCGGCGGCAGCTGACGCACGCGGTTGCCGTACGTGGCCCGTACCGGCCGCCACCCGTCTGCGCCCTCGCCCTCCCCTTCCGTCCAGCACAGGGTCCAGATCTGCAAATCGGCCACCGAGGTCCCTGCGGGCAGCGCCATATCGCCCCAGGTGTTGTCCATCGTGGGAACCAGCCGGCCCTGCCAGCCAGATGAGAGGTCGACGCCCGTGGCGGGGTCGGCACGTGTGACCGTACGCGGGGCACGTGTGACCGTACGCGGCCGGGAGGCTGTCGCACCGTTCGCAGGTTCGCCCTCCCGCCACACCACGATCGCGGCGGGCGCCCCGTCGAGCGGGACCTCGATGGTCGAGCAACTGCCGGAGACGGTGCAGCGGGCGGGCTCGCGCGTCCCGGTGGCCGGGTTCCAGACCTCTGCCTCGGCCACGTGTGCCTTCACCCGGACCGTGGACGCAAGGGCGTAGCGTGCGGGGTCGAAGTCGTGGTCATCCTGAGGCCCGGACGAGCTCTCGCGCAGCCGGTACGCGCTGGCGTTGGGGAAAGCGCCGGTCACGAAGGCGGCCCCGATGTCGCCCCGACGCCGTACGAGCAGCGGAACGTCACCGGTCGCATGGCCTGCCGCGGCACGCACCGCCCTGGCCGCGGTCGCCGCGTCGGGCACCCGCTCCAGCCGCGGGTGCGCGGCCAGCGCCGCCACCACCGCGTCGTCGCCTGCCATCCCGGCCGCCGACGACGGGGTCCGGCCCACCACGACCACCCGGCCACCGCTGTCGAGCAGTTCGAGCAGCCGACGCGCGGTGGGCTCCTCCAGCACGCTCGCCGACGGCAGCAGCACCGTCGAGTAGCGAAGGTCCCGTTCGGGCAGCCGCAGGCAGCCGTCAGCGGGGACGGCGCGCTGGACGGAGGCGTCGTCGATGACGTCGAACGAGATGCCCTCGCGGTCCAGCGCACCGATCCGGGTCCGGAACCAGTTGTTCGCGCCGCACAGGCCGAGGTAGTGCTCCTGTGTCTCGTCGATATCGGTGTACGTGCCGCCGAGCCGGCCGTCGCCGAAGTGGTCGATCGGAGACCCCAGCGGCAGCAATGCCTGCACGGTGGTGGTCGGGTGGAGGACGGCGACCTCGGCGTCATATGTGCCCCACGTCATGACGGAGGCGATCCGGGCGACCGCCCGTGAGAACGCCGGGTAGTGCTTCCAGTAAGGCTGGCGCCAGTCGGTGGAGGGCGGCGCCCACTCGAACCAGCCGCCGGCAGTGCCGAAATAGCCGGCGTGCGGGTTGTAGAGGTTGGCCCCGCTGCGCAGGAAGGGCAGCAGCCAGTCGTAGGTGTCCTCCAGAGTGCCGCCCCACCCCGAGGAGTGGAACGCCTCGATCCACACCCGGTCGTGGCCGTACAGATGGGCCATGGACGAGTGCACCTTGGAGTCGCCCTCGTGATCGCTGCCGACGGCGCTGTACCAGCGGTGGGTTCGGAAGTAGTCGGTGTAGATCTGGGTGGCCTGGGTGGGATTGCCCGCACGTGCCGGGTTGCTCTGGTCGGCGCCGAGCAGCATGCCACGCTCCGTGTGCCAGTTGCCGAGCGGCTTGAACAGCGCCTCTTCGGTGAGCTCGGCGCGTACGGCGTAGTAGTCGGCGCGCACCTTGGCCGCATGTCCCCGGTCGGCTGCAAAGTCGGGCGCGAAGTCGGCCGTGAAGAGGGCCGGTATGTGGTCCAGCAGGTCGTAGCCCCGGCGGCTGAGGAACTCCTGCGGGAAGCGGGCGGTCCAGGAGTTGGTGCCGGGCAGTTCGTCCTGGAAGCTGCCCGCGATGACGCTGCCGAGGTACTGCGGGACCCGGCGCTCGTATGCGCCGTGCACCGTGTCGATCAACAGGCCGACGGCGTACGGGTCGAGGTAGTCGAAAGCCGTCGGCACCGACGTGACCAGCTGCACCTGAGTCCCGTCCGGCACCGCGACCCGTTCGGCGCCGTCGGACGTGAGGCGTTCGCCGGTCACCACGTCGTACGCGCCGACCATGCTCTCCGTCCCGAGCAGCCCCGGGTCGCCGCCGACGACCCGGGTCCGGCGCGCACGCAACGCCCGCCCGGCCGCCTCCGGGTGACGATGAGTGATGCCGCCCTGCACGTTCGCGCCGGAGAATCCGATCTGGTCGTAGAGCCACAGCCGCATCCCGAGGTCCTGGGCGATCTCGCAGGCGTCGGTGAAACGGGCCCACCACTCCTCGCTGAACCAGGCCGGGTCGTCCGCCCGAGCGCCGAAGGCCGGACCGGCCGGCGCCAGGTTGATGACGACGAGGTTGTGCACGCCGCCCTCGACGAACCTGCGCATCTGCCACTCCAGCCGCTCCCGGGTGACCCGCGCACCGGACCACCACCACAGCGGGGTGGGACCGAAGTCCCGGGGCGGCTCGTCGAACAACTGCTGCAGTGCGGGGGAGATCACGGACGCTCGGTCCTTCCACGGACGTCGGGAGGTTGATCGAAGACCGGAGGGGCGACGCGGATGCGGGGTCGACGCGACGAGCAAGGGTAAAAACGTTTTACATCAGAGGTGCCCGCTCGCAACAGGGGAGTGACGGAGCGGGTATGCGGGTCATCGGCCCAACCGACGGCCCACTCCCAACATTTGGCACCGATGCCTTGCGATGTCTTGTTGGAACGTTGCAATCAGTCTTACAGTCGCTGCCGCGCAGCACGGCATCCACTCGCAGCACGGCATCCATGTGACCACTCGACGACGGAGTCGCAGCCATGGCCAACGACCCGATTGCCTCCTCCCCCGCCAGGCAGCGCCTGCAGGGGCGGTACTGGAGACTGGCTGTCCTGTCCGGGATGGCGTCCTACCTCGACTCCGGCCTGCTCATCGGCATCTCGGTGAGCCTGGCCATCTGGCGGGAGAGCTTCGGGATGGGCGTGTGGATGGCCGGTGCCATCAGCGCGATCGTCGCCTTCAGCATCGCCCTCGGCTCGCTGGTCGGCGGCTGGCTCGCGGACCTCTTCGGCCGACGCCGGGTCTACAACCTGGACATCCTCTGCTACAGCTGCGGTGCGCTCGCCATCGCCCTGGCACCGAACGAGGAGGTGCTGCTGACCGGTGTCGTCGTCGCCGGGCTCGCAGCCGGTGCCGACCTGCCGACGTCGCTGGCCGTGGTGTCGGAGGCGGTCCCCGCCTGGGCGCGCGGCCGTCTGGTCGCCTTCACCCAGGTCATGTGGTCCGTCGGCATCGCCGTCACCACTCTGCTCGGCTTCGCCCTCTCGACCATGGGTCAACTCGGCACCCGCCTGATCGTCGGTCATCTCGCCCTCGCGGCCCTGGTGACCTGGGCCCTGCGGTCGCGGCTTGCGGCGCTGTCGGCGGAGGCCCCCGAGAACGCGTCGCCGGACACGTCTGCGAACGGCGCCTCCATGCCGTCCGAGCTGGGCTCCCCGCCCACCGTCCCCGAGAACGACGCCAAGGGGGCGCAGCGGCCGAACGGCCCCGAGTTGAAAGGCCTGTTGAAGAAGTCCGTTCTGCTGCCGATGGCCGCCACCTTCCTCTTCTACGTCGCGTGGGGGCTCGGCGCCAACACCTTCGGGCAGTTCGGCACGTACTTCCTCGTCACCGTCAGCGACGCTTCGCAGAGTCTGGCGACCGGGCTGAACCTGGCCTTCCTCCCGGTCCAGCTGGCGATGGCCCTGGTCTTCGTCCGGGTCGCCGACACGGCGTGGCGCGACCGGCTGTTCTTCGTCGCGGCGGTGGTGCAGACCGTCGGCTTCGCCATCCCCAGTTTCACCGGCGGCGCCGTACTGGCCGGAATGATCGCGTACTTCGTCCTGTACCAGATCTCCAACCCGCTGGCAGGCGAGGCCAACTACAAGGTGTGGTCGCAACTCCTCCTTCCGGCCGACACCCGTGGCACCTCCCAGGGGCTGACCTACGCCCTCTCCCGGGCGACGTTCGCGCTGGTGGCCTTCTTCACGCCGGCGCTTCTGGAGTTCAGCCCCTCGCTGCTGCTGTGGTCGATCACCGGATGCATGGCCCTCGCCATGGCTGTGGGGATCTTCATCATCCGCGTACTCCTGCCCCGCGCAGCCGCCGCTCCCGCCACTGCCCAGCCGGAAGCCCAACTCGTCACGCCCTGACGCCGGGCGTACGTCCCGACGCTGACACGCCGCCGTACACGTCCGAGGAGTGACGATGCACCCCACAACGACCGACCCCGCATCCCCCGCCGAAGAGCCCGCCGACGACCGCGCCGCAGCGCCGCACAGGGTGCTCCCGGCGGCGACCAGGCGCCCCACCCGCATCGGGCTCGTCTCCGGCGGTCTGGGTACGTACTGGCCGCAGTTCCCCGGACTCCTTCCCCAACTGCAGGAATCGGCCCGCTATGTGGCGCGGCGCTTCCAGTCGATGGACACCGAGGTGACCGACGCCGGATTCATCTCCGACGCCCAGGAGGGCGCCGCCGCCGCCGAAAAGCTGCGCCAGGCGGACTGCGACCTGATCGTGCTCTTCCTGACCACCTATCTCACCTCCTCGATGGTGCTGCCGATCGCCCAGCGCGCGAACACACCGGTGCTGGTGATCGACCTTCAGCCCACCGAGAAGATGGACCACGCCACCTTCGACACCGGTGCCTGGCTCGCCTACTGCGGCCAGTGCCCCGTCCCCGAGATCGGCAACGTCTTCCGCCGTGCCGGCATCCCGTTCCGGTCGGTGTCCGGATGGCTGCGCCAGGAATCAGCGTGGCGGCGTATCGAGCAGTGGATCCGCGCCGCCCACGTACGGGCAGCGCTGCGGGAAGCCCGACACGGCCTGATGGGCCACCTCTACCCCGGGATGCTCGATGTCTCGACCGACCTGACGCTGCTGCCGACCACCTTCGGCTCGCACATCGAAGTGCTGGAGTTCGACGACCTGCGGCACCGGGTGGAGAAGGTGACCGCAGCCGAGACCAGTGAGCGAATGGACCTCGCGCGGGAGATCTTCACCCTCGACGACTCCGTCGCTGAGGACGACTTCGCCTGGGGCGCCACCGTCTCGGTCGCCCTCGACCGCCTCGTCGACGACTTCGGCCTGGACACGCTCGCCTACTACCACCGCGGCCTGGACGGCGAGCAGCACGAGCGCCTCGGCGCCGGAATGATTCTCGGCGCCTCGCTGCTGACCGCTCGTGGCATTCCGGCGGCGGGCGAGTACGAGTTGCGTACCTCTGTGGCGCAGCTCGCCTCCCAAAGCGTGGGCGGGGGCGGGTCGTTCACCGAGATCCAGGCGCTGAACTTCGTGGACGGAGTCGTGGAGATGGGCCACGACGGCCCGGCCGATCTCGCGATCGGTTCCCGGAACCCGCTGCTGCGCGGGCTCGGCGTCTACCACGGGAAGCGCGGCTGGGGCGTCAGCGTGGAGCTGGACGTCCAGCACGGCCCCGTCACGCTCCTGGGACTGGGGCAGGGCGCCGACGGCAGCCTGTCCTTCATCGCCTCGGAAGGCACGGTCGTCCCCGGTCCGCTGCTGGGCATCGGCAACACCACCAGCCGCGTCGACTTCGGCCGTGACCCCGGTGAATGGGTGGACGAGTGGAGCGCCACCGGCGTCGGCCACCACTGGTCGCTCTCGGTCGGCCACCATGCCGCCGACTACAAGGCAGCGGCGAGCCTGCTCGGCATCGACTTCCGGGCGGTGTGACGGACGAGGCCGGCGCCGTGGGCGCGGCGATCGACCGAGGGCTGCTTGTGGATGGCCCTCTCGAAGCCGGGACCGGTCCCCCCCTTGCAGCCGCCGTGGGTGGGACTCGGCTTGCTGACTTGCTCACCATGACGGGGCACTGATCGACTCAATTTGGCCTTCTCCCGACCGCCGAGAAACTGGCAGCTCGGCGAACAATTAATCGGTTGCCTGTTGGCGATGGTGGTGGATGCAATGGCCGGCATGGTCACCCAGGTGCGCCCGCCACGGCGGGATGAGATGAACGCGTACTACCGAGCCCTGCCACTCTGCGATCCGGGCAAACGGCAACCGCATCGCCGCACGGGAGACGCCGGCGCATGACTACGCCACCATCGCCACCTGGAGCGGAGTCGACTGACGGATCAGCCGTCCGGATCGGCGCTCTCGTTCCGCTCACTCGGCCCGGCTGGACCGAGGCGGGCCGGCACTTGCTCGCTGGACTCGAACTGGCCGTTCGCGAGGTCAATGACGCCGGCGGGATCGCCGGAAGACCGCTTGAACTGGTGGTCCGAGACACCGCGGCCGATCCGCAGAGGGCCGCGGCGGCCGTGGAGGAATTGGCCGACCTGGGCGTGGCCGCCTTGGCGGGTGAGTATCACAGCGTCGTCGCTCGCGCCGCTGCCGGCAGGGCCGAAGCGCTCGGCGTGCCGTTCCTCTGCTCGTCAGCGGTTCTCGACGCGCTCACCGAACAGCCGACGAGTGGGGTCTCCCCTGCGCGAGCGAAGCCGGGAACTCGGGGATGGGTCGCGCGCCTCCCCCCGCCGCAGTCCCGCGGCTGGCAGGTCTACGCGGACTTCCTCCTCGACGCGGGCCACAGTCGCATCGCCGTAGCAGCCCAGCCAAGCGTCTACTGGGCATCCGGGACCCGCATTCTGCGGGATCACCTCGCTCCACGCGGCGGCACCGTCGTCGAACTCGACATGAGCGCGCTCACCCCCACGGCCGTGTGCGACGAACTCGTCGGCCATCGGGCGACAGCCCTCCTTCTTCTGGTCGGCCACCCGGAACCGGCCGTGCCGATCGTCAAGGCTGTCCGCAGCGACCAGCGCACCGCCGAGATCCTGATCGGTGCTCCGGCCGGGCAGCCGGAGTTCACCGAATGGGCGGCGTTGCTGGGCGACGACGGCGCCGCTGTCCCGTTCTTGCGCTACCTGCCCGAGCGCCTCACCCCACTCGGTGTACGAGTCGAGACGGCCCTCCGCGAGCAGCTGCCCGAAGCGCCCTCCTTCGTCGCCTTCGAGGGCTACGACACGATCGCCGTCCTCGCCGATGTGCTGCGTTCCCACGGCGCGGACCGGGCGCGCATCGCCGAATCCTGGCCGCGCGTTGCAGTCGAAGGCACCCGCGGGCGGATCCAGTTCTCCGGCACGCCCGGCATCAGCGTATGGCAATGGGCTCGGCCCCCGATCCAAGTCGTCGATCGAGATCCGGCGGAACCCGATCGCTTTCGGATCCTCCGCGCCGACTGACAGAGCACGGAGGTCCGACTGCCCAGATCTGTCCGAACTTGAGGCGTGGCGATCCTTGCCATCGACGTGCAGCAGCAGTGCCCCCTCGCGATCGAGGCGATTGGGCGTGCCGCTCTCTTTTCGGAGGCGTTCAACCTTGGGCCCACCTGCGGCCCTGCACCAGCAACACCTAGCGGCCCAGCCACCCCCCGTCGACCGGCAGCACGACTCCTGACACGTAGGTCGACGCGGAGCCGGCGAGGAACACCGCCGCCCCGCCGATGTCCTCCGCCCGGCCCCAGCGGCCGGCGGGGATGCGTTCGAGAATGGACCGGGACCGGTCGGTGTCGTCGCGTAGTGCCTGGGTGTTGTCGGTGGCGATGTAGCCGGGGGCGATGGCGTTGACGCCGATCCCGTGTGGTGCCCACTCGTTGGCCAGCGCCTTCGTCAGCCCGGCGACTCCTGACTTCGCCGCCGCGTAACCGGGGACGTACATCCCGCCCTGGAAGCTCAGCAGAGAGGCGATGAAGATGATCCTCCCCTGAACGCCTCTGTCGATCATGGACTTGCCCACCTCGCGGTTGAGGACGAACTGGGCGTTGAGATCCACCTCGACCACGCGGTCCCACATGTCGTCCGGGTGCTCGGCCGCCGGTGCCCGCTCGATGGCCCCGGCGTTGTTCACCAGGATGTCCACCGGCCGGTCCTGGCGGGCGAGTTCCGCACCGAGTGCACGGACCTCGGTCCGGTCGGCGAAGTCGGCCTGGCGGGCGGTGAAGGTCCTCCCGTGGGCCGTAACAGCCTCGCCCACCGCACTGCCGTGGGGCTCCAGAGAGGCACTCACTCCGATGATGTCGGCCCCGGCAGCGGCGAGGGCTTCGGCAATCGCCTTGCCGATGCCGCGCCGGGCGCCGGTCACCACCGCGAGCTTGCCCGTCAGATCGAACGGACTGTCCGCCATCAGTTCTCTCCCCCGCAGTCGACGAGCACCTTCATCGCCTTGCCCTCGGACAGTTGGCGGAACGCGTCCGCCACGTCCGCCAGCGGCACTTGGCCGGTGATGAGCCGGTTGGCCGGGATCTCCCCGCTGTCGAGCAGGGTCACCGCCGTCTCGAAGTCCTGCCGCTCGTAGACCCGGGCTCCCAGCACCGTCAGCTCCCGCCAGAAGATCTGCTTCAGATCCACGGGCCGCGGCTGGGGGTGGATGGCGACGATGACCAGCCGGCCTCTGACCCGGGCCAGCGAGGCCGCGCCGAGCACGGCCGCCGCGGAGCCGGAGACCTCGAACACCGCGTCCGCACCGGCGCCCGCCGTCCACTCCTCGACCCAGGCGGCCTGGTCGACCGCTGCGGGATCGAGGACTTCGAACCCGAGCCCGGCAGCCGTCGCCCGCCGTGCCGCATCGAGCTCCGCGATGACCACCTGCACTCCCCTGTGCCTGGCCACGACCGCGATGAGGAGACCTATGGGGCCGCCCCCGATGACGACGGCCTTCTCACCGCGCCGGAGTGCGGCGCGCCGTACGTCGTGTACCGCCACCGCCACCGGTTCGAGGAGTGCCGCATGGTCGAGCCGCAGCGACTCCGGCAGGCGGACCAGCACCTTCTCGGGTACGTTCCAGCGGGTCTGCAGCGATCCCGGCGAGTCGATGCCGATGAAGTCGAGGTTCTGGCAGATGTGCTGGTGACCCGCGGTGCAGGCGGGGCATGTACCGCACCAGTCGAGCGGCATCACGCCGACCGGATCGCCGACCGCCCAGCCCTCGACTCCCGGGCCGATGGCGGCGATCCGCCCCGACATCTCGTGTCCGATCACGGCCGGGAGGGTGACCCGCCCGTCCATGGCCCCGTGCAGGATGTGGAGGTCCGTGCCACAGATTCCGGTGAAAGCCACCTCGATCTGCACATGGCCTGCCAGGGGCGGGGCTGCCGGTTCCGTCTCCCCGACGGTGATGGTCCCGTTCCCGACGTACGTAGCTGCGTGCATCGTCCGCTTCTTTCCTCTCGTGCTTCGTCCCGTGGCGGATGCGTGGCCGGTCGCAGGCGTCACCGTCCGGCCCAGTACGTGCCGTCCGGGAAGGCGAATTCGGCCAGCGACGCGTCATACATCCGCGCGCTGTAGCCGGGCTGCCGGGGCAGGACGTACGCCCCGTCGCGGACGACGCAGGGGTCGGTGAAGTGCTCGTGCAGATGGTCGACGAACTCGGTGACCCGTCCTTCGAGGCTGCCCGAGACGGCGATGAAGTCGAACGCCGAGAGGTGCTGGACGAGTTCGCACAGGCCGACACCCCCGGCGTGCGGGCACACCGGCACGCCGTATTTCGCCGCCATGAAGAGCACGGCGAGGATCTCGTTGACGCTGCCGAGACGGCAGGAGTCCAGCTGGCAGTAGTCGATCGCCTCGGCCTGGAAGAGCTGTTTGAACAGCACCCGGTTCATGCCGTGCTCTCCGGTCGCCACCCCGATCGGGGCCACCGCCTCGCGCACCCGCGCGTGTCCGAGTACGTCGTCGGGGCTGGTGGGTTCCTCGATCCACAGGGGCTTGAACCGGGCGAGTTCACGGACCCACTCGATGGCCTCGGGCACGTCCCAGACCTGGTTGGCGTCGATCATCAGATGGGCGTCCTCGCCGATGATCTCCCGGGCGATGGCGCACCGCCGGATGTCGTCGTCCAGGTTCGCGCCGACCTTCAGCTTCACATGGCGGTATCCCGCCTGCACCGCCTCCTCGCACAGGGCCCTGAGCTTGTCGTCGGAGTAGCCGAGCCATCCGGCGGACGTGGTGTAGGAGGGGTAGCCGGTCTTCTCCAGCTGGGCTGTGCGCTCCTCGTGCGTGTCGGCCAGCCGGGTGAGCAGATCGATCGCCTCCTCGCGGGTGAGGGCGTCCGACAGGTAACGCATATCGGCGGCGTCGACGAGTTCGGTTGGCGTCATCCCGGCGAGCAGCTGCCACAGGGGGACGCCTGCCCGACGCGCTGCGAGGTCCCAGACCGCGTTCATCACTGCCGCGAGCGCGAGGTGCACCACGCCCTTGTCGGGGCCGAGCCACCGCAGTTGGGAGTCCGACTGCAGCTCACGGTAGGTGCCGCCCAGGTCACCGGTGAGCTCCTCGACGCTCCTGCCCACCAGCGCGCTGCCACGCTGCCGGGCCGCGGCCGCACACAGGTCGTTGCCCCGGCCGATGGTGAAGGTGAAGCCGTAACCGGCCAGCTCGGGGTCGTCGGTGTGCAGTACGACGTACGTCGCCGAATAGTCGCCGTCCTTGTTCATCGCGTCCGACCCATCGCCCGTCAGCGAGGTGGGGAACCGGACGTCGAGGACGTCCACGGCAGTGATCAGGGGCATTGTTCTCCTTCGGATCGGAGGATCGCGGGTGGTGTTCCCGGGTGGCGGGAGCGGTGCGGAGGTCGTGCAGTCAGCTGGTACGGACCTTGATGGGCTGCACCTTGCCCAGCACGAAGAGGTAGTTGAGCGCTCCCAGCAGGGCGAGGCAGCCGATCACCCCGAGCGCCGAGATGTAGGAGCCCGTCCGGTCGACGAGGTACCCGACGAGGATGGGGGTCAAAATTCCGGCGAAGTTGGAGGCGAAGTTCTGCATCCCGCCGATCGTCCCGACGTGCCGGGAGCTGGGCGCGACATCGGCAGGAAGGGACCAGATGCCGGTTCCCGCGACCGTCAGCCCGGAGTAGGCGACGGACAGCAGCGCAAGCGCCATCCACGCCTCCGGTACGACGGCGGCGAACATGATCACCGAGCCGCTGACCAGCCCGCCGACGATGGTCACCTTGCGTACGCGGTCGACGGAGTGCCCACGGCGCACGGCCCGGTCCGCGGTCAGCCCGCCGAGCCACCCGCAGCCGACGGCGCAGATACCGGGGATCGCGCCGAAGAAGCCGAGCTGCAGCAGGTCGAAGCCACGCTCGCTGACCAGGTAATCGGGGAAGAAGGTGATGAAGAAATAGATCACGCTGTTCAGGCAGAAGAAGCCGAACATCATGCTGAGCACGGTGCGGTACCGGAACAGGGACTTCCAGGGCAGGGAGGCTGCCCCGGCGTCGTCGTTCACCTCGTCGCGAGCGCCACCGGACCGGATGTACTCGGTCTCCGCCTCGTTGGCCCACGGGTGCTCCGCGGGGCTGCGGTACACCTTCCACCACGTAAGGGCCCAGACGAGGCCGACGCACCCGATCACGATGAAGACCATGTGCCAGGAGGTCACCGCCACGAGCAGCGTCACGACGGGCAGTGCGATCACGGCCCCGACGCGCGACCCCGAGTCCCAGATGCTGGTCGCGAACGCCCGCTCCCGTTGGGGGAACCAGGTGGCGACCACCTTCGCCGAGGTGCTCGGCGCGGGAGCCTCACCGACGCCGAGGAGGAACCGTGCGGTGATCAGGCTCCAGAAACCCCTGGCCAGTGAGGTCGCCATGGTGAAGACCGACCAGCAGATGGCCGCGATGGTGAACGACCGGCGGGGGCCGACCTTGTCGACGTACCAGCCGGCGGCGAGCTGGAAGAAGTCGTACGCCCAGAAGAAGGCGGCGAAGACCAGGCCCTTCTGGGTGTTCGAGAGGTGGAACTCCTCTCCCATGAAAGGCAGCGCGACGCTGAGGCTGGACCGGTCCAGGTAGTTGATCGTCAGCCCGGCGAACGCGAGCCAGATGATGATCCACCGAGTACGGGTGGCGGTGCGCGGCGGACGGACCGCAGCGTCTTGGCGAACAGGGGATGCAGCCATGTGATGTCCTCACATCGACACTGATGTGTATAGCATTTGGCTAAGCTCTATATTGATCCTGTAGATCGTATAGAGCTGCTGTCAATACCTCCGCCCGATACGGAGGGGACCACTTGGAGTTACGATCACGTGACAGAGCTATCCACCGGCCCGAACGATGAGGTGTGCGTGCCACGCAAGAACGCGCCCAAGCCCGCGGCGAACGGGGTCTATGACAGGCTGCGCTCCTTGATCATGGACGGTGTGCTGCTGCCCGACACCCGCATCAACATCGTCGCCCTCTCCCGCGACCTCGGGGTCTCACAGACGCCGGTACGCGAGGCACTGCAGCGACTCGAAGGCGACAACCTGATCACCTACGAGCCGGGGCGTGGCTACAGCACCACCCCGCTGCTCGACCTCGACGGCCTGCGCGCACTGTTCGAGTTCCGCCTGCTCGTCGAACCATGGGCAGCGCGCGCGGCAGCGGTCGACCGGCTGAGCAACCCCGGCGCTCTGCTCGACCGTGAGCTCGACTCCTTCGAACAGGTCCTGGCCGCGCCGGAGAACGAGGCCGGAGGGCAGAACTCCCACCACGACGTACGCCAGCAGCTCGTGGCGCACGACGCCGCCTTCCACGCGGCGATCCTCAAGGCCACCGGCAACCCGGTGGCGGAGCAGGCATACGAACAGACCCACTGCCACCTGCACACCTTCCGGCTCTACCCGGAAGACATCGACACCGCCAACACCGTGACCGAGCACCGCAGGATCAGCGCGGCAATCAATGAGTGCGACCCGGAGGAAGCCGAGCAGGCCATGACCGGCCATATCCGGAAGGCGTTCGACAGGTTCGCCAGGGCCTTCGACGAGACGGCAACGCCGCCGACGCTGCCGGACACACCCCCGAGACGCCTGGTGAAGTGACCGTTGCCTGAGCCGGCCGACAGACATCCGACTCACCTCAACATCTGGTGTCCACCGTCCACGCGAAGAGCTCCGCAGCACCCCGACGGACAGCTGCCTCCGGGTCCCTCGCGAGTTGCCCGCAGACTGCCACGAGGCCCGGCGCACCGTCGGGTGGAGCGAGCGCGTCCTGTACCCCGGTCTGTATCCAGTCGGCGTGGTTGTCGTCGGCATCGGCAACCGCGAGCGCGATGACCCTCGCGGCGGCCACCGTCCCCACCTGGGCCAGGGCCTCTGCCGTCCGGCGAGTCACCGCCGTGTCCGCGACGTCCAGCAGCAGACCCACCAACGCTGCCGCAGCTTCTGGAACATCGGCGAAGGAAGCGAGGTCACGCCCGGCACCAGCGCGTTGCGACCATGAAGGAGACAAAGCCTTAGCCAACGCCGCCTGCAACCCGCTCACCGTCTCCGACACAACCAGACACTCTCATGCCCCCGGCGGAGATATCCGATAGTGCGCCGGGCATTCGATTGGCAGGCTGTGAGCATGAACTCCCGGCCCGATGAGGTTCCCGGCCAGTCCTGGCTCGGCGGATTGATCGATGCCCGCCCACTGTTTGCCCGCGAGCATGCGGCGCTGATGGCCACTCTGCGGGGGTTGGAGCCTGCCGACTGGCAGAAGGAGGCCGTGCCGGGCTGGGCCGTGCACGATGTGGCCGCCCACGTTCTCGGTGACTATTACGGGCGCCTCGGCCGTGACCGCGACGGTCACCAGCACGGGCCCGTCTTCGCGCCGGGCGAGACGCTGGAAGCGTTCATCCACCGCATCAACCAGGAGTGGGTCGCCGCCCATCGCCGGGTCAGCCCCGCCGCACTGATCGACACCCTGAACCTGGTCGGTGACCAGGTCTCCCGCTTCTTCGAGACGGCCGACCCCGACGAGCCGTCGCTGGGGGTGTCCTGGGCCGGCGTCGACCCGGCTCCGATGTGGCTCGACAACGCCCGGGACTTCACCGAGTTCTGGACCCATCGCCAGCAGATCCGCCATGCCACCGGCCAGGAAACCGATCCCGACCCGCGCTCTCTGTCCGTCGTTCTGGACACCTTCATGCGGGCACTCCCCCACACCCTGCACGACACCCCTGCCTCTGTCGGCACGCAGATCCAGGTGCACGTCGAGGGCCCGGCCGGCGGCACCTGGACCGTCACCGCGACCGAGGCCCGCTGGTCCCTCGCCGAGCCCGACGCCGGACCACCCGCCGCCCGTGTCAGCCTGGACACGGAGACCGCATGGCGGCTCTGCACCCGTGCGATCGAGCCGGCGACCGCACTGGCCCGCTCCCGCATCGACGGCAATCGCCAACTTGCCGAAGCTGCCTGCCGGATCGTGTCCATCGTCTACTGAACACGCGGCTTCGCATGCGCCAAAGAGCGCGGGGAGCCCGGGCCCGCAGTTGGGGGGTGCGGTTTCGTTCAGTAGCTGAGGGCGGCGTCCCAGTTGTCGCGGCCTCGGCGAGTGAGGTCGAGGATGTGCCACACCGGGCTGAGCAGGTCGATGCCTCGCTGGTCGATGTCGTCGGACATCCGGGGGTGCACCGAGTAGAAGTGGCGTACCGACCCGTCGTCGTCGCGGGTGAACACCGACACCGTCGAGTCCTGGTTGCCCTCGGCGTCCTCGCTGCCCAGGTCGTATTTGAAGGTGCCGGCTCCGGCGCTGAGCAGCCGCAGATTCGTCCAATTCCGGTTCCGGGCGTGGGCGCGGAGCGCGGGCAGATCGGCCGCGGCGACAACTGCGAGATCGACGTTCTGCGCGACGTGGTGAGCCACCCCGTTGAACCCGTCGAGCCACATCGTGCACATCGGGCACGGCTCGGTCTGCTTCTTGCCATACATGAGGTGGTAGACGACCAGGTCACGCCCGGGCCGAGTGAACAGTTCGCCCAGGGGCACGGTCCGCGCCGGCGCGTCACCGGCCTGCAGATCAGCAGGGCCTTCCTCGAACACGTAGTCATCGACGACAGGGCCCAGCGGCAAGCGACGCCGCAGGTCGGCCACGCGTTCGCGGTGGCGCATCAGCTCGATCTCGGCTTGCCGCAGCTCCTCGCGGGCGCTGACGTATTCGGCCGACTCTCCGGTGAGATTGGTTTGACGCATCGATACCCCGGTCCGGCTGCTGTCTGGTGGCCACCATCTGCTCTGGCCCACCACCGTAAGCCTGCGCACAGCGCTCGCCGGGCAGCGAAACGACAAGGGGCCCGTCTCTCCGATCACGGCCCAGCTGATCCGAAGGTCCGCCTGATCGAGGACGCCGATCCCGCGCTGCAGCCGCTGATCTGCCCTGACGAACACGGCCCCGAGCAGGAACTGGCCAACCGGCTGCGCCGCGGCTTCCGTCAGCTGCTTCAGCAGCGCGGTGCCGACCTCACCTACGGACGCAAACTGCCGCGGCTGCTGCGCGAGGTCGGTCTTGCCGATGTCGAGGCCGACGCCTACTTCCCGATCACCTCGCCCGCGTGCGACGTCCTCGAGGCGGCCACCGTCCACCAGGTGCGCGACAAGCTCACCGCCGCGGGCCTCGCCACGGAGGAGGAGATCGAGCAGCACCTCGCCAACATCGCGTCAGGCCGCCTCGATCTCGCCACCTCACCGATGATCTCTGCCTGGGGCCGCCGGCCCTCCGAAGCCGACCGCGAGCACGCCGGCACCTGAATCCCGCCGAACGGAGCCTGGTTGTCGATGGATGACCGCCCGTGATCAGTCGAGCTCGGTCGCGCGCTTCAACGGGGTACGCCGCGGCGACACCTTCCGGCAGGAGATCCTCCAGCCGTCGGAGGTGCGCACCACAACGTCGTCGTAGGAGACGGAGCCGCTGGAGCCGTCCGCCATGATGCCCAAGCCCTTGGAGCGGACCACTCCGGCATGGCGGTTCAAGACCAAGCCGATTGTCGATCCTGTCATCAGGGCAGCACCGTATCTGTCGATCAGCGCCATGAAATCGAGCGTCAACGGCCGGAGAGCGATGCTCCGCGATCGTTCCCCGTCGCTGCACTGCCCGCCAGAGATTTCGGAGCAGGCGACCTGACAACACCACACCGGGTACGACCGGCGTGACGGCGGGGGAGGATCGGGGGCATGGGATTGGCGACGGCGTTCACGGAACTGTTCGATGTGCAGCATCCGATTGCGCTGGCACCGATGGGCGGGTCGGCCGGTGGTGCCCTGACGGCGGCGGTCTCGCGCGGCGGCGGTCTCGGACTGCTGGGCAGCGGGAACGGTGATCCGGACTGGCTGGCCCGTGAAGCGCGTGCAGTGGCCGACGAGGGTGCTGCGAAGCCTTGGGGCATCGGCTTTCTGACGTGGGCGATCGACGTCGGTGCGGTGGCGCGGGCGCTGGAGTACAGACCGTCGGCGGTGATGTTGTCCTTCGGCGACCCGAGCCCGTTCGTAGAGCGCATTCGCAGCGCGGGCACGGCGCTGATCATTCAGGTCACCGACCTGGAGGAGGCCCGCAGGGCGGTGGATCTGGGCGCCGATGTGATCGTGGCGCAAGGCACCGAAGGGGGCGGGCACGGAGCCCGGCGCGGGCGGTCCACACTGCCGTTCGTGCCCATCGTGGTGGATCTGGCAGCGCCGGTGCCGGTGCTGGCGGCGGGCGGCATCGCCGATGGCCGCGGCGTGGCGGCTGCCCTGGCGCTGGGTGCTGCCGGAGCGCTGTTGGGCACCCGCTTCCAAGCCACGGCCGAGGCCCTGGTCGCCCCCGCGACAGCGAAGGCGATCGTTGAGGGACGCGGAGAGGACACCGAGCGCAACAGAGTGCTCGACATCGCCCGCCGCTCGCGCTGGCCGGCGCAGTACACAGCCCGCACGCTTGGCCACCCCTTCCTCGACGAATGGCGGGGCCGGGAGGAAGAACTCGCCGTTGCCCCGCATGCCCAGCAGGCGTACCAAGACGCCGTGGCACGCGGCGAGATCCCGGCGCTGCCGCAGTGGGCCGGCGAGGCCGTCGATCTCATCAACGACCTGCCGTCCGCGGCTGATCTGGTCCGCACCATGGCCGCACAGGCTGAGGACGCGTTGGCCCGAGCAGGCAGGCGCTGACCGCAACAACTCCGGTACGCAGCGATCAGGGCCGCGTGCGTGTCCATGAGACGCCGTACATCCTCCAGCCCAGCCGCAAGTGCGCTGGTTCTGCTGTTGGGCCCTCAAGTGAGGGCCCAACAGCAGAACCAGCGTGCGGGCAGTGCCGTCATGACCGTTGGATGGCACTCTTCACGTTGTCGAGGTCGAAGCCCACCTCCATCACCCCATGAGCGATGGCCAACAGAGCGCAGACCGTGGCCTTCTGCCCTGGCTCACTGATGCCCTCCACCAACTCCTCCGCCTGCCTGGCGTACTTCCGCGCTGCCGAAAGATGCTCTTCCACGAATTTCCTCCTGAGTTCAGCGATGCGCCGGCTCGTCACATCAAGGAGCAGCGTTTTTACCTGAATTCCGGAGGCACCGCGACGGCCAGGACGCCCGAACATTTACGACGACTTGCAGCAGCACCGGACACATGGGAGTCAATGGCCGACGCCCAACAGCCTGCGGCGCGTACCCACGTACCGCGGGCTCCGAACGAGGTTGCGGCCGGCGCTCGGACGAACGCGCGAGCTGTCGCCGCGACCGAGGCAGAGAAGTCCATGCTTTCCGGAATCCGGGTACTCGAACTCGGCAACTTCATCGCCGCACCTTCGCGACGTGCATCTTCGCGGACTTCGGGACGCAGGCCGTGAAGGTCGAACGTCCAGACACAGGCCACGGGTTGCACGGCCGACGACGTGCCCGTGGAGACCTCAATGGTGTTCCGCACCCTCGCCCGCAACAAGCGCTCCGTCACCCTTGACGTGCGGACCGATGGGGGCGGGACATCGTGCTCGGCCTGGCCCGGCACTGCGAGGTCGTGATGGAGAACTTCCGCCCCGGGACGGTGCTGCTCGCCAAGGCGCGGGGCCGGGCACCCAAGGGCCGGGTTGGCACGATGACGAGGGGTGCCGGATCCCGGAACGTTAGTCGACGCGGGTGAATTACGGCCCCCGTACAGGTGACCGCCGACCCGCTCTGTCCCGACCGCATCGACCATGGCAGGAGAAGGCACGACCGGGACGGCGGGAGGCGAGCACGAATGCTCCTTCGAACGCCCCCCATGGCTCGTCATCAGGTGACGGCCCGCGCACACGGGCCGGCCGTACCCCTGGCGGGCGTACTCGTCCTGCTCCTCACCCTGCTCGCCCTCGGCTGCCCCCACCTGGCTGCGGACGAGCAGGGGTGCCCCGAAAGTCGCACCCCCGTCGCGGCCTCCGCCAGCACCTCCTGTCACGAGATGGACATGGCCACGCCGCCACGCGGCCATCACCATGGGCACGGCTCCTCCGCCAAGGTGTGTCCCGCGACCTCGTCATCCCCCCGGCTGTGTCACGTCCCGCTTGCTGCGGTGCACTCCCCGCCCGCAAGCAGTCTGCCAACCGTCCCGGCCGCTGCCGCAGACCCGGCTCCGGGCACAGCCGCAGACTGTCACCCACGGGCAACCCAAGGGCAGATCCTGCGCTGCTGACCGGACCCGCCTGTCCGGAGCCCTCGACTCACCGTGCTCCGGGCGGCGACCGCTCCGGTTCATCACGTCTGCCGCAGGAGAACTATGCCTACCGACCCTTTCCGGGCCATCGCCGCACTTGCACGCGCCGAAGCCAACCGCACCACACCTCCCGCTTCCGCACCCAAGCCCCGCAAGTCCGACGCCCTCACAGAGCCCGCCGAACCCACGGGGCCCGCCGAACCCGAACCGGAACCCGATTCCGAGCCCGAATCCGCATCCGAACCCGTCACATCCGAACGTCGCCGAACCGTGTGGCGCCAGATCACCCGCAGGATCCGCCGCCCCGATGCGGCCTGACCTCCCCGTGTCACAACCCCGCATCAGATGGTCCGGAGCTCTCGGTGCCGTGCACGAAAAACGAACACCCTGGCAATCGACCAACGGACCAACTCGACAGGGGAGTTGCGATTTTGCGTATGACCAAACGCGGGGGACGTGCGGTGGGGCTGGCCGGTGCCGCCGTCGTATTGGCGGGATCCGCGGTGTTCGTCCAGGCCACCGCACAGGCAGGGGAAGCTCCCAAGAAGGACTCCTCAGGTTCCTCGGCGAGCGCGACGGAAGCCGCGGACGCCGGGGACGCCGGGGACGCCGGGGACCGGAGCGCCAGGTTCGACGATGTCGTCACGCTGGACGATGGACGACGCGTCGGCATGTACTACGACGAGGGGCGAGGGCTCGTCGAGCAGCACTACAGCCCCAAGTCGAAGAAGTGGAGCACACCGCAGCTGATCTACAAGACCGCCACCGATCCGTGCCAGAGCCTGAAGCTGAAGGCGTTCGGAGGCACGGTCGCGGCCATCGCCGACTTCGGTCATTACTGCTCGGACGGCGAGCCGCCCACCGAGTCGATCGCCGCCGCCAGCTATCGGTTCGCCACCTGGAACACCAAGCTGACCAGGGACTTCGACGGCTGGGAAAAGGTGTCCGGGAGCGGCGACGGCCGTCTGCTCACCTTCAGCCGGACGTCCACCGAAACCATCACCCAGCTCAACTGGGACGAGATGGAAGGCTTCGGCGAGGTGCAGACCCGTCCGCGTACGGGCTCTGACTGACTCGCGTACAGGCTCTGACCGACCGTCGCACGTCGGTCTGTCCGGTGCCCGGCCTGCGCAGCCTGAGCTGCGCGGGCCCTCCGGACCGACGCGCGGCCTGACGGCAGGGCAGACAGCAGGGCAGACGTGGCGGTGTCAGCCGTATCGGCCTCCCGATACTTCGGTGAACCGGCGCGGAGCGTAGATCGTGTCGATAACCTCTGGGGATGAGTGAAGCGATACCCCGGCATGTGCTGTGCGTACTCGGCTCCGGGCTGGGCCTTTCGGAAATGGAACAGATCGCCACCGGATTCGGCGGGTTCGTCCTCGACCGTGAGTACTCCGAGGCCGAACCCGATCCTCAGATGCCGGAGGCGTTCGAGGCATGTATGGCAGCGGCGTCGTTCGACGAGTCGGACTGGGCCGCAGTGGAATCCCACGACACCGTTGGCTACTTGCTGTCCGCGCCGATGATGCGGGAACTGGCGGCCGACACTTCGCGGCGGTTGCTGGCGGCGACGGCAGCCTTGCTGCGATCCGGTGCCGCCGCGGTGAAGAACGAGAGCAGCGGCATCACGCACGGCCGCGCCCGATGGCTTGCGCTGGCCGACCGAGCGGCCGATGCCAAGGACGAGGATCTGGCCAGTGCCCTTGTCAACGCCTGGGTGAAGCGGCCGATCTACGACGGTGAGGTGCTCTACAGCTGCGGCATGCACCTTCTCGGTGCGCCTGAGGTGGAGATCGAGGTCGACGAGGAGCAACTGACCGGAGAAGGTGTGTCTGATCTGGTCGCGCAATTGGACACACTCGCGATCTATCTGCTCACCGATCCCCGCGCGGAGGAGATCGAGGACGGTGCCGGCTATCGGATGACCGAGGACGCCCCCCGTCGATTGCTGCGCACCGGCATGTGCGACCGCTACGACGAGGACGACCTGTTCTTCAATCCGTACGGGTACGTCCGGCTGACCCAACCCCAGTGACGGCGGCCGCCCTCCCCGGATGACCTCCTGGAGGCGTAGGCGGAACCCGATGGCAGCCCTCGCGGCCGGCGCGAGCGGCCCCACGCTCTCTCCGAGGCAATCGCATTCGGCACGCCTTTGGCGGCAGTTCAGGCCAGCAGTCCCGCCTCGCGGGCCTGCTGGACCGTTCCCTGCTCCGGGCTCCGGACACCTGCGATAGCTGCCTCGCGGGGTGCGGCGAGGGTGTGGTGCTCGGCGAAGTAGAGGGCGCACACGTCCAGGAACTCGGTGAACGCCTGGTCGCGGGGGTCGAAGACGAAGCCCGTCTCGGCCAGCAGTTCGGTGCGCCAGTCCTCCAGTTCGCCGTTGCGCCAGGCGCGGCGTTGTTCGGCGGCCCACTGCCCCACCGGGTAGTCGATGTAGCTGTCGCCGAGGGTGACGGTGGCGGTATACGGCCGGCGAGCCGAGCAGGCGCAGGGTTTCCGCCCGCCGCCGTGCATTTGGCCCTTCTCCGCGAGTTCGCGACAGTGGTACTCGTCGGGGAAAGCGAGAACCGAGGTCGTCTTGCCCACGCAGGAAAAGGACGGCAGGTGCGTATGTCGCTGCGGGGCGGTGTGCATAGGATCGCGGGCATGACATTGCGGCTTGTTCAGATTGCGAT
The DNA here is from genome assembly GCF_052246355.1 of Streptomyces sp. 3N207. NCBI lineage: Bacteria > Bacillati > Actinomycetota > Actinomycetes > Kitasatosporales > Streptomycetaceae > Streptomyces > Streptomyces sp. 3N207. The sequence goes on along the minus strand of NZ_JBQQBV010000016.1, from coordinate 56,627 downwards.
GAATGCTCGGGATGACTCCGCGCTCGGCCGGTTCTGGGCGGAGGCGCTGGGCTGGAATACCTCCGTCGAGGAACCCGGCGTGGTGACCAACGTCGAACCCGAGGGCTTCGCCTATCCCGACCCCGCCGCCGTCTGCATCGACGTCATTACCGTCCCGGAACCCAAGACGGTGAAGAACCGTGTGCACATCGACCTCGCCACCACCTCTGCCGCCCATCAGGCGGACCTGGTCGCGCGCCTGAAGGATCTCGGCGCGACGCCCGTCGACGTGGGCCAAGGCGACGTTCCGTGGACGGTCCTGGCCGACCCGGATGGCAACGAGTTCTGCGTGGCGGAGCCTCGGGAGATCTACCGTGACACCGGACCGATCGGTGCGATCGTGGCCGACTGCACCGATCCGCGGGCCATGGCCCGATTCTGGGACGAGGCGATGGACTGGACCCTGCACGAGGTCACCGACGATCATGCGATGCTGCGTTCCGCCAAGGGCGTCGGCCCGTATCTCAAGCTCCTCCGCACCCCCGACGCCAAGACCGTGAAGAACCGCGTCCATCTCGACCTCCGGCCGTACCCCGGTGACGATCAAGCGGCGGAGGCGGCCCGGCTACGGGCTCTCGGCGCCACCGACATCGACCTCGGCCAGGGCGACGTGTCGTGGACGTGCCTCGTCGACCCGGAGGGCAACGAGTTCGACATCCTCACTCCGGGCTGACGCGGAGCGTTGACGACGTACCTGGGCCAGAGCGCGCCGCAGGGACTCCAGCAGCTGCTCCGTCGAACCAGAAGTCCACGACTCGTGGATCAGGGGCCGCGGGCGCAGGCCGCGGGCGTAGGCCGCGGCCTGCGCCCGCGGAGCAGGCCGGGAGCCGCCGTAGGCAGCCCGACCGCGCGCCAACGACGGAACAGCCGCCTCTCTGGCCACGCTCGGTTCAGGGGCAACCGGGGAAGGGGCCGCCGTCTGCGGGGCTGTCTCCAGCAGCCCGTCGAGGACGTCGCCGAGCCGTGGCCCCAGGGGCGGCGTTCTGCTGCGGCTGGCGGTTCCGGGTGCGGGTACGCACGGAGGGCTTGCCGGGCCTCGGATTCCGGCGAACCGGCTCCGGGCCTGCCGTGACTCTGTGCGGTGGGACGGGGACCGTCCGCTCGTATGGGGGCTCGGTGTTCCGGCCGGATAGCATCGGAGTCCCGCGTGGCTCTCAGCAAAGGCGACGATCATGGTTCCGGCCGCGGTACCTCCGCCCCCAGCCGGCATCAGCCTGCGCCAGTTGCTGATGGCCCTGGGTGACTCGCTGGTCGAGGTGCAGGCCGCTCCCGCCGGGCTGGACGTCGAGATCCGCGGGGTCGATCTGCTCGACCCGGAGGACCCGCCGACCGCCCGGCCCGGCGAGCTGGTCCTCGTCATCGGTGCCCGTGGCCGAGCCGCCTGTCCCGCGCTACGGGGCGCCGGGCGCGACGGTGCTGCCGCCGCTGTGGTCAAGCTGGACGGTCCCGGCCAGGCCGCGGTCCTCACCGAAACCGCGACCGAGGCCGGGGTCGCCCTGCTCTCACTGCGCAACGAAGCACGCTGGGAGCAGGTGAACGCGCTGGCCCGCGCCGCCCTCGACGACGCGCCGGGCCACCCGGCGGAAGGGGCCGAGGAGGGCGATCTGTTCTCGCTCGCCCAGACCACCGCCATCCTCACCGGCGGCATCGTCAGCATCGAGGACGCCGCCAACCGGGTGCTGGCATACTCCCGCTCCACCGACTCGGACGAGATAGACGACCTGCGGCGGCGCTCCATCCTGGGCTGGCAGGGACCGGAGGCGTACCTCGCGAAGCTGCGCGAGTGGGGAGTGTTCCAGCATCTGCACTCCAGCGACGAAGTGATCGGTATCGCGAGCCACCCCGAGCTGGGGATCCGCCGTCGGCTCGCGGTCGCCGTACGGTCCGGGGACCGACAGCTGGGCACCATCTGGGTGCAGGAGGGCTCGACGCCGCTGTCCGAGCACTCGGAGCAGGCGCTGCTGGGCGCCGCCCGGGTCGCCGCGCACCATCTGGCACGCCGCCGCCGGGAGCTCTCGGAGGACCTGGCTCTCACCCGGACCCTGCTCGCCGGGCTGCTGGAAGGGAGCACCGGGCCGCAGCCGCTGGCCAACCACCTGGGCCTCGACGCGGCGCGCCCGGCCGCCGTACTGGGCTTCTCGTACGGGACCGCCGAAGTGGTCGCCGCACCGGAGCTGACCCACACCGAGCTGGCCAACCTGATCTCGGTGCACAGCGCCGCCCGGCATCGCAGCGCGCTGGTCACCCAGCTCGATTCCCGTATCTATGTGCTCCTGCCTCAACTGCCGCGCAGCATCGACACGGCCACGCTGCGGGGCTGGGGCCAGGAGATCATCGATGCGGCAGGCCGCCATCTGGGGCTGCCGATGCGCGGCTCGGTCGGCTGCCTGGTGTCCGGGCTCGGCGGTGTCCCCGAGTCACGCCGGGAGGCCGACCGCATCCTCGATGCCATGCTGAGCGCCGACGTGTCCACCACCGTCGCCGCGCTGCCGGACATCCAGGCGGAAGTCCTGGTCAGCGAGATGCTGACGCTGCTCTCCGCCCATCCCGAGATCCGGGATCCGCGGCTGACCGACCTGGTGGCGCACGACAGCCGGCACCAGGGCCGACTGGCCGAGTCTCTGCTGGCCTATCTGAATTCCTTCGGTGACGTTCGGGCTGCCGCAAGCCAGCTTCATGTGCATCCCAACACGCTGCGCTACCGCTTGCGCCGGGCCGAGGAGCTGACCGGTCTCGATCTGAGCCGTCCCGACCAGCGTCTGCTGGCCATGCTCCAGCTGCGGCTGCCGCCCACCAGCTGACCCTGACTCCGCTTTGGTCGGTCGGACAGCCATCGAGGACGACTTTGTCCTGGGGAACAAACACCTCGCCCCCTGACCCCCCATACGCTTGCGCAAATCAATTTCCGCAAGTGACGCGGCTCACCTCCCACAAGGAGACGGCGCGAAGCTCCGGACCTGCGGTGTCGCCCACGTCACCGCGGCATCCTGAGACCGCTCCACGCCGTGACACTTCGGGAATCGTCAGGACCATGACGCCTCTGCCCTGCGCATACCCGGCCTGCTGGACCCCCACCGAAGCAATCCGGCGATCCGTCGGGGGCCGTCCATCCGTCGACCCAGGCAGCCGCTCCCCCATGGCCCTCCCAACCACTCAATGGATGTCGACATGACAACACGTCCACCCGATTCACTGCCCTCCGACACTGCTCCGCCCACGAGTGACCAGGCTCCGGAGCAGCCAGGTCTGCGGGCCGGTCTCAAGAACCGCCATCTGTCGATGATCGCCATCGGCGGGGTGATCGGCGCCGGTCTCTTCGTGGGCTCGGCCTCCGGTATCGCCGCAGCAGGCCCCGGCATCCTGCTGTCGTATGCACTGGTCGGCGCCCTGGTCGTCTTCGTGATGCGGATGCTCGGCGAGATGGCCGCCGCCAACCCGACCTCCGGGTCCTTCTCCGCCTACGCGGACAGGGCGCTCGGTCGCTGGGCGGGGTTCTCGATCGGCTGGCTGTACTGGTTCTTCTGGGTCGTCGTACTCGCCGTGGAGGCGACGGCAGGCGCCGTGATCCTTGAGGGATGGGTGCCCGCCGTACCGCAGTGGGCCTGGGCACTGATCGTGATGGTGGTCCTCACGGCCGCGAACCTGGCCTCGGTCGGCTCCTTCGGTGAGTTCGAGTTCTGGTTCGCGGGCATCAAGGTCGTCGCCATCGCCGGCTTCATCGTTCTCGGCGGCCTGGCGATCTTCGGTGTGCTGCCCGGCTCCGACCACGCCGCGACGGGTTTCAGCAATCTCACCGAGCACGGCGGCTTCCTGCCCAACGGACCCGGCGCGATCCTCACCGGCATCCTCCTGGTCGTCTTCTCCTTCATGGGCAGCGAGATCGTCACCCTCGCCGCAGGTGAGTCCCCGAACGCACGGCAGGCGGTCGCCAAGGCCACCAGGAGCGTGATCTGGCGGGTCGGCATCTTCTACGTCGGCTCGATCCTCGTCGTGGTCTCGCTGCTGCCGTGGAACGACCGCTCGATCACCAAGCACGGCTCGTACGTGGCGGCCCTCGACACGATCGGCATCCCGCACGCCGGGCAGATCATGAACTTCATCGTGCTGACCGCTGTGCTGTCCTGTCTCAACTCCGGGCTCTACACCGCCTCCCGGATGGCCTTCTCCCTCGGGCAGCGCGGCGACGCCCCTCGGTCCTTCGTACGTACGAACTCCCGCGGTGTCCCGCAGCCCGCGATCCTGGCCTCGGTGGCCTTCGGCTTCGTCGCGGTTGCCTTCAACTACCTGTGGCCGGACACGGTCTTCCAGTTCCTGCTGAACTCCTCGGGCGCAGTCGCGCTGTTCGTATGGCTGGTCATCTGCTTCTCGCAACTGCGGATGCGGGGGATCATCCTGCGCGAGAGCCCGGAAAAGCTCGTCGTCAAGATGTGGCTGTTCCCGTATCTGACGTGGGCGACGATCGGGATGATCTCGTTCGTGCTCCTCTACATGCTCACCGATGACAAGGAGGGCGGCGGCCGGAGCCAGGTACTGCTCTCGCTGCTCGTTGCCGCACTCGTGATCGCGATCTCGTTGGTCCGGGACCGGGCCCGCCGAAAGGAAACCGAAACCGAGAAGGCGGTCGCGCCCAAGTAACCGCCGGGGAACGCGCTACGGCCCCCTTGCTCCCGCCGACTTCGGGGGAGCAAGGGGGCCGCTTCCTGTTGTCCTGCCGCCCCGTCCGCCCGCTTCGCCTGTCGGCCGACCGGGGCTTCGTCAGATCGCCCGATACGGCTGACACGGACGCGCGGCGCCGCGAGGCTCCGTCGAGTGCTCAGTCGCCGAGTGCTCAGTCACGGTCGGCGACTGTCGGCCAGCGAGCCGTCGGACTCACGGGAGCCAGTGCTGCCGAGAGCCGTCGGCTCGGACAGTCAGTGCGCGTCGGCGGCCGGAGCGTTGCCCGTGATGCCGGCCGGAGCGTCCGTGCTCTGTTCCTGCTCGCAGGGGCACGGACGGTACTCCAGGCCGAGTTCGGCGTCGACGGCCCTGCTGGAACGGGTCGCGGCGTCGCTGACCGCCTTCCAGGAGCCGTACTTGGCGTACAGCTGGTCAGCCGTCGGGCCCAGCGGGTTGCCGTACTTCTCGCGGTTGCGCTCCTCAAGCTTCGCAACCTGCTCGGGGCTCATGTCGGCGCGGGTGATGTCCTTGGCCTCGTTGCGCATCGCGACCAGCCGCCGGGCGATCTCCTCCTCCGTATACCCGCGGGCCCGCATCTCGCATTCCGTCCGGTCCATCTCACCGAGCAGGGCGTGGTAGCGCATCCGCGTCTCGCGGGACTCGCGGCGCTGCTGCGGCGTCTCGCCCCTGATCATGCAGACGGCCTTCTCCGGGCTGGTGCACGACCCCTGGCTCGGCGGGGCCTGGGACAGCGGCGCGACGACGACCGAGCGGCCACAGTCCGCAGGCCGGCAGCTGTGCTGGGCCTCGGCGGTTCCGCCCGTGGTCAGAATCGCTTGGACGGACAGAAGAGCCGGGACGGTGAGACGGGCCAGGGCACGCAGCGAAATTCGTGTCATGGCCCGCATCTTCGGGGCGCACCGCGCGCGGAGGGGGGCGAACGCCCCCACGTCCCTCGATCGGGCACAGATCCCCGCCGAGAGCGCTTCGGCCGGAGCGGGCGAAGCGGGCCGGGCAGGAAATCTGCACTCGCGGGAGTAAGACATGAAGGGGCGGACGGGTTAGAGTTTTTCGCGTAGCTGTGAAGATCAGACAGGTTCGGCGGGGGACGAACCTCCGTACATGCAGGTCAAGCAATCGTGGAGGGGAAACCGAGCGATGGGGCCGGATGTTGGGTGCTCCACCACTGACTGCCGGGGCGGGCAGCCCAAGAAGCCGCGCGCAGTTGCGGGTTGGAACACGGTCCCCGGTCCCGTAGCCGCGATCTCCGCGCCCGTCCTCCCGGAGCGGTGGCGGGGCAAGAGAAGACCGGTGCAGCGCAGCAGCCGGTAGATGGTGTTGATCCCTCCGGGCCCTGGCACCGCATCGCGGCAGGGGCCCTCGACGCGTTTTCCGAAAGGTGTCAGTGGCCGCAGACAACCCTTCCACCCCCGCCAGCAGGCTCGATGACGACGACTACCCCGCCTTCACCATGGGCCGGGCCGCCGAGATGCTCGGCACCAGCCCCGCCTTTCTGCGGGCCGTCGGCGAGGCCCGCCTGATCGTTCCGCTCCGCTCGGAGGGCGGGCACCGCCGCTACTCCCGCTACCAGCTACGCCTCGCCGCCCGGGCCCGGGAGCTCGTCGATCAGGGCACCCCGATCGAGGCGGCCTGCCGCATCATCATCCTCGAAGACCAACTCGAGGAAGCCAACCGCATCAACGAGCAACTGCGCGCGCGGCACTCCTGCGACGCCCCGTCCGAGTCGAAGACCGACGCCTGACGACGGCTGCCTCGACAGCCCGCAGTGGTGACCGGTGTAACCTCACTCGCCGCCCGGCCGGGCCGGCCGTCACTCGTCGTCCCAGGAGCCGGCTAAGGCGGTCACCGTACTCGCCGATGCCTCAAACCCGCGGTGACAGCACTGCTGCCAACCGGAGGAAGGAATCTCTGCCGGCCGGTGCAGAAATGCCGAAAATGAGCAGCCAGGATTTCTGCCCTGGAGGGCCGCAGCGGGCACTAATCGCGGTCTCCGGCTCGACCGTGCTACGCTGATGGCAGTTGCAGTTGTGGTTCCCAGAGATTTCACATGCTCTTTCGCCGCTCATCGGCGAGCGTACTTTTCATTTCCGGTGTTTCCGGAGGGGAGATCATCGCAGCGACTCCGGTTTCGCAAGGTGCGGATTCCGGTCACTGCCCCCGAGGGAGATTCAATGGCAGCTGGCACCGTGAAGTGGTTCAACGCGGAAAAGGGCTTCGGCTTCATCGAGCAGGACGGTGGCGGCGCTGACGTGTTCGCCCACTACTCGAACATCGCCGCCTCCGGGTTCCGCGAGCTTCAGGAAGGCCAGAAGGTGAACTTCGACATCGCGCAGGGCCAGAAGGGCCTTCAGGCCGAGAACATCGTTCCTGCCTGACGCCGACGTCGACGCGTACCAGGCAGCCGGGGTGCACCGCGCGTACGCGCCCCCAGCTCGTCCCCCTGACCGTGCCCCTCGTCTTCGACGGGCTCTGTGCACGGCGGGTCAACGGCAGCGTCGTCTGCCGAATTCCCAAGTCTCCGGCAAGGCGGAATCCTGCTCCCGGCCCTCACGGACCGAAGGGCGAGTGCCTTTTCCCGGCCCATTTTCCGCTGCCCGTTCCGACTCGCCGCTGCTCTTTCCGAAAAGGACCGGCTGCCACTGTGGCCCGGTTTTGTTTGTTCTTTTTCTTCGGCTCGTTCTTGCGAATACTCATGCAGCTCACTGCTGCTGGAGGAATTCCCTCGATGCGTGCCGCACCGAGGAAGGTAATTCCGTATGAATCGCTCCACCCGCACGAACGACAGCTCCAACCGCTCCCGTACGGGCGCCGCCGGCGGCTCCGGACGGGGTGGCCGCGGCCGTCCGCAGGGGACGGCCCGCAAGAGTGCTCCGCCCCGTTCGGCCACGGCCGGGCGATCGGGCGGTCAAGGGCATCGTTCCCCCTCCCGGCCCAGGGAGTTCGCACTGCCGGTCAGCAGCACCGCGTCGCTTCCGGCCGTCGAGAAGTTCTCCGATCTGGACCTGCCCGACCGGCTGCGTACCGCGCTCCAGTCCGAAGGCGTGACCGTGCCGTTCCCGATCCAGGCGGCGACGCTGCCGAACTCGCTGGCCGGCCGGGACGTCCTGGGCCGCGGACGCACGGGCTCGGGCAAGACGCTTGCCTTCGGTCTCGCCCTGCTGACCCGTACCGCGGGGCAACGAGCCGAGCCCCGGCAGCCGCTGGCACTCGTCCTCGTACCCACGCGGGAACTGGCACAGCAGGTGACCGACGCGCTCACTCCCTACGCCCGGTCGCTCCAACTGCGGCTCGCCACCGTGGTCGGCGGCTTGTCGATCGGCCGTCAGGCAAGCGCGCTGCGCGCGGGGGCCGAGGTCGTCATCGCGACACCCGGCAGGCTCAAGGACCTCATCGAGCGGGGCGACTGCCGGCTGAACCAGGTCGCCATCACCGTCCTGGACGAAGCGGACCAGATGGCGGACATGGGCTTCATGCCCCAGGTGACCCAACTGCTCGACCAGGTACGGCCGGAGGGGCAGCGGATGCTCTTCTCCGCCACCCTCGACCGGAACGTCGACCGTCTGGTCCGCCGCTATCTGACCGATCCGGTGGTCCACTCCGTCGACCCCTCCGCAGCTGCGGTCACCACGATGGAGCACCACGTGCTGCACGTGCACGACGCCGACAAGCAGGCCACCACCATCGAGATCGCCGCCCGCGACGGGCGGGTGATCATGTTCCTGGACACCAAGCACGCGGTGGACCGGCTGACCAAGCGGCTGCTGGCCGTCGGCGTACGCGCCTCGGCGCTGCACGGCGGAAAGTCCCAGTCCCAGCGCACCCGCACCCTCGCCCAGTTCAAAACCGGGCACGTCACGGTCCTGGTGGCCACCAATGTCGCGGCTCGCGGCATCCATGTCGACAACCTCGACCTCGTCGTCAATGTCGATCCGCCCAATGACCACAAGGACTATCTGCACCGCGGCGGTCGCACCGCCCGCGCCGGTGAGTCCGGCACCGTCGTCACCCTGGTCGTGCCGGACCAGCGCCGCAGCGTGAACCGGCTGATGGCCGACGCCGGTATCACGGCGCAGGTGGCCAAGGTGCGCTCGGGCGAGGCCGAACTGAGCCGTATCACGGGCGCCCAGCAGCCCCCTGGCGTACCCGTCACCATCGCCGCACCGGTCGCCGAGCGCCCCAAGCGCACCGGCTCCTCCGCGCAGCGTGGGCGACGGAGCCGGCCTGCCCGAGGACGCCGTCGCCCGTCCTCCGACATCGCCGCATGACGTGTTCCCCCGTGCTCGACGAGAACGGCCACGCCGGGGGTGTCCTCGCCCGCCGACCGTCCCCGACAGTCAGCCCTTTCCGGAGCTCCCCCTTCAACCCTGCTGAGGCACTATGCGCTGCGTGATCGCCAACTCCGCTTTCTACCTGCTCAAGAGCGACGTACTGGAGGCGATGAAGGGCATCAAGCCCGAACCCGTCTCAGGGGCGTCCGTGACCATCGGCCGCCGCACCTTCCCTGTCAAGCAGGTCGGCGAAGTGGTCACCAGGCAGGACCGCCGCGACTTCACTGCCGAGGACATGGGCAGGGCACTGACCCGGCTCGGCTTCACCTGCCACGGCCCTGTCACCGCGCCGGAGGCTGTTCTCACCCCCCAGGAGACGGCGGCGGCACTGCTGGGAACCGCGCCGCAGGCTTGACCACCCGGGGGGCGTAGGCGCGTCCCTGGGCCTCAGGCATGCCCGAGCCCAGGCATGGCCCCGGTGGTGTCACATGACGCCGCCGGGGCGTCGTACGTATCAACGTCGGGACGGAGCATCGCCACGTGGCGATGCTCCGCTCGCGTCCCCGGAACGGCGCGAGTCCCTGCCCGTCGCGGACCGGGTGCGCGGCCTTATAGCATCAGCACCCATGTCGAATGCTGACGAGCTGCTCGTCGACATCGCCGCCATGGTGGAGTCGGAGCAAACCAATCAGATGTCTCTCACCGTCGTGGTCCACGGGGCTGTCATCACGGGGCGGTTGGCTCCCGAGACGGTGTGGAGGCGGCGAGTGGCCGAGGTTCTGAGGGACTCGGACCGGCTCGGTCCGTTCGCCGGAACTTTCATGGCCGTACCGGAAAGCACGGAGCCTCGTGACCCCAAGTCGCCCTCCTACCTGCACTTCCATGTCGCCAGGATCCTCCAGGGAACCGTTGGCATTCCTGAAACGGGCGGGATGTACCGGATCGCCATCAAGGACGTGAGCGCCTGGACCATGGGGGACCTCAGCTACTCCGACCAGTGAGCGACCCGCGCCGTAGCATGCGGCAATGTGCGTCCGGTCAGCCGACCCGGCCCACGAGTACGGAGACGTGGACGTGCTCGGGGAAAGGCTCGTCGTGTGGCAGTGCCGCCCGGATGCCGTCCTCGAATGCCGGCCGATGCTCGGCAGTCGGTAGTTGCTCTGCGGGAATGGCGGAGTAGAGACCGCCGATGACCTGGTCGAAAGTCAGCTCGGCGGTGTAGGAGACCGTGGTGCTTCGCAGGTCTGAAAAGCCGGCTTCTTCGAGTGACTGTGCATACCGGAGCCGATCCGTGTCAGCGGTTCCGCAGGACGCGGTCAGTTCGGTGTCGAAGTGGTGTTCCAGCCGGGAACGCAGACCACGTGACCAGGCCGAGTCCTGCAGCCACAGCGGTGTCCCGTTGGAGATCACGGCGATGCCTCCGCCTACGCGGAAGAACGGAAGGAGGCCGCGGAACAGCTCGTCGTGCCGCATCCAGTGGAGGGCCTGTCCCACGACGGTCATCGCAAGCGATGACTTATGTCCCAGCAGTGCGCCGAGAGAAGGGACATCGGTGTCGGCACCGAGCACCCAGGTGGCATTGCGGACTCCGCGCTCACCGGCCGCCTCGCGAGCCAGGCGCAGCATGTCGGGTTCCGGGTCCATTCCGATTACCGCCCGGACCCGTGGCGCGAGCGGAATGGCAAGTTGTCCCGTGCCACATCCGAGGTCGAGGACGCTGTCTTCCGGAGACAGCGCAAAGTATCCCTGCAGGAAGTCGAGGACCTGTTCGGGATAGCCTCGCCTGAATTTTGCGTAGTACTCGGCCACATCACCACTGAAGCCCACGGTCATGAGGGCACTATGTCGGGCTTCCACTTGGCTGAACAGCCTCACGAACCGGTGATCGCTATGGGCTGAAGACATCTCGGAGAGGGATGGCCGAGGTGACATTCACCGTCTCCGATCGGGTTGAGCCGTGCCGCAGACAGCACCCGCAGCGTGGACACCTCAGTCCGCGGAGTCGCGAACGCGAGGGCGACAACGAGGCCGTACAGGGCGCCGATCCGGACGGGGTCGGTCCACCGCCACGATGCGAGCGACGGAAGCCCTCACGTGCGTTTTCCGGCGACACCGGCCTGCGCAGGGGCACAAACCGAATCGCCCCGGTCGCGGTGGCTGCACGTCGCCCGAGCACATTGTCGCGGAAGCAAATTGTTCGAGAGGGAGCGTGGAGTATTCTGCCGATTAGTTTCACAGAAAAGGCGGTTTGAAGACCTGCGGGTATGCAAGGATCCTCGCACCCGCAAACCTACTGAGGCGCCAAGCCTTGCAAGGAGCATTCCGCCGTGAGTTACCCCCACCCCATGCAGCAGCCCTACCCCCCTGCGCAGGGGGCGCCCGCTGCCCCGCCCGCGCCGCCGAGACGTCCGGCCTTCGTGGTCGTCGTGTCGCTCATCACCGCGCTGTCGGCGCTCTGTTCCCTCATCGGCGCGTTCATTGTCTACGCGGGTGGAAAGGACTTCGCCGACGATTATCTGCGCCAGGCCATGGACGACAACCCGGACGCGGTCGGGCTGCCTACCGGGACCAGTGCCTCGGAGATCAAGGACATGTCCGGGCCCCTCTGGAACGAGGCCGTCAGCAGCCTTCAGGACACGATATCGGCGCGGGCCGGTATCGCGATCTTTGTCGCGGCATGCCTCCTGCTGTTCACCGTCTTCGTTCTGCGTACGGGCGCCACCTGGGCGCGAGTTCTGATCACTGTGATGGCGGTCGTCCAGTTCATCCTGCCGCACACCCTCATTCTGGGCGACCAGCCGCCCAACAGCTTGTTCCTGACCAGCTTCCTCGCCATCGTTCTCGGCCTCGTCGCACTTATCCTGGTCTGGCTTCCGCCGGTCGGGCGCTTCAACAAGGGACATAAGCAGGCTCGTTCGGTGCATTTCCGCCCCGTTTGATTTCTGGTACTGCGTACAGTCCACAGCCCACGCGAGGCGCAGCCCAGGCCGGCCCAGCCCAGCGGGATGCTCTCTTGTCAGTTGTGCAGTTGTGGTGGTGCCCGCACCGCACAACTGCACAACTGCTTTCGTTGCCACACCGACCGCCGCATCCGTTGCATCCTCGGTCCGATGCGGTGCGGGACGTCGGCCAATCCCGTCGCTGCTCCGGAGAGTTCGTCCCGGCCGGCCAACCGAACAAGGCGCGCTCGACTATTGCGTGGGCGATGGCGATTCCGACCGCTGTCGCGGAGATCCGGGCGGCTCGCAGGGCCCTCAGTGATGTTCGTCGCCCTCCAAGTAGGCGAGGTCGGATTTGACGAGGGTTGTGGTTACGAGGAGTTCGGTGATCAGGTTGTGGTTGAGGGCATTGCCGACGGGCTGGGGGATTTCGTCTTCCATGAGCCCGGGCACTGTGCGGCTGAGTCTGGTCCGTACGCCGGCGATGATGCGTGCCGCCCGCTTCCTGGTCCAGTTCTCCGCGGGGCACAGTTCGCCCAGTTCGGCTGCGGCCTCGGCCCAGGTGAGTGGTTGTGGCTGGGGGTCGTTGCACAGATAGCGCTGGGCGAGGCAGACCAGGACCAGCTTCTCGGTCGCGGTCAGGTCCCACACCTCGCCCTCGTGCGTGGCGGCCTCGCGTACCCCGTCCTCTCCTGTGCCGGGTGCCGGCGTGGCGATACGGACCTCCAGCAGGTGCTCCCGTTTCGGGCCGACGATGAACAGCGGGGTGAATCCGGACGGGAGCTCGACCCGGTCGCCGCCCAGGACCAGGCGTGCCCCGGGGAGCCGGATGGGCAGGCGTCCGGAGTTGTTGAGCACCCATCGCGAGTGCTCCCGGGTGATGTAGCCGTGCTTGCGGCTGACGTGTGCGTCGTGCGGTGCGATGCAGACATGGACTTCGGGTTCGTTGCGGCCGAACACGAGAGGGAAAGCGGCGTCGGGGGCCATGCTCATGCCGCCGTTGACGCCCATGACGAACAGCGTGCCGGGCTGCGCGGGCGGAATACCGCGAGACAGGCTCCCGTAATCCTGCGGCAGCAGGTTGACCTTGCTCGGTGGCCGCGGCGGCGCCAGCGTCATCGTCCCTGCCTCCCCACTCTCGTACTCGTCCCGGTTGCTCGGGACCACGCCAGCCGCATCCGTACGGGAGGTGTCCCCGACCGTATCGTCGCTGTTCCGCCGTGTGAGCCGTGGCCTCGTATCGCTTGATCGTGGCGTTCGTGCGGGAACGAACCGATGATGTCGGCGGCGAGTTGGGGATAGACGTCCTCGTCCTGGTGATGCCGGGCGAGCAGGAAATGCCCGGGGACGCCGCCGGGGACGAGGTGGGAGTCGTAGGAAATCGTGGCCATCTGCCCTACCCATCGCTCGGGCCGTTTGGTGAGGTGGGTGGCCCGAGTTGGCCGGACCGGGTTCGACGCGTCGAGAACACCATGGTGGCGGAGGCGGTCTTCCCGCGGAAGCCGCTCGACAGGAGCCAGTCGAGCGCTTCGCCGAGGACCCGACGCCAGCGGCTCGGCCACGTAGCGCTCTGGGCACTGCAGTGTAGGAGACCGGTTTTCTGTGCCCAGTGCGCGCTGTCTTCCCGCCCGCCCCGACCAACTCGCAGATCACCAGTCAGCTACGCCGATAGCTGAACGTACGCGTACCCTCCCAGGTCATCTTCTTGATGCGGTATCTGTGCGCCTTTTCGTCGGCGAGGCTACCGGGGCCGATGTCGACCACATCGGTTGGGCGCCAGACGCCGCCGATCTTCTGCTCCACGAAGTAGGTGAACTCGTTGAAATCTTTTGTCGAAGACGCGAACGTGTTCCTGACGGTGAGAATTCTCCTGCCGTTCGTGGATGACCTCGGCAGCACGACAGTCTGATCCACCCAGACGGTAAGTGCTCCGTCCATAGGTACCCACTTCCCCGTCTTTTTGCCGTTAACGGAGATTGACGCGCTCTGCCCGGACACGCTGGAATCGAGGCGGCGTGTCAGCCGCACGCCGGTGTTGGCCGGGTCGACCGTCACGGTGAACTGGCTCCATCCGCCGGGCCCGAATGCCCGGCCATCGTCGGTGACGGTGCGCCCGCGTTGGGCCGACGGCTTGATGGACTCCGGGAGCGCCGAGGGCTTGAGTGACTCCGGGAGAATCGACGGCTTGGCGGACTCGGACTCCGGACGAATCGACGACGACTTGGCGGGTTCCGAGGGAACGGCCGACGCCTTGTCGGATTCCGGGGGAACCAGGAACATCACCCCGGCCACGACGGCGCCCAGCGATGCCACGAGCCCCGTGAGCAGGACGACGCGGCGCGGAATCCTCCGTCTCGGAGATGGATCCACCGTGGTTTGTCCGTGAAGCCGATGGCCCGATTCCTCCTCCGAGGCCAGGGCGCCGGTGGACTCGGCCTCCCTGGAGGCGATCATGTTCATCACGGCGGGGGGAAGCCAGTCGGCACTCGGCCAGGGCCCGGCCAGCCGGGCGAGAACGTCAGCGAGAGGCGGCCGGGCTGCGGGGTCTTTTACCAGGCAAGCGACGATCAAGTCGTGATCCCCGCGCTCCACGGCAATATCGCGTAGGTCGGGTGGCTCGCTCGTGATTCGACGAAGAATGGCGGCGGTTGTCTCGCCGTCGAAAGGGCTGTGCCCGGTGGCCGCGAATCCCAGCACCGCGCCAAGGGCGAAAACATCGCTGGCGGGTTCGGGCGGATACCCGTTCACCTGTTCCGGGGACATGTAGGCATAGGTTCCCAGGACAGCGCCGGTCGCGGTCATCTTGCCGGCATCCTGCGTGCTGGCGATACCGAAGTCGATGATTCTCGGACCGTCGGCGGCCAGAATGACGTTGCCGGGTTTGAGATCTCGATGCACCAACCCGCAGGCGTGGATTGCGGCCAACCCCTCGGCGAGCCCGGCGCCCAGCGTCCGTACGGCCTGCGCGTCGAGCGGACCGTGTGCGGTGACGGCACCATGCAGGGAAGGGCCGGGGATGTAGGCGGTGACCATCCACGGTGGATCGGCGTCGGGATCGGCGTCGATGACCAATGCGGTATGGAACCCCCCGACCCTGCTGGCGGCCTCGACCTCGCGGGCGAATCGGGCGCGGAATCGCTCACGGTGCGCGTATTCGTACCGGATCAGCTTCACCGCGACCGGACGTCCCCCGGGGGAACGACCGAAATACACCTGACCCATGCCACCTTCGCCAAGCCGCCCCACCAGCCGGTACTTGCCGACGCGGCACGGGTCGCCGGGTTGCAGAGGATCCACCGAAGCCCCCCACCATCGATACGAGGACCCAATACTCCATCAACCCCTCAAGGAGACTAGAGTCACTTACTCCACAAAATGGTCCATTGCTGCATCACCTCCATCGATCCTATGCAGCAACTTCATCAATTCACGACAAGCCGCAGGACGTCGACCTGGATGCGGCGCCCCTGGTCTTTCTCAGCTGATGGCGACGACACGCGCCCAGGAAGGCGGTGAGTCCGGGACGTATTCGGGGTTCTCCTCGTCCACGGCGCGGGCGGGGCGGGGGAAGAGACCGACGACGGTGCGGCACGGCGGCTGCGCGGACGGCCATGGCGTCTGACCGTCGGTCAGGGCCACGATCACGTCCGGGCGCGGCCGGGAGCGGAGCGCCCGGGTGAAGCCGGAGCGCAGATCCGTCCCGCCACCGCCGATCAGTTCGATGTTCTCGGCCCGGCAGAGCGGGACGGCGACGCCGGCCGCCGCGTCGCAGGAGATCACCGAGACCAGGTCTCGCCGTCCGCCCACCGCCCGCGAGATCGCCGCCACCTCCAGCAGCGCGCTGCCCAGCTCGGCGTCGCTCACCGAACCGGAGGTGTCGATCACCACGCAGACCCGGGGCGGCGTACGGCGCAGGCTCGGCAGCAGCACCCCGGGGACACTGGCCGAGTGGCGGGACGGACGCCGGTAGCTGTGGTCCTCGCCCACCCCGGGCGCACCCGCCGCCGAGCGCACCGCAGCTCCCAGCAACTGCCGCCAGGGCTGCGGCGGATGGAACGCCTCGTCCGCCCATCGGCGCCACCCGTCCGGCGCGTCGCCCGGTCGGCCCTTGATCCCCTCGGCGACCCGGAAGCGGACCGCGTCCCGCTGCTGCCTGCTCAGCCCGTGTGCCCCGTCGGGCCCCAGCTCCCACGGCCGGTCCTGCCCGTCGGCACCGCTGCCGCAGTCCAGCCAGGCCAGGTCCGCTGCGAGCCCCGACATCGACGCCGTCCGCAGGTACTCCTCCATCAGCAGCCCGTCGGGCAGTCCCAACAGCGACGGCAGTGCCGCCCCGGCAGGCAGGGGCAGACCGTCACCGTAGATGTCGTCGTTGATCTCGAAGTCGGCCGCGATGTTCCGCCGCAGCCTCCCCCGGCCTTCGGCCGGGGAGATTCCGCTTCGCTCGCCCGGCCCGTGCTCCTCGTGTTCCCGCGCATACCGCTCGCCCCGCCCATGGTGGTCCCGGAGCAGATGGGAGACCTCATGCACCCAGACGCCCGCCAGCTCCTCCACCGGGGTGCGTGCCACGAAGCCGGGAGAGACGTAACAGCGCCAGTGCGCGTCCACCGCCATCGTCGGCACCGACCGGTCCTCCACCACGTGCAGCGCGAAGAGGGCGTCCGCCAGGTAGGGACGGACCTTCACCGCGTGCAGCCGGGCGGCCAGCAACTTCTCCATGTCCAGCGGGAGTCCGGGCCGGTCGGCCGGTCCGCCGGAGTCGGCCGGCGGCCTCGGCACGGTGGTCCGCGGCGGGTGCGGCGGCGCGGGCCGGGACATCGGGCGCGGCAGCGGGTGCGGCCCCGGGCGCTTCGCGGACCCCGTCATCGGCACGCCCCCGTCGCCGGCCCAGCGTCGGCCGCCGCCGCGGCCCGCCCCACCGAGCGGTCAGCGCGCCGTGCGAGACCGATCACCCCGGCCAGCCGCTCGACCGCCTCCGGTACCTCCCAGTCGTCGCGCCGCAGCGCGGCCAGTGCTGTCGCCGGGGCGACCAGCAGGTCGGGGGCGCCGGTCTCCAGCGCCCGAACCAGCACCGCCCAGCCCGCCTCCCACCGCACCCGCTCCGGGCGCGCCCCGACGGCGGCCACCACCGCCTCCAGCGCAGCCTGACGCAGATCGCCCCGCTCCGGCAGTTCGGCGGAGGCCGGATCGGCCAGCAGCGACTCCGGGTCCGGCAGGTCCATCCGGTCCAGATGGGCGAGGAGTTCGAGCCCCGGCCCGTCCCCCACCGCGCCCCGCACCAGCAGCGCCAGCACCTCCCGGGAGACGGAAGCCGCCGTACCGAAGGCCAGCAGGGTCAACGCGGCCTCCCAGCTCCGGGGCGAGGGCCAGGCTCCGCCGCGCCGCGTCTCGGTGCTCGGCAGCCGGTGGATCAGCGTCGGCCGGACTTCCAGGAAGCCGCAGACCGCGCGCCGGGCGAAAGCCACCGCCTCCGGCAGCCGCTCGGGCACCAGCCGGGGCAGCTGCGCCCGGGGCCACACCCCGCCCAGCCCGCGCACCACCACCTCCCGGTCGTGCACCCAGTGCAGATGCACGAACCGGTTGGCCAGCGGCGGGCTCAGCTCCCATCCGTCCGCTGCCGACGCGCGCGGATTGGCGGCGGCCACGATCCGTACCCCCGGCGGCAGTTGCAGCGCACCGACCCTCCGCTCCAGGACGACCCGGAGCAGCGCGGCCTGGACGGCCGGGGTGGCGGTGGAGAGCTCGTCCAGGAAGAGCAGCCCTCGCCCGGCCCGCACGAGTTCCACGGCCCACTGCGGCGGCGCCATCGGCACTCCCTGCACCGCCGGGTCGTCGCCCACGATGGGCAGCCCGGAGAAGTCGGACGGCTCGTGGACGCTGGCGATCACGGTCGTCAGCGGCAGGTCGAGGGAGGTGGCGAGCTGTGTCAGGGCCGCGGTCTTGCCGATGCCTGGCTCGCCCCAGAGCAGCACGGGCAGGTCGGCCGCGACGGCCAGGGTGAGCGCTTCGAGCTGTTCGTCGGGGCGCGGCTCGGTGGTGGTCGTCCGCAGGAGGGTCAGGAGGTCGTCGGCGAGGGCGAGATGGGTGCCGGTTCCGGATGCGTCGGCGGGGGTGGATGCGGGCGTGGCGGCGGCCGGGACGGAGGCGGAAGGGAGAGTGCTGGTGGTCATGAGCATCACCTGGGGTGGGATAAGGGAACGGGACGGCCCGTCCCGGATGTCGTGTGGGAGTTGCACCGCGGATTGCGCAGTGCGGGGAGGGACTTCGGTGGGGGCAGCCGGTCAGCAGGTCAGGCCGGTACGGGGCCGGGCCCGGCTGCTCTGCTTGCGGCGCATTGCGGGAGGTGTACGGCGGTCGAGTCGGGGTCGGTGACCCGTATCCGTGTGCCCCACGCCCGAGGCGTTCCCGCCCCCAACCGCACCGGCACCGGGATGGACGGCGACCAGTCCCGAGCGGAAGAGCCCGTGGTCGATACGGCGGGCTGCGGCCGACTCCAGTTCCTCCCGGAGCGGCCCGTCGCGCAGGACCGCACCGGGACCGAGCAGCCCCTCGACCACGGCCAGCGCCCCGGTGACGTCACCGTGGCCGAGCCGCTCCCGGACCGCGGGCAGTGCCTCCGGATTGCGGTGCACCGCGTCGATCGCCCGCAGACAGGGCAGCGCCGGCCCACCGAGTGCCACCAGCAGCTCCTCCCGGCGCAGTTGGGCCGGGTCGTGATCGATCGCCGTCAGCACCCCGTCCCGCAGCGCGATCCGGTGGACCTCGCCCCGGCACTCCACCCGATGCGGATCACCGGGCTCGGAGACGGGACCGGCCACCGGCGCCGAGCCGGACGCCACCGAGCCGGAGGCCGCCAGTGCTGCGGCGACGAGCGGGTGCAGCCGTTCGACCGCGACCAGCCCGGACCGCAGCAGCTCCAGATCCGGAAGGACCCGGGCCGCCGCCTCCGGCAGCACCGGAAGCGCCGCGACCTCCTGTGGCGGCAGCGCCTTCCGCAGCGGCCGGAACGTGGGGGCATGGCTGTCGTCGGGGGCGACGAGTTCGAGTACAGCGCGACTCCGCGCACCGAGCCGCACGGTGAAGGCCCCGCGCGGGCGCCCCTCGGCCCGCAACAGCAACTCCGCCTCGGCGGCCCAACTTCCCACCGCCCACGTGGAAGTGTGGATGTCAGGCCGATCGGAACGATCTGGCAGGACCGGCCGGCCGGGTGCGTGGGTCCGGTCGGGCGGCACCACGGGCCGTACCCCGCCCGCACCGCACCGCCGCGCCAGTTCGCCGCTCCGCCCGGAGTCCCAGAGGTGCCGGTGCAGGTCGAGCCGGAAACGCCGGTCGGGGTGCGGGTGTGGGTGCGGATGGTGTCCGGGGGCGTCGTTCCCGGACTTCCCGGACCCCTCCCACAGAGCAAGGGACATCCGCTGTCCGGCGTCCGCCCAAGCCGGCGGTGTCCGCACCACCAGCTCCAGCGGCGCGGTGCCGAAGCCCCCGTAACAGGCCAGCGAGATGGTGAGGCCGGGCCGGAGCCGCCCGTCGGGGGCGATCCTGGGCATGTGCCATCGGAGCAGATCCGGCGCCAGCCGACGCAGATCTGCACGGAGATGGGTGACGAGATCGGTGCCGTGGCGGTCGCGCACGGCGCGCAGATCGAGATTGACGTCGATCCGGGCGGCGGCGCAAGCCCCTGCCCAGTCACCGACCGCACGCCGTGTGGTCGCTGCCTCGATCATGGACGGTGGCACGGCGTACTCGCGCACGCGCTGCCACATCGACAAACGGGCCGGAATCATGTTCGCGAAGTGAGGTGCCATCAGCACTCACCTTGCGCGAACGATTCCCCCAATCCGTATGAGGAGAAGTTCTTCATCACCAGCATCCTAACCATCCCGAACAGGAGCTGTCAGTCCACTTGGATCGGCCGTGCGGAGCTGGGCAGTTCGAGGTGGGATCAACTGGTCGCGTTGCCGGCGCGGTCGGCAGCGGCGGTCGTACTCGGCGATCAGCAGGTACTGGCAGCTGCCGGGCGTCAACACCCTGATCGCAGCGACGCCGGCCCGGCAGTTCGTTGCCCTCGGGTATGGCCGGCGGACGGGAAAGGCCCGGGCCCAGGGACTGCTCAGGGCAGGCTCTCGGCAAGCAACAGGCCGGCGACGAAGGTGTCGCCGAGGCCCACGGTCCCCGCAGGTCTGCGCAGATGGGGGGAGGGGACGCTGGTCGCCCGCCAGCCGTCGCCGAGCGGGCCGTCCGCCGGCAGGTCGGCCGTGAACTCGGCGTCGGGCGGCGGCACCAGCTCGGCGGCCGGACGACCGGCCCGGGCGCGGGCCCCGGCGAGCAGGTTGCCGACGAGCAGCGCCCCGGCCGGGTCGGAGTCCTGGTCCCGGTGCACGGCCAGCGCCCAGTTGTCGGCGTGGACGACGACCCGGCGGGCTCCGGTGCGCTCCGCGATGTCGCGGGCGAGCAGCCGTGGTTCGCCGCGCCGCCCACTCACCGTATACAGCTCGGACAGGCTGAGTCCGACGGAGGTCGCCACGCGCAGGTCCAGGGCCTCGCGCAGCCGTTGCGGGGTGGAGAACTCGGCGAGTTCGTGATGGACGACGGGTATTCCTGCCGCTGCCCAGTCGCGCCCGAGGCCGGCGAGCCAGTTCGGGGAGGCCAGGTCGCCGTCCGGCGGCCCGTTGAGGCCCGACAGCAGACCGGCCCGCACGCCCGGCAGCCGGGGCGTCAGTCCGGCGAAGTCCTCGTCCTGCTCGATCGGCTCGTCGCCGAAGCGCACGATGATCCGGGTCGAGCGCAGCACGGCGCCCTGGCCGTAGCGGGTGCCTGCCGTGAACTCCAGGACGCAGTGCGGTTGTTTGGTCGGGCGTCCGGACGGAGTGACCGACCCGGCGGGCACCACGGTGTCCGACTGGCAGAGCCCGGTGCGGGGGTCGACCACCGCCAGTTGCTCGGCGCTGCGGTCGGCCAGGGCCAGCACCGACGGAGCCCCGACCGTCGCCAGTGCCCAGGAGACCTGCGGGCCTGTGCCGCCGAGCTGGTACCGGCCTGGTCGGCCGAGCAGCGCCGTGAGCCACCGGGGCCCGCCCGGCCAGTGGCGGACCAGTTCACCTCCGCGGGCGGCCTCCACCCGGCCCAGGATCTCGGTGAGCAGGTCCCGTCCCCGGGCTTCCTCTTCGCCGGCGGGCGGGGATGCCGCGGCGTGCGCCATCGCGGCCAGCAGTCCGGCATCGATGCGCCAGAGCCCGTCGACGCAGGCGCTGTTTCCGGTCAGTACGGTGTGCGCCCGTACTGCGTCCGCGGTGACCCGGTGGGCCAGCCGCGTGTAGGTATCGCGCCACTCGGTGGCGGTCATGGCCACGCTCATCCCCTCACCGCCCCGGCCCCGTGACGCCTTCGACGATGCGCTTTTGGAAGAGCCGTACGAGAACGAGGAGCGGGGCGGTGGGGAACAGCGACCGGACGACGATGCCGAGAAGCAGGGCGCCGAAGGGGGCGCGACGGCGCGTGGCAAGGGCCCGGTTGCAACGCGGACCGTGCCGCGGACGGTTCGGCGCGGGCCGGGCGTACAGGGTGGTCATGGTCAGTCCCCTCCCTCAGCCGACGGACGATGAACAGCCCGAATCCGGCGGCGATGAGCACCTCGTAGTGAACATCGCTGCCGCGACCGTCGATCCGTAGCCGAAATCCAGCCCTGCGGACAGCGTCTTGTAGGCGACGCGGGACATGGTCTCCGTACTGGCCGGCGGTCGCGCCGGGCGAACTGTCCTCTGTCCCACGGGCGCCGCGACCACGGACAACGCCCTCGAGCACTGCCCCCTCCCCCGCGGGCAAGGCGAGGGGTGCCCTGCGCAGCTGCCCGCCGCGGGGTGAGGTCGCCGGTGAGACGGGGGCCAGCCGTACGGCCAGGTCGCGGCGGGGTCAGCGCGGGCGCAGTTCGACGGCAGTCAGCGCCATCGCCAGCGGCCCCGGCGCCAGGAACAGCAGGGGTGGCAGCGCCCAGACGCAGACGCCTGCCGTGCACAGGGCGAGCAGTACGAGGGTGCTCCCGGGCACGTCCCGCACGGCCCGGGCCGCCGCCTCCCGACAGGCCCCGCGCCAGCCGTGGCGCTCGCCGGTCCGGTATCCCGCGCAGGCCCGCAGCCCCACCAGGGCCGAGGCGGCCGAGGCGGCGGCGAGGAGAAGAGCGAACTGTACGGCGCCGGGCAGTCCCGCGGCCACCAACGCGGCGTCGGCGGCAAGCAGAGCGCCGGCCGCCAGCAGTACGGCGCCCGCTGCCAGGTCCCCGCGCCGGTCCGGGCGGGCGCGCAGGGCGGCCAGGAAACGCCTGGCGGTGCAGGGTTCGCCGTACAGCCGGCGGCGGCGCAGAAGAGTGCAGGCCGTGGACAGCGCGGCCGGGACTGTGACCAGCGGGAGGGCGGCCACGGAGGTGGCGAGCCCGAGGCTGAGCACGTCGGCGAACAGCTCGAAGCGCGGGCTGAACAGCTCTCCCCGCTCGCGTGTGCCCACAGGCGTACTCATGGCGTCAGCCCTTCAGTCCGGAGTTGGCCATGCCTTCGACCAGCAGCCGCTGGAAGGCGAGGAAGAACAGCACGATCGGCAGCAGCGCGAGCACCGACATCGCGAACATCGGCCCGTAGGCGGACTGGCTGGAGGTGTCCACGAAGGTGCGCAGGGCGAGGGTGAGGGTGTATTTCCCGGGCTCGAACAGATAGATGAGCTGGGTGAAGAAGTCGTTCCAGGTCCAGATGAAGGTGAAGATGGCCGTGGTGATCAGCGCGGGCCTGGTCAGCGGCAGGATGATGCGTACGAAGGTACGGAAGGGGCCGCAGCCGTCGATCTTGGCGGCCTCGTCGAGCTCGCGCGGCAGACCGCGCATGAACTGCACCATGAGGAAGACGAAGAACGCGTCGGTGGCCAGGAACTTCGGCAGCACCATCGGCCAGAAGGTGTTCACCATGCCGAGCTGGTTGAAGACGATGTACTGCGGGATGAGGACCGCGTGGTGCGGCAGCATGATGGTGGCGATCATGAATGCGAACAGCGGGCGGCGCAGCCGGAAGCGGAGCCGGGCGAAGGCGTAGGCGGCGAGCGAGCAGCTGAGTACGTTGCCCAGCACGGCGCCGAGCGAGATGGTCAGCGAGTTGCCGAACAGCTGGAGCAGGCTGACGCCTTCGATGCCGTCGGCCGCCGTGGTGTAGTTCTCGGTGGCGAGCCGGGAGGGCAGCAGGGAGAGGCTGGAGAGCACCTCGTCCGCCGGTTTGAACGAGGTGGCCACCAGCCAGGCCAGGGGATAGAGCAGCACGACCAGGGCGGCCAGGCATCCTGCGTGCAGTGCGACGCGGGGCCAGTTGACCCTCCCCCGAGCTCTTCGAGCAGGGGGTACCTCCATGCGGCGTGCGGCCCTGGTGGTCTGCGCGGACATCAGTGGCCCTCCTCGTTGGCGTAGAAGACCCAGGAGCGTGAGGTGCGGAAGAGCACCGCGGTGACGATGCCGATGGCCAGCAGCAGCACCCAGGCCATTGCGGAGGCGTAGCCCATGTGGGAGGCGGTGAAGCCGCGGTCGTAGAGGTAGAGGGTGTAGAAGAGTGTCGAGTCGGCCGGGCCGCCCCGGCCGCCGCTGACCGCGAAGGCGGGAGTGAAGACCTGGAACGCCTGGATCGTCTGGAGGACCAGGTTGAAGAAGAGCACCGGGGAGAGCATCGGCAGGGTGACGGAGACGAACTGCCGCCACCGGCCGGCCCCGTCCACGGCCGCGGCCTCGTAGAGCTCACCGGGGATCTGCTGGAGCCCGGCGAGGAAGATGACCATGGGAGCCCCGAACTGCCAGACCGTCAGCAGGGCGACGGTGAGCAGGGCCCAGCCGGGCCGGGTGACCCAGCCACCCGTGTGCACCCCGAACGTGCTCAGCACGTTGTCGACGGTGCCGCCGTCGTTGAAGAGCGCTCGCCAGACCAGGGCGATGCTCATCGAGGCGCCCAGCAGTGAGGGGGCGTAGAAGGCGGAGCGGTAGAAGTCCTTGCCGCGCCCCATCGACCTCAGGGCGACGGCGGCGGCCAGCGCAAGGGCGAGTTGCAGCGGTACGGCGATCAGGACGTACAGCAGGGTGTTGCCGACCGAACGCAGCAGCCTGGGGTCCTCGGTGAACATCTGCACGTAGTTGCGCAGCCCGATCCAGGACGGCGGGTCGAACAGGTTGTAGTCGGTGAACGACAGATACAGCGAGACCGCCATCGGCAGCAGCGTCAGCACGCTCGCGCCCAGCACCCATGGTGAGAGGAACACCCAGGCGGGGCCTTGCCGTTCCCTGCGGTGCGGGCGCCCGCTGTTGCGGCTGCGGCTTCCTGGCCCGGTGCGCGAGGGGGACGCGCTTTCGGCGCTCGGGGCGGTGGCCGCCGGGCGCGGTGTGGTAGGCGTGCGCGGCATCACGGCCTCAGCTCCGCTCCGGCCTCGGTGAGGAATTCCCGTGCCACCTGGCGCGGAGTGGCCTTTTCGAAGGCCACTTGGTCGTAGTCCTTCTGGAAGACCGACTGGAGGGCGTTGTCACCGCGTGGGGGTGCCGTCGGCGGGTCCTTCAGCTTGCCCTGCAGCGACTTCTGCAGTTCGGCGACGCCTTTCTGGAAGCCGGTGAGTTCCGGCAGCAGCCTCGTGCGCTGCTGGTTGTTGACGGGTGTGCCGCGGTCGACGCTGAGGATGTCCGCGGCCTCGTCGGTGTTGAGGAGGAAGTCGACGAAGCGGGCGGCCTCGCGTGGGTGGGGGCTGTTGGCGGCGATACCGATGAGCACGTTGGGCTTGAAGTACTGGCCCATGGTGCCGTCCTTCCCTGCCGGCATCGGCGCCAGCGCGAGCCGGTCGCCGTAGACCGACTCGAAACCGGCCGAAGGTGCGTCCCAGTTGAACTCCGCCATCGCCTTCTTGCGTCCCATGGGCGAGTTCTCCACGGAACCGTCCAGCTGTGTGGTTCCTTCCGCCGGGCTGACCAGGCCCTCCTTGCGCAGCTTGCTGGTGAAGGCCCAATAGGCCGTCAGGTCGTCCTCGTTGAACGCCACCTGGCCCTTTTCGTCGTACAGCCGCTTGCCCCGGGAGCGCAGATAGACCTCGAACCAGTCCTCCATCGAGCCGGGGTCGGTCATCACAGGGCTGCCGTGCTCGCGCTTCAGCCCACGCAGGGCGTCCTCCAACTCGTCCCATGTCCAGCCGGGACGCGGCAGTGGCAGGCCCGCCTCGCGCCACGCCTTCTTGTCGTACGCAAGCGTCTGCGTGCCCACGCCCATCGGGACGGCGTACTGCTTCCCCTCGAACTGGCCGGTCTTCAGCAGCGACTTGTCCATCTCCCCGGTCGGCAGGGCCTTCCGCTGCTCGGTGAGGTCGAGGAGGATGCCGGACCCTGCGTACTGGCTGATCTGCCGGTAGTCGAGTTGGACGAGATCGGGCGCGTCTCCGCCCGCCGCCTGAGTGGCGAGCTTCTGCTTGTACGCCTCGTAGGGCGAGTAGGAGGTCCGGATGTCGACGTCAGGGTGCGCCTTTTCGAAAGCGGCGACGGCCTTCTCGGTGCGGGCGGCCCGGTCGGCGTTGCCCCACCAGGTGAAGTGGAGCACGACCTTGCCTTCGCCCGCCGCGGAGTCGCCCTGGCTGCAGCCGGCGAGCGCCGCGCACAGCGCGAACGCGGCGGCTGCGGCGCCGAACGCCCGCGCTCTGGGTCGGTACGGTCGGTGCATGAGAAGGGGACCTTTCATGGGACGGCCGGAGCAGCGGGACGTGAGGGCCGGCGGGTGGGCGTGCGGGCGCTACTCGCCGTAGTACGGCAGGGTGGTGCCCGCCAACGCGTACTCGTCGCGGCGGCCGCACATTCCGTAGCCGTCGCGCCGGGTGGGGCCCGCGGCGTATGCGCGGGCGGCGGCCAGATGCGAGTGATCGCCCTTTTCGAGCGCGTCCAGCTGCTCTCCGGTGCGCTCCGCGGCTGCCAGGGCACCGTGCTGCCAGCGCTCCCGCCAGGCGGCCACCTTGTCGGCGACGATGTCCGCTGCGGCCCGGTGGAAGGCCCGCAGCGGGCCGGTGTCACCGTCCGCCAGGGCCGCGCGCAGCCTCAGATAGCCCTCGACGGCCAGATCCCGCCGCCTGCGTGCGGTGCCCTCCGTCTCAGGCCCTTCCGGGGCGGGCAGCGCGGCGGCGGCTGCGTACGCGTCCGGGTCGTTCAGCAGGTGCGGCGGAAAGGTGAAGACCGCGTCACCGGCCTCCGGCAGACCGCTGTTCTGCATCAGCACGGTCACCCGCAGCCCGGAGCCGTTGACCATGCGGTGCACTGTTCCCGGCGTGAACCAGGCGAGGGAGCCGGGCGTCAGCGGCGCCTCGGTGAAGCCGTCCTCCAGGGTCAGGGTCTGCACGGAGCCCTCCCCCTGGGTGACGACATACGCCTCGGTGCAGGCCAGGTGGATGTGCGGGCTCCCGCCGCACACCCCGTCAGCTGCCTGCCACGGGTACGCACTGATGTGGGACAGACCGATGCCGCCCGGCAGGGGTGCGTCCAGCACGGCGGGGCTCCCTTCGTCGGTGGGTGCGCGCCCGGTGCCCGTCACCAGGCGCCCGGTGCCCGTCACCAGGGCAGTGCGGACAGCTGCTTCTCGATGCGGTCGGCGTCCCATGCCCCGTCGGCGACCACGACGCGGTAGCGGTAGCGGAAGCTCTCGCCGGGAGGCAGCTCGAACTCCTCGAAGAACGCCCAGGAGAAGGCGACGGTGGGCGTCGGACTGGAGCGGACGAACCAGTGCGAGGCGTGCACCGACCCGGTGTTCTCGGGCGCGTGCGCGAAGACGAGGGTCGCGTGTCCGTCCACGTCATCGTGCTCGCCGACGAAGCCGAGCCAGGGGTGCTCGGCGGCGGGCTGCCCCATCATGGCCTCGGCGCTGCTGGCCCCGCCGCGGGTCAGCACCTGGCCTCCGGTGAAGGCGCGGGGCCCCCTCCAGTGCAGGCCGGTGTACCCGGCCATCTCACGGCCGCGCGTGGTGGGCGAGCCGAAGTGCAGCGGCTCGCAGCGGATGTTGGTCAGCTCGATCGACCAGTCCAGGGCGTAGGCGCCGGCCGCGGTGTCCACCGAGTGCAGCACGACGGAGCGCGTCTCGCGCGCCCACTGGCCGCCGCCGTTCTCCACCCAGGTGAGCCGCTCGGTGAAGTCCACCGAGGCGTCGGTCGACGTGAGCGCGTCGAAGCCGTCGTGCCGCATGGAGCCCACCCGGCCAGGCAACGGCAGATAGCCCTCCCCGTGCACATAGGAGTTGCCGCCCCAGAAGTTCTGACCGGACAGGTGGCTGGCCGTCATCTGAAGGCCCTTGTGCCACCGGTGGTCGTTGGGCCGGTAGCCGGTCACCAGACGCCCGCCGAGGGTCCGCAGCGGGTGCGCGTACGGCTTCCAGGACTCGAACGGGTCCGGATCGGGGGCGTAGACGTACGCCATCAGCTCGCTGCCGTTCGCAGCACGCACACTGACGCGTTCGCCGTGCACGTGGGTGACGGTGAGAGGGCCTGCCGCGCTGCCCGGGGCGTGGGCCGGGGCCGTGATCCTGTGCGTGGCGGCGGCTGCGGTCCCGGCTTCGGCTGTCGGTACGGTCACGGTCGTGGCAGCGGTTCCGGTTGCGTTGGTGGGTGCGCTCGTCACTGGTCGGTCCGCTCCTTCGGGGCCCAGTCGGGGTGGTTGCCGTGCATGGCGCGGTAGTAGGGATCGCCAGGAGTGATCTCGCCCGGGCGGACAGGCCGTCCGGTGAAGGCCGACTTGTAGAGGGCGGCGGTGAATTCGAGGGTGCGGCGCGCGTCGTGGCCGCTGCCGGGCGGCCGGGCCCCCTTCTCCCACGCGTCCAGGAAGTGGCCGAGCTGGGCGGCGTGCGAGCTGGGTACGTCCGCCGCGGGCGTGCGCCAGCGGACGGCTCGCGGCCCGCCGTCATCCACATGCGGAGCCGGGGTGTAGGCCCAGTCGTCGTTACGGTGACCGTACAGGTGGGTCAACTCCACGGTGGCGTCCGCGCAGTCGATACGGATTCGGCTGACTTCATCGGGGCTGAGCAGGCTGTTGACGACGGTCGCCATGGCGCCGCTCGCGAACTGCACGAGCGCCGTCGAGACGTCCTCGCTCTCCACGTCGTGCACCAGTCGGCCGGCCATCGCCCGGATCTCGCTCCAGTCGCCCAGCAGATGCAACAGCAGATCCATCTGGTGGATGCCGTGCCCCACCGTCGGACCGCCGCCCTCGGTACTCCAGCGGCCACGCCAGGGGACGCCGTAGTAGGCCGCGTCGCGGTACCAGGTCGTCTGGCAGTGCGCGACCAGCGGGCGGCCCAACTCCCCGGCGGTCAGCAGTTCACGGGCGTGGACGGCGCCGGAGCCGTAGCGGTGCTGGAAGACGACCGCTGCGTACGGTCCGCCCGCGCGCCGACCGCCGCCCCCACCGGTGTGCTCTTCCCCGTACCGCTGCTCGGCGGCGGCGATCTCGTCGTACTCGGCGAGCGACAGGCACAGCGGCTTCTCGCACAGCACCCAGGCACCGGCCTCCAGCGCGGCGCACACTTGGGCGGTGTGCAGCGAAGGCGGGGTGCCGATCAGCACCAGATCGGGGCGCTCGGCGGCGAGCATCCGGGCAGCGTCGCGGTATCCGGCCACCTGCCCGCCGGCCTGGTCACGGAAGGCGGCGAGCCGTCCCTCGTCCACGTCGACCGCGGCAACAAGGCGCACCCGGTCGGCGTGCGCACGCAGCGCTGGCAGGTGGCTGTCGGTCACGATCGCGCCGACGCCGATGACAGCGGCACGGACCGGAGCAGTCTCAACGGGCATACAGGAGCGGCTCCTTGTGGGACAGATGGGCAGGGCACGGAGCAGCACGGAAGCAGGCGGTACGGAAGGTGATGCGGGGGCAGAAAGCGCTTTCCCCGCGAGGGACCCTAGGCCCGCCCTCAACACAGAACAAGACCCGGGCAGCAAGAGATTGAAACGACTCAACTCCCAGGAGGCTCGGCCCCGTTCCCTGCGACACTCCTGCGACTTCCACCCCGTCCGCCCCTCCTGCCCAGCCTGCGCGGCCCCGGCTCGGTCGGCGTCCAAGACAGGCTCCGTCGAGAATCAACCGCCCGCGAGGGTGGCGAGGCGGGCCAGCTCCCACGGGTCGTGAGCACTGAAGACGGTGACCTCTTCCGCGTGGTCGCGGCGGAGGTCACGCAGTCGGTCGCGGGCTGCGAGGCGATCCGCGGGGTCGGTCTGCGCTCCCTGCTGGACCGGTTCGAGAACGGGATGGGAGAGGGGCGGGGTGTGCTCGATCTCGCCGTGATACATGTATGCGTCGCCCGCGTGCAGCAGCCACTTGCCGTCGCCGTCGCGTACGGCGACGCCCGCGTGTCCCGCGGAGTGGCCCGGCAGCGGCACAAGCAGCAGCTCGCACGCCGGCACCTGCGGGCGCGCCACGCCCCGGAAGCCGAACCACTCTGTGCGCTCCTCCACGGGTGCGGGGGTCAGCAGTGGGCCGTGCGCCCCGTGTGCCTGCATGAAGCGGTCGCGGCTGTGCCTGTGGTGCGGTGCCGCGGGATCTGTGACGGCCAGGTATTCGTCGGGGTGCACGTGCACCTGTGCGTGAGGGAAGTCCGGCAGCCCTCCCGTGTGGTCGCGATGCAAGTGGGTGAGCACGATGTGCCGTACGTCCTGCGGCGCGTACCCGAGGCGGACGACCTGCCGCAGCGCGCTCTCCTCAGGGTCCAGCGCAGGCTGGGCGTAGGCCACCCAGTCCGCGCCCAGTCTTCCTTCGGGGTGCTGCCGGTCGGCGGTGCCGAGGCCGGTGTCGACCAGGACCAGCCCGTCCTTGCCTGTGTCGATGAGCAGGCAATGGCAGACGGCGGCCGGTTCGCGGTTCGTGACGCCTACCGTGGGTTCTTCGCCGAGCGGTGGAATCTCCCGGAGGGACCCGCAGTTGAGGTGGTGGATGCGCATAGCTGGTGCCCCTTGGAGAGAATCGGGCGGGCTGTTCACGACGGACGGTAGGAGGGGCTTTCGTGACTCACCAAACAGTTGGACACACACGGTCGGGCGGCAGTGGCGGCCCGCTGGCCGACTGTCCGGACAGCGCCCTCGTGCCGCCGGGCCACGAACCGCGCTGCCCCGTCGACATCACCCTTGCCGCCCTGGCGGGCCGATGGACGCCGCTGGTACTCCGCGAGTTCCTACGCCGTGGTGAGGCCACATACTCCGAGCTGTCCGCCGCACTGCCCGCCCTCTCGGACAAGGTCCTCTCCGACCGGCTGGCGCAGTTGACCAGCGCGGCCATTGTCGAGCGCCACCGCACCCCCGGCTGGCCTCCGCGGGTCCGCTACATCCTGACGGCCCAGGGCCGGGCGCTGGAGCCGGTGGTGCGGAGCCTGTGGGAGTGGGGCGCGGCACGGCGGGACGCCGCCGGCTGATCGCGGGGTCCATCGAGAACGGGGGAACGTGCGCCCCACTGCCGGTTCGCCCCTCTCAGTCACGTCTCTTCACCGGAGATGCCCCCGTGCGAGGCGGCAAGCACCACGGTGGTCGGCGGCTCGCTGACCGGGAGGTCCACCGGGTCCGTCGCATCCTCGGGGAAGCGAGGTCGCCGCGGTGGACGACGGCTTGCCGTTCAGGCCCGAGCCGGTCCGCATCCGCCGAGCCGCACCCTCCGATCCGTATCCGCCGATCCGCACCCTCCGGCCCGGGGGCGATCCGCTCACAACGGCGCCGTCACGCTTGCCTCACACTTGATGTCAGCACGGCTTTGTGACGACGCCCCCCAGGCAGCAGCCGCTCGCCGAGCAGCACCGCGCAGGCTGAAGCGGTCAGCAGGCCGCCCACGAGGAAGGTGCCCCGCACCCCGGTGAGCGGCAGGACCAGTCCTCCGACCGCGGCGCCTGCCGCGATACCGGCGTTGTAGGCACCGGAGTTGGCCGCGAGTGCGATGTCCGTGCGGCCCGGTGCACAGCGCAGCATCGCGTTCTGGGTGGCCATGAACACCGGCCCGAGTGCTCCGCCGACCAGCACCAGGAACACCACCGCAGCCACGGGATCGGTGCCTGCCGCGTACAGGCCGAGCATGCCCGCGGCCTGCGTTGCTACGGCAGCCGTCAGTGCGGAGTACGGGAAGCGGTTCAGCAGCGCCCCGGTGATGCTCACCCCGGCCAGACACGCAACGCCGAAGGCCAGCAGCAGGGCGCTGACCGTGCTCCCGGCGAACCCGCTCACGTCGCCCAGGAACTTCACGATGTAGGTGTATCCCGTGAACGCTCCCGTGGCGGACAGGGTGCCGGCCGCGAGGACGGTCCCGAACCGGCGGGCGTCGGGATCGGTTCCGTAGGCGGCGTGCCCTTCTTCCGGACGCGAGGTCGGCAGCAGGACGGCGATCGTCACGAGGGAGGCGAGCCCCAGACCCGCCAGCATGGCGACCGGAACCGGCCAGTCGCTCTGCTGGCCCAGCCAGGTCCCGGCGGGGACACCGGCCACGAGCGCGAGCGAACCGGCGACGGACAGCGCCCCGACCACATGACCGCGGGCCTCGGGCAGGAACAGGCTCACCGCCACCGGCCCCATCACGGCCCAGAACAGCGCCTGGGCGAGCGCGGTCAGCAGCCGCGCCACGAGCAGCAGCCAGTACGAGGTGGCCAGCGCCGCGACCATGCTGGACACGACGAGCGCGGCCAGCAGTCCCGTAAGGACATGCCGTCGGGGAACGGCCCGCATGACGTGGGCCAGCGGCAGGGACGCCACGGCGACCGTCACGCCGTAGCCGGTGACCAGGTAGCCGACCGCTGACACAGAGACCCGCAGGTCCTCGGCGATGAGCTCCAGGAGGCCGATCGGCAGATTCTCCGCGGTGTTGAACGTGAAGGCGGCCAGCATCAGGGCCACGAGCACCGCGGACCTGTGCCAGGGAACCTGTCGCCTAGTGGCCATACGGCGCCTTCCCGCCCCTCACCCGTCACACCTGTGCCACCCGCCTCACGACCCGGTACTGGCCCGGATGCCGTATCCGCCCCGCCCTGCGCAGTACCGCCGGCCACACACGACAGCCCTACCGCTCAACTTCCGTGACCTGTAAGGCGGTGTGAGAGTCGGAAAGCAGGTTGGCGCGTAGGGATTGCACCGTCTCATCCGTGACGTCGCCAGACACCCGATTCTGTTCGGGCTGTCTGAGCAACCCGAAAACACGAGGTCCACGCAGTTCTTGGGGAAGGTCGCTCATCCGCGGTACGACGTGGAAGTGCACATGGGCGAACCCTTCGACCTCGGCGAACTGCGCAACGTAGGTCTTGACGCATCCAGTCACATCGCGCAGCGCCCGAGACAGCCTGACCTGCCACATTCCGAGCGTCTCGGCCTCCCTGCCGGTGAGCTCGTGGATGGCCGTGACATGGCGGCGAGGCACCAGCACCAGCCACCCGGGAAGTGCCGTGTCGAAAGCATGGGCCACCCGCCAATGCTGGTCCACGACGATGCGCTCGCGCAGTGGCAGAGCGTCGAAGCGTTCTTCCTGGGCGCACGTATAGCAACTGGGTGCCGTCATAGCAGGAATCGTATGGGCGGTGGTGAGTGCTCCAGGTCCGCTACGCGAGAATCGTGATCGGAACCGGAACCGGAACCGGAACCGGAACCAGAACCGAACCGGAACAGGCCGACGGCGACGCTGGCATGCCGGCTTGCCGTTGATCGCGTTCGAGGCACATTAATGGGGTCAGGACAACGGCCGCGGAATTGCCTCGCCGGGATCCGTCCGGTGGAGCTACGCGTCCGATTCGTTCAAGAGGATGGTCACGGTGGCCCGTTACCGTCAGCGCCATGAACAGCACAGGAAAGGAATCCCGCCACCTCAGCGTCCGTATCGACCGCACTGTCGACGATGTCTACGCCTACGCGTCGGACCCGGCCAACGTGCCCTCGTGGGCCCGGGGGCTGGGAAGCTCCATCGAGACGATCGACGCTCAATGGGTCGCGGAGTCCTCCCCCATGGGGCGGGTCGTGGTCACCTTCGCGCCCCGTAACGAGCTGGGCGTGCTCGACCACGACGTCACGCTGCCCTCCGGGGAGACCATCTACAACCCGGTCCGCGTGATCGCCGACGGCACGGGGAGCGAAGTGGTGTTCACCCTTCGCCGACAGCCGGAGATGAGCGACGTCGAGTTCGAGCGTGACGCCGGCCTGGTCGCCGCCGACCTGGCCCGACTCAAGGAGCTGCTGGAATCCGCCCAGGCTCTTTCCTCCAGCTGATCAGCAGGCCGCCGAGCCCAAGGAGAGCGCCGCTACGTGGCGCGTTCACCGCGCGAAAGTCATAGGCTGAGGAAGCCATCGCCGAGGCAGCGCCTGGCCCGCCCGATCAGGGCCGCAACGCGCGAGCAGCGGGGCGACACCGCACCAACACACCGGGGGATTTCGACAGTTGCGCACCCCTGCTTGCGTCCAGAGGCCGCCGCACAGACGGTCAGGCCCCACTTGGTCCGCTCCGGACGTCGCACCACCCGCGACGATCACGGCCGCGGAGCGGGCCACGCGAAGCGGCAGGCCCTCTCGGGGCAAGTTCCAGTGCGGCGCGGCTTCTTCGCGTCAGCGCTGCGCGATGGTGGCTCCGTGGGCGCCGCGCCTGAGCTCCTTGTCCCCGGGAATCACCCGGACCAGGGTGTTGACCAGGTGATCCACCGCGTCGGCACCGGGGCGGTCGGACAGGTTCGACAGCAGCCGCACCATGGCGCTCATGACGCGGGGCGACTTCACCGCGTTCTGGGTGACGAGCGAGGTGAACAGCGGGCGGGCCATGAGGGAGGAGAAGACGCGGCCCAGCCGGTAGTAGCGGCCCAGCCGAGTGGCGATCTCCTGGGGGTACTGTTCCAGCACCCGGTGCCGGGAGTGGCCTGCGGGACGGCTCACGGCCTGGGCCACGATGTCGGCGACGAGTTCTCCGGCTTCCATGGCGTAGGCGATGCCTTCGCCGTTGCACGGGTTGACCATGCCGCCCGCGTCGCCGATGAGCAGGAGTCCCTCGTGGTGGTGCGGCAGCCGGTTGAACCCCATGGGCAGTGCCGCGCCGCGCAGCGGTCCGTCCGCGTGCTCCTCCCCGCGCAGTCCCCACTCCTGCGGAGTCCGCTCCAGCCAGGGGGCCAGCATTTTTCGGACGTCGGTGGTGCCGGTGCGGGAGTCGTTGAGGACCCCGAGACCCACGTTGACCCTGCCGTCGCCGAGCGGGAAGATCCAGCTGTATCCGGGCAGGATGTGGCCGTCGGGACGGCGAAGGTCCAGCCAGGACTCCAGGTACGGGTCCTGGTGCTTGGCGGGGCTGCGGTAGTAGCGGCGAACGGCCGTACCCACGGGGCGGTTTCCCAGCCGGGTGACGCCCATGGCGAGGCCGAGCCGCCCCGCGACGCCGTCGGCCGCGATCACCACGGGGGCGGACAGCTCGCGTGACACCCCGTCAGGACCGCAGGCCGCGCTGACACCGGTGATTCGGCCCGCCGCATCCCGCAACGGCGCCGTCACCTTGGTCTCCGTATGCAGTACGGC
Organism: Streptomyces sp. 3N207; assembly: GCF_052246355.1. Classification (NCBI taxonomy): domain Bacteria; kingdom Bacillati; phylum Actinomycetota; class Actinomycetes; order Kitasatosporales; family Streptomycetaceae; genus Streptomyces; species Streptomyces sp. 3N207. The sequence goes on along the minus strand of NZ_JBQQBV010000016.1, from coordinate 22,192 downwards.
ACCAGCGGCGACGGCCCGTTCGGCGAGAAGCTGGTCGAAGTCGTGGCGGGTGCGGGTGAGGCCGTAGCCCGGAAAGCTGTTGCTCTCCGGCCAGTCCACCTCCAGGGTGACCCCACGCGAGACGAACCGAAGTCCGCGGTTGCGGCTCCACCCGGGGGCGGAGGTGTCGATGCCCATCCGTACGAGGTGCCGTACGGCTCGCGGCGTCAGCCCGTCCCCGCAGATCTTCTCCCGGGGAAAGCCGGACTTCTCCAGGACAGCCACCTCCACCCCCTGGCGGGCCAGGTGGTAGGCGGCCGTCGATCCGGCCGGTCCCGCTCCCACGACGAGCACCTGGGCTGCCCGCTCCGGCCGCGTCATACGGGGGACTCCTCGTGCCGCTGCTGGTACCCGTGCGTGTCCTGGGGTGCGGGCTCCTCGGCCGGGGCCAGGGCGCGGTGCAGCGCGACGATGCCCCCGGTCAGATTGCGCCAGGAGACCCGCGTCCAGCCCGCCTCGCGGATCAGCGCAGCGAGTGAGCGCTGGTCGTGCCAGGCGCGGATGGTGTCGGACAGGTAGGTGTACGCAGCGGGGTTGCTGGAGATCCGGTCGGCGATCCGGGGCAGGCCGCCCATCAGATACCGCAGGTACACGGTGCGGAAAGGCACCCACGTGGGATGGCTGAACTCACAGACGACGAGCCGTCCACCGGGCCGGGTCACCCGTGCCATCTCCCGCAGGGCCGCGCCGGGGTCGACGACGTTGCGCAGCCCGAACATGATGGTCACCGCGTCGAAGGTGGCCGCCTCGAAGGGCAGCGCCAACGCGTCCCCGACCCGCAGGTCGAGGGAGCGGGCGGCACCGCAGGCCACCATTCCGGGCGACCGGTCGATGCCGATGACCGTCGCGCCGGACCGGGCGAGTTCCGCGGTGGAGACCCCGGTGCCGCAGGCGATGTCCAGGCACCTTTCGCCCGGCGCGAGCGCGAGCGCTGCACGGGCGCGGGCACGCCAGAGCTTGTCCTGGCCACCGGAGAGCAGGGTGTTGGTCCGGTCGTAGCGGCCGGCGGCTTCGTCGAACATACGAGTGACCTCGTCCGGGTCCTTCGCGAGGGTCGCACGGCTCATCGGCAGCTCCTTGGTCGGTCAGCGTTTGACACAGCCGGGGGTCCGGCAGGCCCGGCCCGGCACGTCCATACGTCGGTTCGTACGTACGGCGGCCCGTGCACCCGCCCGTCCCCGCAGCCAGCACAGCAAGCGGCGCGGCTACAGATTTCCCCGCCGGTCCTGCTCCCGCTCGACCGCTTCGAAGAGGGCCTTGAAGTTGCCCTTGCCGAAGCCCTGGCTGCCGTGCCGCTCGATCAGTTCGATGAAGAACGTCGGCCGGTCGACGAGAGGGCGGGTGAAGATCTGCAGCAGATACCCGTCCTCGTCCCGGTCCACGAGTACGCCGCGCTCACGCAGCTCGGCGACGTCCACGCGAACGTCCCCGATCCGGGCCCGGAGTTCGGGATCGTCGTAGTACGCGTCGGGGGTCGCGAGGAAATCCACTCCCGCAGCCCGCAGAGCGTCGGTGGCGGCAAGAATGTCGTGGGTTTCCAGCGCGATGTGCTGGACCCCGGGTCCGCGGTGGTACTGGAGGTATTCGTCGATCTGGGACCGCTTCTTTCCCGGCGCGGGCTCGTTCAGCGGCAGCTTGACCTTTCCCGTGCCGTCGGCGACCACCTTGCTCATCAGCGCGGAGTATTCGGTCGCGATGTCCTTCCCGACGAACTCGGCCATCGTGGAGAAGCCCAGCACACGCCGGTAGAAGTCCACCCAGCTGTCCATGAGGCCGAACTCCACACAGCCGACGGTGTGATCCACCTGGTGGAAAAGCGGTGGCGAGGAGGGGACAGGAACGACGGGTGGTGGGCCGAAACCGGGCAGGAAAAGCCCCTCGTAGGAGTCGCGCTCCACCAGGGTGTGCCGCAGTTCCCCGTACGTGGCGATCGCGGCGGTCCGGACCTGGCCGAATTCGTCGGCATGCACCGTGGGCTCTTCGAGTACGGTCGCCCCGGCCGCGGCCGCGTACGCCAGGCCCTCCTCGAGGTTGCGCACCTGAAGCGCAACATCGCTGACCCCGTCCCCATGAGCTGCGGCCCACCGTGCGGCGGTGCTGTCCGGGGACGCCCCACCCGTGATGAGGAAACGCACCTGTCCCGAGCTGAGCAGATACTCCGAGAGCCCGTTGTGCGAGGTCTCGTTTCCCCGATAGGCGGTCACCTCCATGGCGAAGGCGTTGACGTAGAAGTGCGCCGCCTGCCGGGCATTACCGACGCACAGCCGAATGTGGTCGATACCCAGAAGGTCGCATGGGCGGTTTCCGGCGGATTCCGTCCGTGGCTGCGACATCTCACCTGCGGGAACCGTGGCCTGGAGTTCCATGTTCGTGGTCCTTTGCACTGCGTCAGGCGGCGTGGAGATGCCGGGCGGTATGCGGCCGCATGCCACAGACCGTACGTTCCACCGGGCGGCACACCGGTCACCACGAGGGTGTCAGCGAGGTGCCGTCACTCAGCCAAGTGAATGTTTGACGCCGCAGGCCCAGCGGGTGATTAGCGATGGCCTCTGGTTGCAATTGTTCGCCGGGCCGTGGAATTCGGTCCCTGCTGTGCGTGCCTCCCGATGACCCGGACCACGAAGAAGAAGGGCTCCACGTGACCTCCTCGACGACCACGCGGCCTAGCGCTGCTGGCCACGTCTCCGCCCCGTCGGTCCCCCCACTGACCATGGACCGCCTGTCGTTCGTCCTCTTCGGCCACGCCGCCTTCCAGTACCTGAGCGCGGCCTGCGAGCTGGGGCTGGTCGACCTGCTGGCGGAGCGCGGCCCCCTGCCGGAGGAGGAGATCCGCGAACAGCTCGGGCTTCAGGAGCGGGCCTGCGCGATCCTGCTGCTGGGGTGCACCGCGCTCGGTCTGACCGTCAAGGAGGGCTCCCACTACCGCACCGCCGACCTCCTCGCATCACTGCGCGCCGACGGCACCTGGCAGAAGATCAGCGACACCGTCGCCTTCGAGCAGGAGATCGTGTACGAGGGGCAGGCCGACTTCGCCGAATCGCTGCGGCGGAACAGCAACGTGGGCCTGCGCCGCATCCCCGGGGACCAGCCCGACCTCTACCGGCGGCTGAGCGGCAATCCGCGGCTGGAGTCGGTCTTCTACCGCTATATGAAGTCCTGGTCCGAGCTGGCCAACACCCATCTGGTCCACACACTGGATCTCACGCACACGCGTCGGCTGCTCGACTGCGGCGGTGGTGACGCGGTCAACGCCATCGCGCTGGCCCGGCACAATCCCGCGCTCGAGGTCACCGTGCTGGAGATCCCCGCCTCGGCCGGAATGACGGCCGCCCACATCGCTCGGGCCGGACTGTCCGAGCGGGTCTCCGTCCAGCCGTGCGACATGTTCGGCGATCCGTTCCCCACGGGCATGGACTGTGTGCTGTTCGCCCATCAGCTCGTCATCTGGACACCGGAGCAGAACACGGCGCTGCTGCGCAAGGCGCACGCCGCGCTCGACCCGGGCGGCCGGGTGGTCATCTTCAACTCCATGTCGAACGACGAGGGCGACGGCCCGCTCGTCGCGGCCCTGGACAGCGTCTACTTCGCCGCGTTGCCTGCCGAAGGCGGCATGATCTACCCCTGGCGGCTGCACGAGCAGTGTCTGCGGGATGCCGGATTCGGAGCCGTCGAGCGCTTCCCCGTACCCGGCTGGACCCCGCACGGGATCATCGTGGCCACCAAAGAGGCCCGATGAGCCCGACGGAGCCGACCGGCGGGTCCGCGGCCCCGGGAACGTTGGCCGCCTTCCTTCAGCTGGCCCGCGTCAAGTTCCTCTTCCAGAGCATGATGGTGACCGGCTTCGGCGTCACGCTGGCCGTCCACGCGAGCGGGGGCTTCTCGCTCTCCTGGTATCTGCTCACGCTGGGCTTCGCCTGGTCGACCCATCTGATGACGCACTTCTGCAACGAGTACTTCGACCTGGAAGCCGACCGGGCCAACCCCTCCCCCACTTCCTGGACGGGCGGTAGCCGCACCCTGGTCGACGGGTTGCTCAGCCCCACGGTGAGCCTCGCCTCCGCCTTCGTGACCCTCTTCGCCGGTTTCGCGCTGACCGCCGCGATGCCGACGCCGGCCACCCGGCTGCTGGCCGTCGCGCTGATGGCGCTGGCGTGGTTCTACACGGCGCCGCCGCTCCGGCTGAACTACCACGCCCTGGGGGAGGTGACGTGCGCGGGCGTGCTGTACGGCATGGGGCCGGTGCTGGCCGCGCTGCTGCAGTCCGGTTCGCTCTCGCCGCTGCTGCTGTGGTGCACAGCGCACGTCTGTGTGCTCCAGGTGCTGCGCTGCCTGATCATGAACCTCGCCGATATCGAGGGCGACCGGCTCGTCGGCAAACACACTCTCGCGTCGGCCCTCGGTCCCCGCAGCCTGACCCGTCTGTACGCCGTAGGTCAGGGCGTGCTGTACGCCGGGGTACTTGTCCTGGCCGCGGCGGGAGAGCTGCCGCTCGTGGTGGCGGTGGCGCAGCTGGCCTGTGCTCCGGCCGGACTCCACGTACTGCACGCGCTGCGCACCGGGGCGATGGTGGAGCGGCGCAGGGCGGACAACGTCACGTTCTGGGCGTCCATGCAGCTGCCGCTGACCACCTGCGGCACCATGGTCGCGCTTCTGGCAGACCTCTCGCTGCGGGACAGCCCGGCGCCCGCCCCGTGGGTCGCCATCGCGGTCGGCACCACCGTCGTGTTCGCGTGGTGGCTGACGCGTACCGCACTGGCTGCCCGCCGTGGGCCGGTGGCGGACGCGCGGCCCGGACGGCCGGCTCCGGTCGAAGGGCAGGCAGAGCGGGCATGACCACCGCGGCGGGGGCGACTCCCTCCGACATCCGGGTTGCCCAGCAGTTGTGCGAGCACGCCCGCCGGCGGACGCAGCCCGCGCTTCGGGCAGCCGTCAGCCGCCTGCCCGGTCCGCTGGCTCCGGCAGGCGCCTACCAGTTCGGGTGGCAGCACACAGGCGCGACGGACGGGACAGCAGAGGCCGCGTCGGGAGCGGGGCCGGACAGTGGGAAGGCGGTACGGCCCGCTCTGACGTATCTCGCCGCAGAGGCACTGGGCGCACCGTTCGAGCGTGCCGTACCGGGAGCCGTCGCGATCGAGCTGGTGCACAACTTCACGCTGGTCCACGACGACATCACGGACGGGGACGCCACCCGCCGCGGCAGGCCCACGCTGTGGAAGCGGTTCGGCGTCGGCCCGGCCCTGCTGGCGGGTGACAGTCTCCATGTGCTGTCCATGGAGGCCCTGCTGCGGCGGCGCGACGACCGCTCGGCCGCGGGGGCCGCACTGCTCAACCGCGCGCTCCTCGCCACCATGTACGGGCAGGTGAGGGACCTCAGCTTCGTCCAGCGGCCCTGGGCCGGTCCGGATGCCGTCTCGGTCGCGGAGTACCGGGCTGCCGCCAAGGGCAAGACGGGAGCGCTGCTGGCCTGCGCGGCGGCGTTGGGGGCTCTGCTCGCGGGCGGCCCGCCGCGGCAGGTGGCACGCTTTGCCGCCTTCGGCCGCCACATGGGCGTGGCGTTCCAGTGCGCCGACGACATCCTCGGCCTGTGGGGTGATCAGCGGCGCACGGGCAAGCCTGTCGGCAACGACCTTCTCCTGGCGCGGAAGACAATTCCGGTGCTCCTCGCGCTCACGGGGGACACGCCCGCTGCCGCGCGCCTGCGGGAGCTGCTGACCCGTGAGGACACCCCCCTCACCCGGCAGGTCCTGCCCGAGGCGCTGGGGCTGATCGGCGAGGCCGGTGGAGAGGAGGCCACCCGGAGGGAAGCGGAACACCAGAGGGAACTGGCACTTCGGATGCTCGCGGCGGTACCCATGCCCGCCGACGTACGCGGGCGGTTCGCCGCCATGGCCACCTATCTGACGCGGCGGGGCTCCTAGAGATGCTGCGCACGTGGTGGCGCGGCACCGGCGCGGACCTGCCCTGGGGAGACCCGCTTCCCTCGCACCGGTCGCTGATGGAGGGCTACCTCTGGCGGTTCACCGATACGGCGCGGCGCCGGGTGCTGCTGGTCGCCTGTGGGGTCAGCCGGCGGCGCGGCCGCTCCTGGGGAACAGTGGTCGCAGCCGCGAGTCCCCTCTCCCTCGTACGGTCCGCGACGCTCGACGGCGCATGGGCGGACAGCGACCGCTTCGGCATCCATGCGGCGCCCGCGCTCTCCTTCGTACGGGACCGGTTGAAGGTCTCCCTGCCGGACGTGGATCTGGAGGTGGCCCTGCTCCCCCGCACCCGGCGTCGTACCCTGCTGCCCGCTGCCGGGGTCTTCTCGTTGGTGCCATGGCTCAACCACTACTGGCACCCCTACCTCTTCGACGCCCGGGTCGAGGGTGCCGCGCGGCTGGGGGACGAGCGCTGGGAACTGACGGGCTGCCAGGTGTACGCAGAGAAGTCCTGGGGGCGCGGCCTTCCGCCCGCTTGGTGGTGGGGCCAGGCCCAGGGCTTCGACCGCCCCGACGTCCGGGTGGCCTTCGCCGGAGGTCTGCTGGGGAGGGGGCGCTTCACGGTGCCCGTGGGCGGCCTCGTGCTGGATCTCGCGGGCAGGCGCACCGACCTTTTTCCGCCCGCGGCGGTCGTCCGGGGCGGCGTACGGGCCGACCGCTGGTACGTCACGGCTGTCGGCCTACGCCACCGGGTGCGTCTGACCGGTGAGGGAGCGGGCGACCCCCTCTTGAAGCTCCCCATCCCCTCGCTGACTCCCCACCGTCTTGGCGGCTCCGAGCAGCACTTGGCGGGCGAGGTCCGGCTGGAGGTCGACCGCGACGGCAAGCCGCTGTACGCGGGAACCTCCCGCCTCGCCAGCCTGGAGAGGGGCCGAGCACCCCGGTCTTCTTGAGAGGGAGGCCGGCGCTCACAACGGAGCGTCAGGTCCTGGAGAGAGGCGAAGAGCCGAACGGGTAGATCGATCGCTGTTGGGTAGACAAACACACGAACTCCCCGGCTTCTTCCTGCTGGGCAGGCGCCAGGAGAGTCATGTCGAGCCGTCTCGTGCAGGTTGGGCGATAGGGAAGGACACCCCTGGTGAACGGCGAGCAGACCAAGCTGACGGATCAATTCCCCTTCGGACTCCGCTACGCCACGGATCCCGATCCGGCAACGGCAGTTCATATCGACTGGTCGGTCATCGGTTACGACCCCGTTCGGCAGGTCGCCACCGTGACCGAGAACGGTGTGACGATGCCGTTGAGGAGGTCGTTCAGCGCGTCCACTCATCAATCCACGCACATGTCCACCAGCACCCAGATGAGCTACCCGGACGGCGGCTCCGGGAGCGATTCCGACAGCAACAGCGACAGCAACTACGACTAGGACTCGCCTCAGGTGACCGTCCTTGTCCTGACACAGCGGTTCGACCCGACAGCCGATTACGTCGTGGAAGAGCTGAACCATCGCGGCGTGGATGTCTTCCGCTGCGACCCGGGAGATTTCCCCCGTACGTTGACGGTGACGGGAGTCCTGTCCGCTTCCGGTGCTGGTTGGACGACCCAACTGGCCACCTCTACACGGAAGCTGAACATGGACGACGTCGTCGGGATCTACTACCGGCGGCCGAGCGCGTTCGACGTCGACGCCGTACGGGAACCGGTCGGCCAGTGGGCGAGCAGGGAGGCGCAGTTCGGTGTCGGTGGGCTGCTCAGAGCCAGTGCCCGATGGCTGAACCACCCCCAGCGGATCAGGGCTGCCGAGTACAAGCCCGTGCAGCTTCAGGAGGCGGTGCGGGCGGGTTTGACGGTGCCGAATACCATCATCACCAATGACCCGTCGGCGGCTCGTGAGTTCGGGAACGAAGTCGGCGAGATGATCTACAAGCCTCTCTCCTCCCCGCTGCTTCAGGAAGGCGTCACGGAAGGACGCATGATCTACACCTCGGTCGTCGCGCCCGAGCATCTCGCCGAAGCGGACGGCATCGCGGCGACGGCCCACATGTTCCAGGAACGCGTGAAACACACCGGCGCCGTCCGGCTGACGGTGGTGGATGACCAGATGTTCGCCGCAGCGATCCATGGTGCCAGCGATGCCGCCCGGCTCGACTGGCGGTCGGACTATCCGGCACTGTCATACGAAGTCGTGCCGGTGCCCGATGAGGTGCGGTGCGGGGTCACGGCGCTGATGGGAGCACTGCAACTGCGGTTCGGGGCCCTCGACTTCCTCATCACCGCGGAAGGATGGGTATTCCTGGAGGTCAACCCGAACGGGCAGTGGGCATGGATCGAAGAGCACACGGGCCTGCCCATCGCCGCGACGGTCGCCACCGCGCTCGCCCGAACCATCTAGGTTCTGTCCGGCGGATCTTTGCAAGTGCGGAGTTGGCCGGCCTCGGGAAGTGCGGCCGATCGGTGCCGCGATAATCCATCCATGTTGATGATGAGCTACGGAGCGGGGACCGCCTCCAGGCGGACGACGAAGCCGCAACTGAGTGCGGCGATAGCGAACCTGCAACCTGGGCGAGCTGTTGTCGCGGAGCGCACTGATGACCAGGCTCCCGGAGACTGGTACGTGCAGGTGCTTATGCGCCCGGACAACACATTCCAGCTGGAGTACCGGGACGGGGAGCCCAGCCTGCACTTCCAGACTCGCACCGTGTCGCGAGAGAAGGTGGTGGACGCCGTGCTCGGCTGGGCGAAGAACGATCCGACGTGGAAGGACGCCTTCATGTGGCACAACATCGGGTCCTACTTCGAGTAGGCCCGCCGCTCCCGGCCGTACGAACCCGGAAGACGATCTGGCGACGCGGCTGCCAGGGCCTGATCCACAGGCGGATCGAAGCCACGGTGACGGTCCCATGGAAGACATAGGCTCGCTTGTCGTAGCGCGTGGCCCAAGCTCTTGAGTGTTTGAGCCGGTCTTGAGTGTTTGAGCCGGTTGATCGTGCGCTCGACCTCGTTGCGGCGCCGGTACATCTGCTTGTCGAAGCCGACGGGCCGACCTCCTTGGCTGCCACGGATTCTTTTCAGCACCGGGGTGAAGGCGAGAGGGTCACGTGATCCGACGGACAGAAACTAGGCCGGGAGGGAGAAGCCCTCGGGTGGCGCGCCTTCGACGAACAGCATCCCCACCCGGACCTTGCCCTCCCGTATCTCCCGGGCCCGCCGGTACTCGGGAGAGTCATACCACTCCCGCATCCGGTCCATGTCGGGAAACTCGATGACCACGATCCGGGAGGAGTTCCAGGTGCCTTCGACGGGCTCGGGCGTGGGGCCCGCGACCAGGTACCGGCCGCCGTGGCTGAGGATGGATTTCTGGGCCACGGACGCGTACGCCAGTCCGGCCTCCTCGTCGAGCACATCGACGTTGACGATGGCGTAAGCGCCCATGGGGGTTCTCCGTTTCCTTGGGGAAACCGCGTGTACGGGCGAAGACTAATTCACCTCGGGCGAGATGATCACAGCAGTTGATCAGGCAGCGAACAGGCCCGGGCCGTCTGGACACCCGGAGGGGCGGCCCCCGTCGAAGCCGCCCCTCTTCCGCTTCCGCCTCGGTGCGGGGGTGGTGCCGGCAAATGGGCACCCCGTCGAACAGCGCGGTCGGAAATCCGTGCCCCCACCGGAGTGCCTTGGCGCGGCGTACCGGCGAGGAGACTGCGCTGCGGCCGGCTACTCGGTCACGACTCCGGTGATCTCGTTCGGCTTCTTGTCGAAGGTGCCGGTCGCCTTCTTCTTCCCGGAGTTCAGGTCGACCGCGTAGACCTTCTTCTGCTCGGGGTCGGTGACGAAGGCCGTCTCGCCCCGTACGAAGATCTCCGGGCGCGCCTGCTGCCAGTCCAAGGGCTCGCGCCACTTGTCCACGACCGGGAGGGTCTTGCTGACCTTGCCCGCCTCGGGGTCGATGACATGGATCTTCCCGTCCGTGCCCAGCACCAGGGCCTCGCCCTTCGGGCCGCGGGCCAGGGACCTGAAGCTGTAGCTGGTTCCCAGGTCGACGAGGCTCAGCTTGCCCGTCTTGGTGTTGATCAGGGAAACCTTTTCGGGGCGTTCGAGTTCGGCTTCCCGGTCCTGCTTGTAGTCGCCGAGAACGATGTGGGACTTTTCCGAGCCCTTCTGGTTGCCGATCCTTCCGTACTCGGTGGGGCTGTCGATCTTGGTGATCTTTTCGTCCTTGTAGAGGAGAACGCCGTCCTCGCAGCCGATGACCACCGCCTCGTCCTTGGCAGTTGCCTCGCCGTGCACCTCGGGGCACTTCTCGTTCCGCGTGATCTCCTTGCGCTTCTCGTCGAGCACGAGAATGCCCTTGCGCTTCTTGGCGGTGCCCAGGGTGGTGACGAGTTCGCCGTTCTCCAACTCGACAGCGACACCGTGATGCGGGGAGGCCGAGGTGTAGGTGTCGACCTTCGGCTCGGACTTGTCAAGTTCGGCCGGATCGAAGATCGTCACTTTGCCCGTGCCGTCGGTGAAAAGCATCGTCTTCCCGGCGTGCTGCACCACATGGCCGGGCTCCGCTCCCTTGAACTCGGTCTCCGTCAGCTTCTGCCGGGCCGTGTCGAGCACCCGGAAGCCCTTCGACGTGGACACCATGACGTGCTTGTCGTCACCTGCCGGGTTCACCCGGTTGTATCCCTTGAGCGGCACGTCCTTGACCACCTTGAGGGATTCACCGTCGAGTACGTATATCCCGCCGTCGTGTGTGACGGCGAGCGGGTCCTTGACCGCTGCGGCGGACTGCTTTCCTTCGTTCTTCGCGGACGACGTCTTGTCGGCGTCCTCCGCACCGCAAGCCGTCATGACGACCGAGGTGAAAAGGAGCGCGGAGAAGGTCGCCGCTCTGCGGACGCGCGAACTGCTGCTCATGGCCTCTTACTTCCTTTCTTCGCCCGCCGAACGGAGGTCGGCGGACCGGAGTGTTGTTCTGTTCGGGGCGCCAGGGCTTGGCGAGTGCCTCAGGGCTTGGCGAGTCCTCGCACTATCGCCTTCGTGTTGGAGCGCATCATCTGCAGGTATGTGGCGGCACCCTTGCCCTTTTCCGTGAGGGACTCGGAGAAGAGCGGGATCACGGCCACCTCGACGTGGCTCTCCTTCTTGAGCACACGTGCCAAACGGTCCGGCTGTGAGGAGTCGACGAAGATCGCCTTGACTCCGGCCTTCTCGATGGTGGTGGTGAGTGCCTTCATATCGGCAGCGCTGGGCGAAGCCAGAGTCGTGCCGCTCGGAATCACCGTGCCGACCACCTTGAAATCGAATCGCCGGGCCAGATACCCGAACACATGATGGTTGGTCACCAGCTTCCGCCGGTTCTTCGGAATCGTGTCGAAGCGCTGCTTCATCCACGCGCCGAGTTGCCCGACCTTCTTCCCGTAAGAAGTGGCCTGCGCCTTGACGGCGCCTTTGTCGACCCCGTCGACGTGTTCGGCGACCGCGGCACCGATGAGCGCGACCGCTTTGCGTACCCGGGAGGGGTCGGTCCAGAAGTGCGGGTCGGGCTTGCCCGCCGTCTTGTCCGTTCTGTAAGCGAGGGGTTCCACCGCGTCGGCGACGCCGAGCGTGGGCACGTCCGATTCCTTGGCCGCGTCCACATGACGTAGCACGTTCTCTTCCAGGCCCAGGCCGTTGTAGACGACCAGGTCGGCGCTCTCGATCTGGGCGGCCTCGGCGGCGGAGACACCGAAGGAGTGCGGGTCCGCGTTCGGCTTCATGAGTACTTTCACATCGGCCTCGTCGCCGACGACCTTGCGTGTGACGTCGCCCAGAATGTTGGTGGTGACCACCACGGTGGGACGCCCCTCCTTGGTGCCGACGCATCCCGTCAGGCCGACGAGCATCGCGCAGACGATCAGGAGGACGCCTGCTGCCGTACTGCGTCTGTCCGGGCGCTCGGTGCTCATGGCGGCCCTCAACGTCCTGTCTCCACCATCTCGGAGGGCGCGAAGTCCAAAGGGAAGGAACGGGCCTTGCGGAGATCGTCGTTGTAATCGATCTCGTACACCTTCTTGGCCGCTACGTCATTGACGTAGGCGCGGCTGGCATCGACTTCGATGACCGGGCGGGAGGTGTTCTTCGCGCTTGACGACTCGGAAAGGATTCTTTTGCTCGCAATCTCCTTCCCGTCGGATATCTCGTACGCCTTCAACGTGCCGGAGTCGTCCAGCACCAGAAGCGGGGTCCCCTCTCCCGCGCTGTTCACCGCCGCCGCCGGTCCGGTCTCGATCAGCTTCCAGTCGCGCTCGGCCACGTTGAGGACCCACACGCCCTTGTCGCCGGCTCTCGCTGTCAGCGTGGTGCCGAGCGAGCGGCTGCGAAAGGAGTCCGGGCGCTCCTTGTCGGGCACCTTCCGGCCGAAGGGAATCTTCTCCGCGCGGGGTTTCCCCTGCTTTTCCGTCACGAACAGCGCTCCGTCGGCACATCCGAAGACGACACCGGTCCGCGTCACCGCGGCACCGCGGAGTTCCGGGCACTTCGCGTCGAGGGTGGCTTTCTTCTTGCCCTTCCGATCGCGTACCTCCACGGAGTCCCCGCCGGGTCCGGCGGCCGGAACGAGAGCATTTTCCTTGAGGGGAACGACGGGGCCCCGATCGACCTCGTCGAGGGAAGCGGTGGAACTGATACGGCCCTTTTCCAGCCGCGCATGGTCCACCAGCCGCGCCGTGCCGTCGGTGAAGGTGAAGGCCGTCAGCCACGGACTGCTGTAGACGTGTTCCGTCTTCTTGCCCCGAACCGTGCCGAGGCCGCGCGCCTTGGCCCGGTAATAGTGGATGTGGTCTCCGTGGTCGACCATCCACGCGCCGCTGTCGAAAACCTTGGAGCTGCTGCGCGAATTGGCGTAGGCGAACCGGCCGTCGGTGACCAGTTCCGCGCCCTTGGCCGTCCTGCCCAGCGGCCTGGTCTTCCCCTCGATGAGATCGAGAATCTTCAGAGTGCCGCTCCGGCTGTCGGCCAGTACGAGGCGGGACTGCTGCTCCGCAGCCTCTTCGGCTCCGGCGACATACCCGTGCGGCTTCGAAGACGACGCGGATTTCTTTCCGCTTCCCTTCCCCTCTTTGCTCCCGTCGTCGCCCTGGTCCGCACAGCCTGCGAGCAGCAGCCCCAGGGAGAGGACCGCGGCGGAGGCCGGCCCGGCCTTCTTTTGGTTCCAGATCATGATGAGTGCTCGTATTCCCTTCGCTGTTCGACTGCGGGGGTGGGCTGCGCGTACTCCACCCGGCGATTCCGGATCCTGGAAACGAGCACGGAGAGGAAGAACAGCAGGACGGCGACCGCGGCGATCGTCGCTCCGGCAGCCGTACCGAGGTGCCAGGAGAGAAGGAGCCCGGTAAAGGTCGCAGCCACACCGAACAGCGCCGCACCGCACATCACCGCCGGAATCCGCCGGGACCACGGCAGCGCCGCCGCCGGTGGGGCGATCAGCAGCCCGAAGACCAGCAGCGTGCCGACCACGTGGAACGACGTGACAACGGCCAGCGTGACGAGCCCGAGCAGGGCCGCGTGCGCCAGGCGAGGGCGCAGGCCGAGGGTGTGTGCCTTCCGCTCGTCGAAGACGAGGGCCAGGAACGAGCGGTACCCCAGCACGGACACGAGTACGGCCGCGCACAGCGCCACGGCGAGGCCGACCAGGTCCTGCTCCCGCACCGCGAGCACATCGCCGAAGAGGAATCCGGTGAGGTCCACCGCGAAGGACTGCGACCGGGAGACGATGATCACGCCCAGCGACAGCATGCCCACGAACAGCAGGCCGATCCCGGTGTCCTGGGAGAGCCGGGGCAAGCGCCCGAGGGCCGTCACCCCGCAGGCCATCACGCCGACGCTCACCGCGGCACCGATCAGCAGATTGCCTCCGCAGAGCGAGGCGACGGCGACGCCGGGCAGCATGCCGTGCGCCATTGCGTCGCCGAGAAAGGTCATGCCTCGCAGCACCACCCACGTGCCCGTGGTGGCGCAGATCAGGGAAACCAGGATCCCGCTCCACAAGGCCCGCTGGACAAAGGCCACTTCGAACGGGCCGGTCAACCACTCCATGACCGGGAGCCTATAATGAAAACGATTGTCATAACAACAAGGGGAGGACATGCCACATCCCAGGCCGTACGAGGTCACGCTGCACGACGTCGCCGCCGGATACCCCCGGCGTCCGGTGCTGCGCCAACTCACCGCGTCCATCCCCCGGTCGGCGACCACCGCCGTCGTCGGGCCGAACGGCTCGGGGAAGTCCACGCTCCTGAGCGTGCTGGCGGGGGTACGCCCACTCACCTCCGGCTCCATCGAGAGGAGCAGCACCTCCCGCCCGTGCTTCGTCGTACAGCGCAGCGCGGTCGCCGACACCCTCCCGCTGACCGTCCGGGAAACGGTGACGATGGGGCGATGGGCGCACCGCGGCGCCTGGCGGCGGCTCACAGCCCGGGACCGCTCCCTCGTGCGCGACAGCATGGACCGGCTCGGCATCCTCGACCTGGCCGAACGACAGCTCGGTGAGCTCTCGGGCGGGCAGCGTCAACGGGCGCTCGTCGCCCAGGGGTTCGCCCAGGAGGCCGAGCTCTTCCTGCTGGACGAGCCGACGACGGGCCTCGACATGGCGGCGCGGGAGAGCATCTCCACCGTGCTCGGCGCCGCCGCGGCCGAGGGGGTGACGGTGGTCCAGGCCACGCACGACCTCCACGCGGCCCGGGAGTCCGACCACTGCCTGCTGCTTCAGGAAGGGCTGCTCATCGAGGAGGGGAAGCCGAGGGAGGTCCTCACCGACAGCACACTGCGACGGGTCTGGGACTTTCCGGAGGCACCATGACCCGCCCCGCCGCCCCAGCACCACACCCCCAGCCCCAGCCCCAGCCCCAGCCCCAGCCACTGACGGAGAGAACGTGCCCCAGATCCTTCTGAGCGTGGTGTCCGGCAACTCCCCCGAGGCGCGCGGCGCCCTGGTGGACCAGGTGCTGCATGCTTCACCGAACGCCCTGGTCCTGGCCGTCTCGCTGCAGAACAGACCGGAGGGGTATCCGGTCGTCCAGCGGCTTCTGCGCGGGCCGGACGCGCGTATCCGGGACGTCGCGTCGCGCGGGGCGACCGGCGCACCGGCGGTGATCGTCCGTGAGGACCTGCTCTCGATCGGGCGCGCGCCGCACCGCCCGGACGCCGTCGTCCTGGCGCTGCCCGAGAACCTCGACGCGCTGCCCTTCGTGCTGGAGCTGTGGCGTGACCGGACTGCGACCGGCTCGCTCGGCACCCACTACGTCGCGGGTCCCGTGCTGACCAGTGTCGATCCGAGCTCCTTCATGGCGGACATCAGCTGCGTTCACCGGGCGGTGCGCAGATGGAACGGGTGGACGGCGAGCGAGCCTGTGACCCGAGCCGAGGCCGCGGCGGTGCAGGTGGAGACGGCGGACACCGTCGTGGTGCGCTCCCCGGCCGGCACGGAGGGACGACTCGCACCCGGGGTGGCCTCGTTGATCCGGCACCTCAACGGCCGCGCCGGGGTGGTGACCCACGACGGTGCCGAACCGGCAGGGCTGCCGTCCGCCGCTCTGCGGCCGGTGTCGTACGACCCGCAGGAGGTGTGGCGGGCCCGCCTGGACCCCGTGGCGGTGCCGCATGTGCGAGACGGCACCAGCCACGGTGTGGGCTCCGTCCTGTGGCGGGCCCGCCACCCGGTGCATCCCGGGCGGCTGGCCGAGGCCCTCTCCGTCGCGCTGCTCGGGGTCGTACGCGGCCATGGGCATCTGTGGCTGGCCAACCGCCCCGACTCCGTGGTGACCTGGCGGTCGGCCGGTGCCCACCTGGAGCTGCGGGAAGCGGGCCCATGGCTGGAGGCGGACACGCCGCAGCTGTGGGAGGCCGTGTCCGCACAGCGGCGTACGGCCGCCTCCTGGTTCTGGGACGACTACTTCGGCGAGCGCCGCAACGAGATCACCTTCACCGGCCTCGACCTGGACGCTTCCCGGATCCGCGAAGCCCTGGACGCGGCATTGCTGACCGACGAGGAGCTGGTACTGGGGCATGAGCACTGGCTCGACGCCGAGGACCCCTTCTTCACCGACAACGATCGGCTCTGATCCGCCCTCCCGGCGAGTGCGGGTGCGTGTGTGTCATGGCTGGTAGGGCTCCTGCGGGGGAGGGCGCAGTTGGCCGCGGGCGATGAGTTCGGTGGTGAGTGCCACCGCCACGGCCTGGACCGCCAGCAGTGCTACGAGCACGAACAGTTGGACGGCGCCCGCGACGAGGGGGTCGGCGCCGCCGAGGAGCATGCCGACAAAGGCTCCCGGGAGGGTCACCAGTCCGACTGTGCGGGTCTGGTCAAGGCCGGGGATCAATGCTTCGGAGGCGGCGGGACGCGCTATTTCCATCCGCGCTTCCCGCTCGGTGAGGCCCAGCGCCAGTCCCGATTCCACCTCGCCGTGCCGCAGCCTCAGTTCGTCCAGGGCGCGGCGCCCGGCCAGCACGGTCGCGCTCAGCGCGCCGCCGATGAGGATGCCGGTGACCGGGATCAGCGCGATGCCGTCGAGCGGAATCAGACCGGTGGTCAGAAGCGCCGCCATGACCGGCAGCACGCTCGAGGTGAGGGGCAGGGCCGTCGTCCACCATGTCCGGTCGCGGGTGATGCGGCGACCGGCGGTCCGTACGGCCACGCCCAGCATCAGCGTCAGGAAGGCGACGGTCGCGGCCCGGGAGCGGACCACCCAGACGATGACCAGGGAAACGGCCGCGAGTTGGAGCGCGCCCCGCGTACCGGCGAACAGGATCTGCCGGGCGCGGTGGGTACGCACACCGTCCGGGGAGAGATGGAAGAGGGCGGCGGCTCCGGCTGCTGCGAGGAGGAGTGCGACGAGCAGCCCGGCAAGCGTCGCGTTGACCGGCAGGAGGGAGGCTGCACTCAGCTGCATGGTGCAGATTACCTTCCCGGTGACCATGGCGTGTTACCGACGGTGCGCCAGCGGCTGCTGTTCCGCATTCGTGCGGGCGTGATTACCCTCCCGGCCGTTCGCAACAGCTGGTGGAGGAGGTGCTCGACGTGCCGGAGCCCGAGCGGAGAAGAGTGCTGCGTTACGGAGCCGGGACCGCGGGGGCTCTCGGGCTCACCGGGCTGGGTACTGCCCCTGCCCTGGGACACGGCCGACGCCGCGTGCGCGGCAAGGGGCGTACGGTCGCAGTGCTGGGCGGCGGCGTCGGTGGCCTGTCGGCGGCCCATGAACTGGCCGAGCGGGGCTTCGAAGTCACCGTCTACGAGCGCAAGGAACTCGGCGGCAAGGCCCGCAGCATGCCCGTACCCGGCACAGGATCGGGCGGGCGGCGGGATCTGCCCGGGGAGCACGGACACCGGGGCGTCTTCGGCTTCTACCACAACCTGCCCGACACCTTGCGACGCATCCCGTTCGAAGGCAACGAGCACGGGGTGCACGACAACCTCACGCAGGTCCCGTGGATCAGCCTGGCACGGGACGACGGTCGGGCCGATCTGCCCGTCCCGGTCACGCCGTTCGGTGGCCGGACGCTGGATGTGGACGCGCTGCGGCGCATGGTGGAGGGAGCCGTCGGGCAGCTGTTCCGACTGGCCCCGCACGAGGCCGCGTTCTTCGCACAGCGGCTGGCGGTGCTGCTGACGAGCTGCGAGGAGCGGCGCTTCGGACAGTGGGAGAAGGTGAAGTGGCTGGACTTCCTGCAGGTCGAGGGCAAGTCGGAGGACTACCGCAGGATCCTCGGCGGCGGCGCCCAGGTCATTCAGGCGCTCAAGCCCGAGGACGCCAGCACGCGCACCGCCGGTCAGGGCCTCGAGGCGATCCTCTACTCCCTCCTGCAGCGCGGCGTGGACGGCCCCTCGAACCGCATCTTCAACGGGCCCACCAGCGAGGCGTGGATACAGCCGTGGGCCCGTCACCTGCGCGGGCTCGGGGTGAACTTCGCGATGGACCACGCGGTCGAGTCGCTCCAGTTGCGCGAGGGCTGTATCGAGTCGGCGCGGGCGCGTACGCGTTCGGGGCAGACGGTCCGGATCGAGGCCGACTGGTTCGTGGCGGCCGTGCCCGTCGAGCGGGCCAGGCCGCTGTGGAGTGCGGAGATTCGCGCCGCCGACCCGCGCTTGGCAGCGCTGGACAAGCTGCGTACGACCTGGTCGCAGGGCATCCAGTTCTTTCTGCGCCGGCCGGTGCCCGTCGTCCAGGGCCATGTGGCCTTCATCGATTCGCCATGGGCGCTGGTATCGATCAGCCAGTCCCAGTTCTGGAAGCAGGACTTCCGCAGCACCTGGGGCGATGGACAGGCACGCGACTCGTTCTCCGTGGTGATCTCCGACTGGGACGAGCCCGGCTCCCTGCACGGAAGGCCCGCGAAGCGGTGCAGCCGCAAACAGGTGGCGGAGGAGGTCTGGCACCAGCTCAAGGAGTCGCTGGAGGACACCGGTGACAGCTATCTGCCCGACAACGTGCTCCACTCGTGGCACCTGGACCCGGCCGTCACCGAAACCCGCTCCGGCGAACTGTCGAACGACGAGGAGTACGCACTCAACGACGCCGGGTCCTGGGCCCACCGCCCCGAGGCACACACGGCCATCCCCAACCTCTTCCTCGCCGCCGACTACGTGCGCACCTACAGCACGATTTCACGTCGATGGAAACGGCGAACGAGGCCGCGCGCCGGGCGGTCAACGCCCTGCTGGAGTCCGCTGGTTCCGACGCTGACGCGGTGCGGCTGTTCCGTGGCTACGAGCCACCGGAGTTCGAGGCTGCCAAGAAACTGGACGCCCATCGGTACCGCCTCGGGCTCCGCCATATCCTCGACTTCCCGGGCAGCTAGCGAGCGTCCGGCCCCGGGCCCTTCTGCGCGGCCAATGCCGGCCGCCAGGAAGGGCGGCGCATGGGACACGCCGCGATCACCTGATCCGGGCATCCGACGGTGAGGAGTGCCCGCTCGCTTACTCAGGGAAAGCCTGGAGCCGGTCGATGCCGGCCTGGTGCAGAGTCCGTTGTACGTCGCGCCGTGCCCCGTGGACCAGGAGCTTCGCGGTCTCCGGACGTTCGACAGCGGCACGGAGGAGGGCGTAGGCACACGCGAGGTCGAGCCGGGTGACTCCGCTCATGTCCACTACCCACTCACGCGCCGTGAGCAGTCGGGGATCGCTCAGCTGTTCCTCCAGGTCACGGAGTACTTCGGCACCGAGATCACCGGCGAAGACGAGCTCGGCGCGCCGCCCGTCGATCATCGTCACGGACACGGTCGGCCGTGCCGCCAAGGTGAAGTGGAACCCGCCTGCCATAGCAGCCTCCTCATCGGTCGGCCCTGCTCCCTGCTTTCTATCGTCGCACTGTGGGCTCACCCGGTGCGGAGAGAGAACTTCCGCCGCCATGCCAGGGAGACATAGACCAGCCCCACCAGGACGGGAACCTCGATGAGCGGGCCCACCACACCGGACAGGGCCTGCCCGGAGGTGACACCGAAGGTGGCGATGGCCACCGCGATGGCCAGCTCGAAATTGTTGCCCGCAGCGGTGAACGCCAGCGTCGCCGTACGGTCGTAGGCCATCCCCAGGCCCTTGCCCAGGGCGAAGGTGCCGAAGAACATCACCGCGAAGTACACCAGCAGCGGCAGCGCGATCCGGGCCACGTCCAGCGGCTGCGAGGTGATCGTCTTCCCCTGCAGGGCGAAGAGAACGACGATCGTGAACAGCAGCCCGTACAGCGCCCACGGCCCGAGCCTCGGCAACAGACGGTTCTCGTAGGCGGCCCGGCCCAGCTTCCGCTCACCGAGGCGCCGGGTGAGGAACCCGGCCAGCAGCGGGACACCGAGGAAGACGACCACGTTCAGCGCGATATGCCACACGGACACCTCCAGGCCCTGGCCGTTGCCCAGGCCGAGCCACTGGGGCAGCAGGTCGAGGTAGAACCAGCCCAGCAGCCCGAAGGCGAGCACCTGGAAGACGCTGTTGAGGGCGACCAGGACAGCCGCTGCTTCCCTGTCGCCGCAGGCCAGGTCGTTCCAGATGATCACCATGGCGATGCAGCGCGCGAGCCCGACGATGATCAACCCGGTGCGGTACTCGGGCAGGTCCGGCAAGAAGGTCCACGCCAGCGCGAACATCACCCCGGGACCGACGAGCCAGTTGATGGCCAGCGAGGAGACCATCAGTTTCCGGTCGCCGGTGACCACGTCCAGCTGGTCGTAGCGGACCTTGGCCAGCACCGGGTACATCATCACCAGCAGGCCGACCGCGATCGGCAGCGAGATCCCGCCGATCTCCACCGCCGCCAGGGCGTCCCCCAGCCCAGGTACGGCCCGGCCCAGACCCAGACCGACGGCCATGGCCAGCACGATCCACACCGCCAGATAACGGTCGAGCGGGGAGAGTTTCTTGACGATCGAATCATCCCCCGCCGGGTCCGAGGCGGTCCGGGCGGCGGAATCGGTCGCGGTCACGGGCAGGCCCTCTTGTTCCGGGCAGCGCCACGGGCGGACTCGGCGAGCTGGGCGAACTGCCCGGCCAGACCGGCCAGCACCTCGGGCTTGAGCTTGTAGTAGGTGAAACGGCCGCATGGCTCGGTCTCCACCAGGCCCGCCTCGCGCAGCACCTTCATGTGGTTCGACAGGTTCGTCTGCTTCGCGCCGGTCTCCTCGACCAGGTGCGTGGTGCACAGCGTCTCCCGCGCCAGCAGGTTCACGATCTGCCACCGGAGCGGGTCGCCCAGCACCCGGATCACATCAGGTTCGGCTGAAGTCAGCATGCGCTGATATTCTCACATCATCTGCTGCTGATACCAGCGCGGAGTGATGTGAGGGTGGCAGGCGCCGCCCGCCGGCCGACGAGAGAGCAGCCATGCCCGAGACCTCCGGCTCCAAGCCGTCCGTTCTGTTCGTCTGCGTCCACAACGCCGGCCGCTCCCAGATGGCCGCCGCCTGGCTGACCCACCTCGCGGGCGACCGTGTCGAGGTCCGCTCCGCCGGTTCCGCACCCGCCGACCAGGTCAATTCCGCGGTTGTCGAGGCCATGCGAGAGGTCGGCATCGACATCTCCGCCGAGACCCCGAAGGTGCTGACCGCCGATGCGGTCAAGGAGTCCGACGTGTGCATCACGATGGGCTGCGGCGACGTCTGCCCGGTCTTTCCGGGAAAGCGCTACCTGGACTGGAAACTGGATGACCCCGCAGGTCAGGGCGTCGAAGCCGTCCGCCCGATCCGCGACCGGATCAAGACCCTGGTCGACGACCTGATCGCCGAAATCACCCCGGAGAAGCCGGAATCCACGGCGTAGACGAGACAACACAGTACGGGGTTGCCCAGAACAACGGAGGGGCTGGCCCTAATGGACAGCGGCATCCCGCAACGCGTGGGGCATGTTCCAGCCTTCGGCGAGCCGGGAGGGGCGCACGTTTCGGCCTTCGCCGAAGAACTCGCAGAACTTCATGATCAGCGGGTCCCAGGCGACCGGATCGATGTAGTGCGTACCGGGGATGACCAGTTCCTCTTCGATGTGGACTCGCACCACCCTCACCTGGAACGCGGTGGCGATCGGCTCCGGGGTACCGAACGGGTAGTGCGCCTCGACGACGCACTCCAGCTGGATCGGGCACTCCAGCACACGCGGGGCCCGGACCAGCTCGGCGGACTGCTCGGTCAGTCCGGCTACCGCGAACTTGTCGGACTCGTACCGATAACCCTGCCGGAGGCGGTAGTCCGCGATCTCCTTGCTGCCGGTGAGCAGTGCCAGCCGGTCGACCGTTTCGGCCATCGACGAGGACGCCAGATTCAGCACGCACTCGCGTTCGCGCCGCAGATTCGCCGTCGTCTGGGAGTCGTCACCCATCCCCAGCATGCAGGAGTCGCCGAGCCACCATGCCGAGGACATCGGCGCCACGTTCGCCGACCCGTCCTCGTTCCGTGAACCGATCAATACCACCGGCGTCCCGAAGTAGAGCACCTTCACATCAACGGCCTTGTGCACGTCCCCGCCTTTCCCTACGCCGTCCCGCTCACTTCGGACGGACCGCGCACCACTGTGGTCCCTCATCTCCTCCCGGTCCGGCGGGAATCGGACGCCGCACTGGGCGGCTCGGGACGGGCGGCAGGGTGACGCAGGCGTCTCCGCGCCTTTAGACGTCGTTTCTTATGGCGTGATCGTTCGTTGAACCGTGCATGACGGATCTTGTCGAGCGGTTGGTGCCGGACGAGTTATGGGCGCTGTTCCGGCGGATTGTCCCGCCGACAGAGGTGAGGCGCCC
>NZ_JBQQBV010000015.1:0-186813 GCF_052246355.1 Streptomyces sp. 3N207 | reverse complement strand
CGGAGATCCCTCACGTCAATGGCTTCCGCGGTTGCGGAAGGGGGGTTCTAGGGGGGCGAAGCCCACCTGGCGGGGGGCCGTTGGGGGGCGGAGCCCCCCGACACGACCTGTCGGCGGCAGCCGAAAACGAAAGGAGGCGTGCCCCCACAAAAGCACCGGCAGGCAGCCGAAAACGCAAGGAGGCGTGCCCTCACAAGCGACGGCCCTCACGTGGGTGCCCCCACACGCGACGGGGCCCTCACGGGGTGCCCCACAAGCGAGGTCAGCCCGGAAGGGCAGCCTGCAGGAAGGGCTCCACGACGCGCCGCCAATCCTCCGGCTGGTCGTAATGGATCAGATGCCCCGCCTCGGTCACCTCCGCATAAATGCCCCGCGGCAACACCCGCACCATCTCCTGCGCCTCGGCGCGGCCCAACTCACCGTCGAGACCGCGGACCACGAGGGTGGGGCAGCGCACTTGGGCGAGCTCGTCCCAGTGCGCGTCGTGCACCCATGTCTCACGGACCCGCATCATCACCTCCGGCGAGAACACCGGCCGCCAGCCGTCCTCCCCCTCGCTCATCACTTCGGCGAAGAACTCACCCCGGGAGGGACGGGAACGCTCCAGCGAGGGATCGTCCTCGCCGAACCATCTGCGTACGTCGGCGAGGGTCGCAAAAGGGGCGGGCCAGGACTTGAACCACTCCTCCCACTCGCGCTGCGACTGCTCGCCGAGCGCCGAGGCCCGCATATCGCTGATCACCAGTGCCTGGACGAGATCGGGGCGCTTGGCGGCGAGTTGCCAGGCGGTCAGCGCGCCCATGGCATGGCCGACGAGCGCGACCGGGGCCAGGTCGAGCTGTTCGAGCGCGGCCTCCGCGTCGCCGACGTACGCATCCCGGTCGTAGCGGCCCTCGCTCGGTTTGTCGCTGCGGCCGTGGCCCCGCTGGTCGAGGGCAACGGCGCGATAGCGGTCCGTGAGCCAACGGGCCGTGCTCGCCCAGTGCGCGGCGCGGCCCATGAGTCCGTGCAGTAAAAGCACGCCCGGCGGATTGCGGCGCGGCGTCTCGGCGTCCTGCCCTGCGCCGGGTGCCTTGCGCCTCCCGCCTGCCGCTCCGGCACCGGTCACGCCCGGCGCGGCGGCGCCGGCCAGGGCCTCGGGGCCGGCCTTGGGCGGGTCGGCGAACTCCCATGCCGCCAGCCGGATTCCGTCCGCCCCCGTCACATCGATCCGTCGCACCATGCGTCGTGACACCCCCACTCCTGTGACCGCCGCGTCAGACTATCGAACCTTTATTCGAACAGCCGGGCCTCACGGCGAATACCCCACGTTCGAGTGACACGCCTGCGGGGTTGCCCGTCGTCCCCCGGGGGAGACAGGAACCGGGAGGGCGGCAGACCCTGAGAGCTCGGGGCTCCGGGTCGCCGCGGGGGGACATGGGGAGGCGGGGCTCCGGCGGCCGAAGGCACCGGAGCCCCGGCTGCTCACCCGGCCCGCGCGGGGCGACGCGGGGCCTGTGGAACACGGCATCGATGGCTCCCCTTCCCCCAGCGACAGCGTCGCACGGCACGCACACAGCCGCTCGTGTTCGGGCAACTCTGGTACGACCGGAAGAATTTGGGAAGACGCCCACCCGCGGGGGCGCGTCCCGGTACGCCGGAGCGCACCTTGCACAACCCGGCCTCGGGCAGGCGCCCCTCTCTTGCGCCCCGACCACCACGTGCCGACCGGGGAAACCCGCCGTGAGGGGCGCGCGAAGTGTCCGGGTGCGGGCGCGTCGTGGTCGCTCGCACCTGCCCCGAAGTCGGTGAAGCGCCCGCGAGAGGCACAGACAGCAGGGGCCCCGCGCCCCTTCGGGGCGCGCTCCCCCACGTCGGCTCCCCCACGTCGTCGGCTGCGCCCGCCGCAGGCCTCAGCGCTTGGCGACGAAGACGTGCGCGGCGATCTCGGTGTCCAGCTCGGCGGCCTCGCCGCTGCTGCCCACCTGGACGCCGCCCGCGGAGCCGGCGTTGACGCTGACGACCGCGCCCGGCTGCACACCGGCACGCCGCAGCGTGTACATCAGTTGGGCGTCCATCTGGATCGGCTCGCCGATCCTGCGGACCACGACCGTCTTGCCGTCGCCGCCGGTCTCCACGTCGTTGAGGCTGACCAGTCCGTCGTCCAGGAACGGGTCGGCCTCCGCCTTCTCGCCCAGCTCCTCCAGACCCGGGATCGGGTTGCCGTAGGGAGACTCGGTGGGGTGCCGCAGCAGGTCCAGCACGCGGCGCTCGACCGCCTCGCTCATCACGTGCTCCCAGCGGCACGCCTCCGCGTGCACCTGCTCCCACTCCAGGCCGATCACGTCGACCAGCAGACACTCGGCCAGCCGGTGCTTGCGCATCACGCGCGTGGCCAGCTGCCTGCCCTCCTGCGTCAGCTCCAGATGGCGGTCCCCGGCGACCGTCACCAGCCCGTCCCGCTCCATCCGGGCCACGGTCTGGCTGACCGTCGGACCGCTCTGGTCCAGGCGCTCGGCGATGCGGGCACGCATCGGGACCACACCTTCCTCCTCAAGCTCCAGGATGGTGCGGAGATACATCTCCGTGGTGTCGATGAGTCCTGACATTGCGTAGCCCCTAGTCAGCTCGTGCGGTGGCCCTCAAGCAATTCTGACGCATCCCACGGACAACCGCGCCGTCCCGACCGCGAACCGGCGCCGATGACGGGCGCCTGCCGGTTGACAGAGGAAAGGTCCAGACCTCAACGTGAGCGCCGTACTACGGAACGCACAGGAGCGGGACCGGGGCGGATCCGGCCGCGGCGACGACGGACGCGAAGGGCGCGCAATGGGCGAGCAGGCCGGGGGAAATGCCGAGGAGAAGGCCGAAAAGGCGGAGGGGACGCCGGCCGGGGACTTCTTCGACGCGGCCGTCGCGCTGCTGAAGGAGGTCAGGGACGGCGAGGCGGCGGCGATCGAGGCGGCGGGCAAGCTGCTGGCCGACACCGTCGTCGAGGGCGGCCGGATCTTCGCCTTCGGCGCGGGGCACTCCTCCCTCCCGGCCCAGGACACCGTCTACCGCGCGGGCGGGCTCGCGGTGATGAACCTCCTCAACATCCCCGGCGCCGTCGGCGTCGATGTCCGCCCCGCGACGCTCGGCAGCGCACTGGAGCGGGTCTCGGGACTGGCGGCGGCGGCGCTCGACTCCAGCCCGGCGCGCGCGGGCGATGTGCTGATCGTCATCTCCCTCTCGGGCCGCAACGCGCTCCCCGTTGAGCTGGCCCTCAACGCCCGGGCTCTCAGCCTCAAGGTCGTCGGGGTCACCTCGGTCGCGTACGCGGCACAGACCCGCTCCCGGCACACCACCGGGACCTTCCTCAAGGACCACTGCGACATCGTCGTCGACAGCCGTATCGCCCTCGGCGACGCCGAACTGACCGCCGAGGGCGTCGGAGCACCGTTCGCGCCCGCCTCCACGGTGGTGACCAGCGCGGTGATGCAGGCGATCGTCGCCACCGCCACGAGCGAGCTGGTCCGCCGGGGCGTCGAGCCGCCCATGCTGCGCTCGGGGAACGTGGACGGCGGGCACGACTGGAACGCGCGCGTGATGGACGAGTACGCGGACCGGATCTTCTACCGCTGACCCGTACGGATCTTCCATGGCCGGGCCCGTAAAACCCCGCTACGGCTGTCCCTTGCCCAGCACGCCCGCCAGATCGGCCGCCGCCGCGACCTGGGCGGCGATCTGCTCCGCGTAGTCCGCGTCCTCCCGGTCGAAGGGGCGGCGGCCCGCGTCCCGGAGGAAGGTGACGACGCCGAGCGAACGGCCCCGGCAGCGCAGCACCGTGCACAGCCCGTGCACAGTGCCCTGCGGCCACTTGCGGGCCCGCGCCCACTCCGTGGCGTCCGGCCCTCGCTGCTCGCCGCTGCTGGCCCGTACGGAGGTGCAGCGCTGATACGCCTGGAGCGCCGGATGGCCCTCCGGGTAGGCCACGGGGATACCGCTGGCGGTGCCCGGCTCGATGAACGGCGGCCGGCCGCGTTCGACCGCGGGGGCCAGCGCGGCCCGCACCAGCCGCGGGTCGCTGGGCGGCAGCGCGTCCAGCGAGGCGTCCCGCGTACGCGACGGCTCGGGCCCAGGCTCGGCGGCCAGGTCCAGCAGCGCGTGGTCGGCGAACCCGGCCAGCGCGAACTCCAGGTGGAGGCAGGCGGACTCCATCGGGTCCGCGCACTCCGCGGCGGCGCGTGCCGCGCGGTGCAGCTGACCGGCGCGGAAGCGCAGCCTGGCCGCCTCCCGCTCGGCCTGCTTCTCCGCCGTGACGTCCTGGAAGAGCCAGGCGACGCCCAGCGGCACGGGCTCCTCGGCCAGCGGTGAGGCCAGCCGCAGGAAGCCGCTGCGCCAGCAGCGGCGGCGCGCCGAGTCCGTGGTGTCGGCGGCGGCCTCGGCCCCGTCGGCATCCGCGTCCGCGCGGTCCGCTCCCGCCCGGTCGGCGCCGCTCCGACCTGCGTCGGCGCCGTTCCGGCCCGCGTCGGCACCGTTCCGGCCCGCATTCGTACGGTCGCCCTGCCGGCGCAGCGTCACCCAGAGCTCGGCGGGCGCGGGCGGCGCTCCCTCGCCCAGTACGTGCTGAAGCGCGCCCTCCAACTCCTCCATGCCCTGCTCCAGCAGTTCGCCCAGCGGGCGGCCGAGCATGGTGGCGCGGGCGGGGACGCGGAAGGCCCGTGCCGCGTACGCGTTGGTGACGGTGGGCCGCAGATCGGCGTCGACCAGGACGACGCCCCAGGAGGCGTCCTCCAGCAGCGCCTCGCTCAGCGCGATGCAGCGCTCCAGGTCGATCTGTGCGTGCACCTCGCTGAACGCGCAGTAGACGCCCTTGGGACGGCCGTCGGCGCTGCTGACCCCCGAAGACTGGATGCGCACCAGCACCCGCCCGCCGTCCTTGGTCAGCAGTGCGAACTCGTGGACCTGGCGGCCGGGCGAACGCATGGCGTCGAACAGCCGGCCCTCGACCTCTTCCGCGTCGGCAGGGCGCACCGCCCAGCCCGCCAGCCCCTTGCGGCCGACGGCCTCCTCCTGCGTCCAGCCCAGCATCCGCTCGGCCTCGCGGTTCCAGTGGGTGACCACACCGTCGGCGTCGAAGGCGCACAACGCGGCGTCCATGCCGTCGAGCAGCGCGGCCAGCAGGAGTTCGTCGTCAGGCCCGCCGTCACCGTCCGAGGACGACGCGGAGTGAGTCTCGGATCGAGCCGCCACCTCGGCACCCCCTTGTTGCTGCGCCCGTCTTGGCCGTGCCCGTCGCTCAGCGCCACGACCTGTGTACGGATCATTCAACTCGAACGTGACACACCCCACAGCGAGTTCCCCGAAATCGTTGTCGCCCCGAAATTCGTTTGCCGCCCCCGAGGGCGGTGCTTACGGTGTGGAGCACACAGGAAGGGAGGTGATCCGGCTGATGATCAATCACCGGACGTGTGAGGTGGCTGCGGCCTGAGGCCGACGCCACTAGCGTGACGCCGGTTCGCCGGCCAATCCACAGCAGTCACCCGGCCC
This sequence comes from Streptomyces sp. 3N207, assembly GCF_052246355.1. Lineage (NCBI taxonomy): Bacteria > Bacillati > Actinomycetota > Actinomycetes > Kitasatosporales > Streptomycetaceae > Streptomyces > Streptomyces sp. 3N207. Next base: position 181,302 of record NZ_JBQQBV010000015.1, on the reverse strand, counting down.
GTGGGCTCGTCGGACTCGTCCGACCGACGCCGTCCGCCTTTGGCGGAGGGAGTCGCCCACGGGCCGTTCTGTTGGGTTGCTCTTTGTTTCCGGGCTGCGGGTGCTTTGTGGTTGCTGGGGGCACCTCCCGGCCGGAGGCTGGGGGAGCAGTTCCCCGCGCCCCTGACGGGGCGCGTCTCCCCCTACGGGCAGAGGCGCTCGATCTCCCAGCCACCGCTTTCCGTACGGCGGTAGCGCAGCCGGTCGTGCAGCCGGTTCTCGCGGCCCTGCCAGAATTCGACCGTTTCCGGGCGCACCCGGTAGCCGCCCCACTGGGCCGGTGCCGGAACGTCCTCCCCCTCCGGGTAGCGCTCCGCCAGCTGTGCGTACAGCCGGTCCAGCTCCTCCCGGGAGGCCACCCGCGAGGACTGCTCGCTCGCCCAGGCGCCGAGCTGCGAGCCGTGCGGGCGGGTGCGGAAGTAGGCGGCCGTCTCGTCGCGCCCGGTGCGTTCCGCGGTGCCGGAGATGATCACCTGGCGGGCGATGCCGTGCCAGGGGAAGAGCAGCGAGACGTACGGGTTCGCCTCGATCTCCCGGCCCTTGCGGGAGCCGTAATTGGTGAAGAAGACGAAGCCGCGCTCGTCGTAGCGCTTGAGCAGGACGGTGCGGGAGCTGGGACGGCCACGCTCGTCGGCGGTGGAGCACACCATGGCGTTGGGTTCGTGCAGCCCGCTGGCGGTCGCCTGGGCGAACCAGAGCGCGAACTGGGCGAAGGGGTCGGGGGCCAGCTCGCTCTCGCCGAGCCCTTCGTCCCGGTAGTGGGCCCGCATCGCGGCGGGGTCGAGGGTGGTCGAGGCCGTGGTGTCGGTGGCGTCGGTGGCAGCAGCGTCGTCAACGTCATCAGCGTGAGGCACGCCGCTATCTTGCAGCATCCGTCCCCGTCGCGGTCGGACAGTCTGCCCGGTGGACACCCTCCGCACACCTGAGGGCCCGGAATCGGCGGCTGTGCCTCATCTCACCCTCCCGCGCAGGTGCTGGAACCGCCAGAATCCTGCCCCGAGAGCTGTGGCAGCCGTACACCAAGAGCTATCGTTGCCGCTCCGCCCGACAGCGTGCTCCAGGCCACAGGCAGCGGAGCGTGACCACCGACCGGGGCGGGCATGACCGAGGTGACGGCCCGGTCCGTGAGCCGCGAGAAGCCGGCAGCGGAACCGTTCGCCGCGCTCACACCGCATGCGCAGCATGCACCGCAGACCACGCTGCCCCGCGCAGCCCACGCCAGCAGGTCGTTCCGCCGTCAGCACAGCCCTGACGACGCTTTACGAGGGAGCCGCCAGATGTCCGACTTCGTACCCGGACTCGAGGGAGTCGTCGCGTTCGAGACGGAGATCGCCGAACCCGACAAGGAAGGCGGCTCGCTCCGCTACCGCGGCGTGGACATCGAGGACCTGGTCGGCCAGGTGTCGTTCGGCAGCGTATGGGGGCTGCTCGTCGACGGCGGCTTCAACCCCGGCCTGCCGCCCGCCGAACCGTTCCCCATCCCGGTGCACTCCGGGGACATCCGGGTGGACGTCCAGTCGGCGCTCGCCATGCTGGCTCCCGTCTGGGGCCTCAAACCCCTGCTCGACATCGACGAGCGCACCGCCCGTGACGACCTGGCGCGCGCCGCCGTCATGGCCCTGTCGTACGTCGCGCAGTCCGCACGCGGCCAGGGGCTGCCGATGGTGCCGCAGAAGGAGATCGACAAGGCCGACACCGTGGTCGAGCGCTTCATGCGCCGCTGGCGCGGCGAGCCCGACCCCAAGCACGTGGCCGCCGTCGACGCCTACTGGACCTCCGCGGCCGAACACGGCATGAACGCCTCCACCTTCACGGCCCGCGTCATCGCCTCCACCGGCGCGGACGTCGCGGCGGCGCTCTCCGGCGCGGTCGGCGCCATGTCCGGCCCGCTGCACGGCGGTGCACCCTCCCGGGTCCTCGGCATGATCGAGGAGATCGAGCGCACCGGCGACGCGGACGCGTACGTGAAGCGCCAGCTGGACCGCGGAGAGCGACTGATGGGCTTCGGGCACCGCGTCTACCGCGCCGAGGACCCGCGCGCCCGCGTTCTGCGGCGTACGGCCAAGGAGCTGGGCGCCCCCCGCTACGAGGTCGCCCTGGCGCTGGAGAAGGCCGCCCTCGCCGAGCTGCGCGCCCGCCGTCCCGACCGGGTGCTGGAGACCAACGTCGAGTTCTGGGCCGCCATCGTGCTGGACTTCGCCGAGGTCCCGGCCCACATGTTCACCTCGATGTTCACCTGCGCCCGGACCGCCGGCTGGTCGGCGCACATCCTGGAGCAGAAGCGCACCAGCCGCCTCGTCCGCCCCTCGGCCCGCTATGTGGGCCCCGGCCCGCGCAACCCCCGCGAGGTGGACGGCTACACGGGCTGACCAGAGGCGCGCCGTCAGGGGCAGCCTTTTGGCCAGAACAAACGGGAGGGCGGGGCAAGATCGACCCCGCCCCCTTCGCGGGCTCAGCGCCAGGAGCGCCCGGCGAACGCGATGAACTCTGCCCACCGACCGGTCGGTACGGAGAGGATGGGGCCGCGCTGGTCCTTGGAGTCGCGGACGTGAACGGTGGCGACGGTGTGGGCCACCTCTACACAGTCGCCGCCCTCCGGGCCGCTGTAGCTGCTCTTGAACCACGACAGCTCATCGAGCCGGGCTGCCTGCTGCTCACTTCTCATTGTTCCCCTGCCAAATGCCGGATGAAGGCGGCTGATTCCTCGACGTTCAGGGCTTGTGACCGCAGCTTGCCATACCTGAGTGCGAATTCACTCACGTGCCTGGAATCACTGACGACGTGGCCGATTCCCTGCGATTCGAAGTAGCCGTACCGCTGGTGCTCCGAAGTCTCCACCAGCACCATCGCGCCGTGAAGACCAGGATGGAAGCCGACCCCGAACGGCATGACTTGAATGGCGACGTTACGGAGCTTGCCCTGGGCAAGCAGATGACGGTACTGCTCCTTCATCGTGCCCGGCCCGCCCAACTCCTGGCGGAGCGCCGCCTCTCCGATCACGAAGGAGAAGTCCACCAGTGGGCTCTTGGTGAGGAGCTTCTGCCTGTTCAGCCGCGCATCGACGCTGTCTTCGATGGCGTCCTCGTCGAGCATCGGAACGTGTCCCTCGAACAGCGCCCGTGCGTACTTCTCCGTCTGCAACAAGCCGGGGATCAGCAGCGGGTCGTATCCGAACCGACTGACCGCATCCATCTCGATCAGTACGAAGTCCCGGAAGAACGCGGGCAGCTTGGCGAAGTCCACCTCCTCCTGGAGGGTGGACAGGACGTCGCCCGCGTCCAAGACCCGCTCCGCGGCCTCCGTGAAGGGGGCCTTCGCGGGGCGGCGGCCCTGCTCGACGGAGGCGACCTGTTCCGCCGAGTAGCCGAGGAGCGGGGCAAGCGCTTCCTGCGAATACCCCGCCGCAAGGCGGAACTTGCGCAGCAACTTGCCGTAGCCGACCCAGATGCCGGGGCGGTCGTCCTCGCGTTTGCGCTGGTGGGCGGTGTCCGCCGTACGGGGGGAGGGGACGGCGCGGCCGTCCTTCTTGCGATCGGTCGGTTGGTTTCCGTTCGCGCTGGTCATACGCTTCACGTCCTTGTGCGCCCTCAACGGGTCTCTGCGCCAACGCCGTTCGCCGTGGCGTGGTCACGGCGTGCGGCCCGTACATCCCCGCGCAGGAGGCGTACTCCGCCGTACCCGTGGCCGGGGAACGCGCTCCTGACCTGGCCACGGTATGCGCGTAGCGCGACCGTCACGCTATGAATCCGCAAACGCAGGAAATTCGCCAACCCGAGCCACCCCAGGCGCCGGTGGCCACGTTCACCGTGCAGCTCAGTTCCACCCGGCGCGGGGCACGGCTCGCGCGACTGCTCGCGACGCAATGGCTGGAGGAGCACGGGGTGCCGTTCGGGAGTACGGCGTCCCATACGGCGGCGCTGATCGTGGCGGAGCTCGCGGCGAACGCCGTACGGCACTGCGGCAACATCGGCCGCGACTTCCGGCTGTGCCTGACGTTGAGCGAGCCGACGCCCGGGAGGCGGCTGCGGGTGGAGGTCACCGACGCACGGGCGGACAAGCCCCTGCCGCCGGGATCGCCCCCGCCGTCGGGCACCGAAGAGGAGTCCGGCCGCGGGCTGGTGCTGGTGGACGCCCTGGCCGACCGCTGGGGAAACCGGGTGAACGACCGGATCACCAAGACGCTTTGGGCGGAGCTGGATCTCCCCTTGTGAACGGCGGACCTCCGACAGCCTTTAAGCAGAACCGTCCTCAATGGGAGCGGCGAAGCAGGCAAGGGCATGGCCGTCCTCGGCCGCCGTCTTGAGAATCCGTACCAGGTCCTTACGGGTGTCGCCGCCCTTCTTCGTGAAGGACTCCACTTTCACGTGCAGCGAGGTGTTCTCGTCCTCGTCCTTGGCCTTGGTGCAGGACAGGGCGGCGGCAGCGACGCTCCGGGTGGCCCAGCTCTTCTTGAAGCCGGGGATTTCCTTCCCCGTCCCTTGCCACGGCTTCGGGCCGTCCAGGGAGCGGGTGGCGTTCAACTGCGCCAGGGACACCGTCAACGCGCGCTTCCCGTCCGCATTGATGCGGCACAGCGCGCTGTATTCGCCCTTCTTGCGGGACACCTTCTGCCACCCGCCGACGTAGTGGGACTTGGGGATCACGCGGTCCAGCACCGAGTTGGACAGACCCGTGAGCACGGTGTGACAGGTGTCCCCGGACACCTCCGTGAACTTCTTCGGCTCCTTGCGCTCCATCAGGGCCCCACCCACCGCCCCCACCGCGACGAGCGCCATGGCGACGACGAAGAGCAGGGTGTAGCGGACCCACCGGGTGGGACGAGGATGAGCGGTCATGCCTACTGTTCTTTCACCTTGTCGAGGAAGCTGAGGAACGGACCACTCCGCCGAGAGACTGACGGAGCTCCAGCGCGGGCGCGGGCTGTCCGCTGATGACCGACTGCGGGAGCAGGCCGCGCGGATGGTGCTGCCGGCCCGTCAGCGGACTTCCATCGGCGGCAGCGTCTCCGCGTCCGGGGAGGTGCCCTGGGCCGGGATGCGGGGGTCTTCGGCGAGGGAGTCGACTATGGCGTCGCCTGCTGCGGTCTCCACGGGGCGGAGGAGGCCGATGGCGACGTACAGCACGAGTGAAGTCAGCAGCGGGAGGCCCACCGTCATCGGTTCGGTGGCGTCGTCGACGCCCCAGTAGAGGATGGACCAGACGGTGATGCCGCCGGCCCAGGAGGCGATCGCGGCGAGGGAGCCGTGGCGTTTGAACCAGGGGAGGAGGCCGAGCATCAGGGGGATGGAGATGGGGCCCATGGTGGCGGCGACGATGCTGACGACGACCGTCATGATGAAGCCGTCGGGGTCGGAGAAGAGGGCGAAGCCCATGCTGAAGGTGACGAAGGCGACGGTGGTGATGCGGGCGAAGAGGAGTTGGCCCCGCTCGCCGAGGGTGCGTACCCGGCGCACCAGCACCGGGGCCAGGTCGCGGGTGATGACCGCAGTGATGACGTTGGAGTCGGAGGCGACCATGGCCATGGTGTGGGAGAAGAACCCGGCCATCAGCAGTCCGATCATGCCGGTCGGCAGGAGTTCCTGGGCGAGCCGGATGTAGGACTCCTCGCCGTTCGCGATGTCCGGCACGATCAGCGGTGCGGCGATCATCGGGAGGAAGAGGACCAACGGCCAGACCAGCCACAGCGCGCTGGACAGCAGCGCGGACTTCTTCGCCCGGGAGCCGGAGGGCGCGGCCATGTAGCGCTGGGCGAGGTTCCACATGCCGCCGTTGTACTCAAAGGTTTTGACGAGGAGGAACGCGAGGATCAGGGTCGTGGTGACCGGGCCCGCCACCGGGTCGGAGTGTCCGGCCGGCAGATCGCCCCACATGGTCCACAGCGTTGAGACGCCGTCCAGGTGTGCCATGACGGCCACCAGCATGGCTATGCCCGCCACGAACTGGATGACGAACTGGCCGAAGTCGGTGAGGACGTCGGCCCACAGCCCGCCGAAGGCCATATAGATCATGGTGCAGACGCCGGTGAGGGTGATGCCCCAGGCGAGCGGTATGTCGGCGAATCCCTGCAACAGCACGGCGATGGCGACCCACTTGGCCGCGATGTCGACGACCTTGAGCGCGGCGCCGCTGTAGGCGAGCACCTGCTGGGTGGGCAGGTTGTAGCGGACGGCCAGATATTCCAGCGGCGAGTTGACGCCGTGTTTGGCACGGAGCCGGTTCCAGCGGGGCGCGAAGAGGAAGGCGCCGATGCCGACGCCGATCCCGATGGTCAGCGGCCACCAGAAGTAGACGGTGACGCCGTAGTCGTAGGCGACGGCGGCGAAGGTGACGAACATGATGGCGCTGTAGCCGGACATGTGGTGCGAGATCCCCGACAGCCACCAGGGGATACGGCCGCGTGCGGTGAAGAAGTCCGCGACGTTGTCGATCCGGCGGGTCGCGTACAGGCCGATCGCCAGCATCACGAAGAAGTAAGCGCCGACAACTCCCCAGTCCAGTCCGGACATGGCGGCTCCCTGGTTCGGTTCGCTCAATCAATTCATGTAGATGAACACGTGCCAGATCGCTGAACGAGCGTCACCCTAGAAGTGGCCTATAGGAGCGTCAAGACTGCGGACAGGGCCGGAACACACAGCAGAGCCCCGCCGGTTCACATCCATGTCGATGAATGCGAATCAGCAGGGCTGAGGGCTGACGGGCTGGTTCAGTTGTGCAGCGCGTCCTCCAGCAGCCGGGCCCACTGCGCCACGACCCGCTCGCGCCGCGCGCTGTCGTCGGTCAGCAGATTGGCGAGGCCGAGTCCGCGCGCCATGTCCAGCAGCCCCTGCACGGTCTCCCGGACGCCGGGCCTCCGCTCGTCGACGCCCAGCAGCTCGACCGCCATCCGGTGCGTCTCCCGTCCGATACGGGCTTCCAGCGCGGTCACCCGCGGGCCCAGCTGCGGCTCGTTGGACGCCGCGACCCAGAGCTGCAACGCGGCCCGGAAGAGCGGACCGGTGTACAGCCCGACCAGCGTCTCGACGGCAGCACGCGCACCGGCCGGCGCCGGCAGTTCGCGTAGCGCCCGCGAGCGCTCCTCCGCCACGTACTCGACCGCCGCCGTGAACAGGTCCTCGCGGGTGGGGAAATGGTGCTGCGCCGCACCCCGCGAGACACCCGCGTGCTCGGCGACCACCGTGACCGTGCTGCCCGACCAGCCGTGCTCGGCCAGGCATGTCACCGCGGACTCCAGCAGCCGCTGCCGGGTGGCCCGACTGCGGTCCTGCTTGGGCGCCGCGCCACGGGGGCTTGCGGCTCCGCCGCGGGTTACTGCCGCACCGCCCATTCGGGCTCCCGTCGTTCGAGGAAGGCCGTCATGCCCTCGCGGGCCTCGTCCGACGCGAACAGCCGCGCCGACAGTTCAGCGAGGGTACCCGTGTCGCGGTCGAACGCGGCCAGCACCTCCCGGGTGACCAGCCGCTTCGACTCCGCCAGCCCCTGCGGGGAGCCCCGTCGCAGCCCGTCGAGCACGGGAGCAAGGGCCTCGTCCGGGTCGTCGGCGGCCAGCGTCACCAGGCCGATACGGGCCGCCTCCTGCGGGCCGAACCGCTCGCCGGTGAGGTAGTAGCGCGCCATCGCGCGGGGGTCCGTGCGTGGCAGCACCGGCATGGAGACGACGGCCGGAGCCACGCCGATCCGTGCCTCCGTGAACGCGAACGTTGCCTCCGGCCCCGCGACGGAGATGTCGCAGGCCGCCAGCAGTCCGGTGCCGCCCGCGCGGACGTGCCCGGTGACCCGGGCGACTACCGGTTTGGGGAGGGCGACGATGCGGCGCAACAGTTGTGCGAAGGCCAGGGCTTGCTCGGCATGGGGGCTGCGCTTGCCCACCCTGCTCCCCCAAGCTCTTCGAGCAGGGGGTACCCCCAAGCGCAGACTGCCCAAGCGCAGTAGGGGGGACTCGGCCTCGCTCAAATCCGCACCCGCGCAGAATGTGTTGCCCGTATGCGTGAGCAACACCGCGCGTACGGAGTCGTCGTTCTCGGCACGCTCCAGCTCCGCGCACAACTCGCCGACCAGGCGCGCGGAGAGTGCGTTGCGGTTGTGCGGGGAGTCGAGGGTAAGCGTGCGGATGCCGTCCGCGGTGCCGGTGCCGAGCACTTTCTCCGGCGTGGCCATCAGTACGACTTCGGGAGGCCGAGGGACTGGTGGGAGACGTAGTTGAGGATCATCTCCCTGCTCACGGGGGCGATGCGCGCCACCCGCGACGCGGTGATCAGCGCCGCAAGCCCGTACTCGCGCGTCAGTCCGTTGCCGCCGAGCGTGTGCACCGACTGGTCGACGGCGCGTACGCAAGCCTCCGCCGCCGCGTACTTGGCCATGTTCGCGGCCTCGCCCGCGCCGATGTCGTCGCCCGCGTCGTACAGCCGTGCAGCCTTCTGCGTCATCAGCCGCGCGCACTCCACCTCGATATGTGCCTGCGCGAGCGGGTGGGCGATCGCCTGGTGCGCGCCGATCGGTTCCTTCCACACCTGCCGGGTGCGGGCGTAGTCCAGCGCTCTTTCGATTGCGTAGCGCGCCATTCCCAGTGCGAATGCCGCCGTCATGATGCGTTCCGGATTGAGCCCCGCGAAGAGTTGGAGGAGGCCCGCGTCCTCGTCGCCGACCAGCGCTTCGGGAGGGAGGCGTACCTCGTCCAGTACGAGTTCGAACTGCTTCTCCGGTGCGCTGATCTCCATGTCGATCCGGTTGCGGGAAAAGCCGTCCGCGTCCCGGGGGACGATGAACAGGCACGGTTTCAATTTCCCCGTACGGGCATCCTCCGTGCGGCCCACGATCAGCGTCGCGTCCGCGATGTCGACGCCCGAGACGAAGACCTTCCGGCCGGTCAGCAGCCACTCGCCGGTGGCCGGGTCCCGCCGGGCCGTCGTCGTGATGCGGTGCGAGTTGGAGCCGGCGTCCGGCTCCGTGATGCCGAACGCCATCTTGCGGGTGCCGTTCGCCAGTCCTGGAAGCCAGGCCCGCTTCTGCTGTTCCGTGCCGAAGCGGGCCAGCACCGTGCCACAGATCGCCGGCGAGACCACCAGCATGAGGAGGGGGCAGCCGGCTGCGCCGAGTTCCTCCAGCACGATGGAGAGTTCCTCGATGCCGGAGCCGCCGCCTCCATACCTCTCGGGGAGGTTGACTCCGAGGTAGCCGAGCTCTGCGGCTTCCATCCACAGTTCGGTTGTTTGTTTACCCTCGCTTGCTGCCTCCGCGAAATATGCGCGGCCGTACCGTTTGCCGAGGGCGGCTGCCGATGCGCGGAGTGCCGTTTGTTCGTCGGTCTCCATAAGGGCTGTCATTTCCGTCCCTTCCGATTGCCCCGGGCGGGCTGCTCTTACGTCATTGGCTTCCGCGCTTGCGGAGGCGTGCCCCCACGAGCGACGTCACCCCCTCAAGCGGTGACCACCGCAAGAAGGGTGCCCACTTCGACTTGCTGCCCCGTGGCAACGGCCAACGCCGCGACCCTCCCGTCCGTGGGGGCGACGATGCGGTGTTCCATCTTCATGGCCTCCAGCCACAAGAGCGGTTGGCCCGCGGCGACTTCGGCTCCCTCCGCGACGCCCTCCGCCAGGCGGACAACGGTGCCCGGCATGGGAGCGAGCAGCGATCCGGGGCCGGCGGTGAGATCGGGCTCCGCCAACCGTGGTTGCGCGGTGAAGCCATGGCGCCCGGCGAAGACGCGATCGCCGTAGAAAGCGACCGGGAACCGCCGCCGCACCCCTCCCACCTCCAGGAGCACACCGTCCGGCCGGGCGGCAACGACCCGCACTCCGGGATACGCGGAGAGCTCGGGAACAACACCGTCCCGACCCCAGACGTACCGCACCTCGTGCGCGCCCCCGCGCTCATCGACGTACCGGCGACTCGCAGGCTGTGCAGGCACATTGCGCCAGCCGCCCACCCGCGCTGCGACCCGTGGCCGTCGCGGCACCTCCCGTACCGCCTCGGCCAGCGCGGCGGCCAGCGCCGCGTAGCCGGCATCCTCCGGCGACCCGGCGGGGTCGGGGGCGGTCAGCTCCGGGAGGTTCCGCTCGTAGAACCCGGTGTCCAAGCGCGCCCCGCAGAAATCGGGGTGGCGCAACGACCGCACCAGCAGGTCCCGATTGGTGACCGGCCCATGCACGGTCGCCAGTTCGAGGGCGCGGGCCAGCTTCCGGACCGCACCGCCCCGGGTCGGCGCCCAGGCGACAACCTTGGCGAGCATCGGGTCGTAGTGGACCCCGATCTCGCTGCCGTCGGCGACACCGGCGTCCACCCTGACGTCGCCGGGTACGTCGAGCCGCCACAGCAACCCCGCCTGCGGCTGCCAGTCACGCGCCGGATCCTCCGCGTACAGGCGGGCCTCCACGGCGTGGCCGCTCGCGGGCGGCGGGCCACTGGAGGGCAGCGGGGCGCCCTCGGCTGTCGAGATCTGGTACGCGACCAGATCCACGCCATAGACGCACTCGGTCACCGGGTGCTCGACCTGGAGTCGGGTGTTCATCTCCAGGAAGAAGGGCCGGCCCTCGGCCGTGACGAGGAACTCGACGGTGCCCGCGCCCTCGTAGTCGACGGCACGGGCCGCCGCCACGGCGGCGTCCTCCAGCGTGCGCAGCACCTCGCCGCTCAGCCCCGGCGCGGGGGCCTCCTCGATCACTTTCTGGTGGCGCCGCTGGAGGGAGCAGTCCCGGGTGCCCAGCGCCCATACGGCACCATGCGCATCCGCCAGCACCTGCACCTCGACATGCCGACCGCGCTCGATGTACGGCTCGACGAACACCTCGCCGTCCCCGAAGGCGGAGGCAGCCTCCGCACGCGCTGCGGCCAGTTCGCCGTCCAGCGCGGCGAGTTCGCGTACCACCCGCATGCCGCGACCGCCGCCGCCCGCCGCGGCCTTGACCAGGACGGGCAGGTCGGTCTCGCGGATCTCCCCCGGGTCCAGGGGCGCCAGGAGCGGCACCCCGGCCTCGTCCAGCAGCTTTTTGGCGGCTGTTTTGGACGCCATGGCGTCGATCGCGGCGGGCGGCGGGCCGATCCACACCAGCCCGGCGTTCTGGACGGCGCGGGCGAAGCCGGCGTTCTCGGAGAGGAATCCGTAGCCGGGGTGTACGGCGTCGGCACCGGCCGCGAGGGCAGCGTCGACGACGAGGTCGCCGCGCAGATAGGTGTCGCCGGGTGCGCTGCCCGGCAGCCGTACGGCAGCGTCGGCTTCGCGGACGTGCGGCGCTTCGGCGTCCGCGTCGGAGTGCACGGCGACGGTGGCGATGCCCAGTTCGCGGCAGGTGCGGAAGACGCGCCGGGCGATCTCGCCACGGTTGGCGACCAGGATGGAACGGATCATTGGGTGCTCCCTCTCCGGCTGTACGCGGATCACATCCGGAAGACGCCGAAACCGCCGCGGGCACCGGTCACCGGCGCGGTGTGGACGGCGGACAGACAGATACCGAGAACGGTGCGGGTGTCGCGCGGGTCGATGACGCCGTCGTCGTAGAGCCGTCCCGAGAGGAACATCGGCAGCGACTCGCTCTCGATCTGCTGCTCGACCATGGCCCGCAGCCCGGCGTCCGCCTCCTCGTCGAACGGCTTGCCCTTGGCGGCTGCCGACTCGCGCATGACTATGGAGAGCACGCCCGCGAGCTGCTGCGGTCCCATGACGGCGGACTTGGCGCTCGGCCAGGCGAACAGGAACCGGGGCTCGTAGGCGCGTCCGCACATCCCGTAGTGGCCTGCGCCGTAGCTGGCGCCCAGCAGTACCGACAGATGCGGCACCTTCGAGTTGGAGACCGCGTTGATCATCATCGAGCCGTGTTTGACGATGCCGCCCTGCTCGTACTCCTTGCCGACCATGTAGCCGGTGGTGTTGTGCAGGAAGAGGAGGGGGATGTCGCGCTGGTTGGCGAGCTGGATGAACTGGGTGGCCTTCTGCGACTCCTCGCTGAAGAGCACCCCCTGCGCGTTGGCGAGGATGCCGACGGGGTAGCCGTGCAGCCGCGCCCACCCGGTCACCAGGCTGGTCCCGTACAGCGCCTTGAACTCGTCGAAGTCCGAGGCGTCCACGATCCGGGCGATCACCTCGCGCGGGTCGAACGGCACCTTCAGCTCGCCGGGGACGACGCCGAGCAGTTCTTCGGGGTCGTACAGCGGCTCCCGTACGGTGGCCGGGTCCGGGTCGGGATGGGCCTTGCGCCAGTTGAGGCGGGCGATGACGCGGCGGGCCTGGCGCAGTGCGTCGGGTTCGTCCAGCGCGTAGTGGTCGGCGAGGCCGGAGGTGCGGGCGTGCATGTCGGCGCCGCCCAGCTCCTCGTCGTCGGCTTCCTCGCCGGTGGCCATCTTCACCAGGGGCGGCCCGCCGAGGAACACCTTGGCGCGCTCCTTGACCATGATCACGTGGTCCGACATGCCGGGTATGTACGCGCCGCCGGCCGTGGAGTTGCCGAACACCACGGCGACGGTCGGGATACCTGCTTGCGAGAGCCGGGTGAGGTCCCGGAAGAGGGCGCCGCCCGGGATGAAGATCTCCTTCTGGCTGGGCAGATCGGCGCCGCCGCTCTCCACCAGGCTGATGCAGGGCAGCCGGTTGGCGTACGCGATCTCGTTGGCCCGCAGCGCCTTCTGCAACGTCCACGGGTTGCTGGCACCGCCGCGTACGGTGGGATCGTTCGCGGTGATCAGGCACTCGACGCCCTCGACGACACCGATCCCGGTCACCAGCGAAGCGCCGATGGTGTAGTCGCTGCCCCACGCGGCGAGCGGGGACAGCTCCAGGAACGGTGTGTCCGGGTCCAGGAGGAGTTCGATCCGCTCGCGGGCCGGCAGCTTGCCTCGCTCCCGGTGCCGCGCGAGGTATTTCTCGCCGCCGCCCGCGAGAGCCTTGGCCTGCTCGGCGTCCAGCTCTTCGAGCTTGCCGAGCATGGCGGTGCGGTGGTCTGCGTACTCCGGAGCTTGCACGTCGAGGGCGCTCTTGAGGGCGCTCATGGGAGGAACACCTCCGGTATGTCGAGGTGGCGCGCGCGCAGCCACTCGCCGAGCGCCTTGGCCTGGGGGTCGAACCGGTGCTGCGACGCCACGCCTTCGCCGAGGATGCCGTCGATCACGAAGTTGAGGGCGGCGAGGTTGGGGAGTTCGTGCCGGGTGACGTCGAATTCCCGGGTTTCCGGGAGGAGTTCGCGCACCTTGGTGACTGTGAGGGTGTCGCGCAGCCAGCTGTAGATGTCGGGGTCGGCGTCGCGGGCCCAGACGCCGATGTTGGCGCTCCCGCCCTTGTCCCCGCTCCGCGCCCCGGCGACGAGACCGAGAGGGGCACGCTGAACGGGGGACGACGCGGGCCGCGGCGCAGGCCCTCCCTCCGCATCGGCCCGCTGCTCCTCGCCCGCCCGCCCCGCGAGGGGCTCACCGGCGGGGAAGGCCACATCCACCCGCGTACCGTCCGGCAGCACCGCCACATGCGGCACCGCCTCAGCGCGTACGTACGCCGCCCCGAACACCCCGTACGGTGCCCCCCGAGCCGGTGGTGCCGTCACATGGAAGCCCGGGTAGCTCGCGAGGGCCAGCTCGACGGCGGGGCCGGAGACGGCGCGGCCCACCACGCTCTCGTCGGCGTCCCGCACCACCAGCCGCAGCAGAGCGCTCGACTCCTCCTGGACGTCCGCATCCAGGCGATCCGTACGGATGAGGCTCCAGCTCACCTCCCGCGGACGCCGTGCCCCGGGCCGCGAGAAGGCGGCCTCCAACTGCTCTTGGACCAAGGCTGCCTTGGCCTCCAGGTCGAGCCCGGTCAGCACAAAGGTGACCTCGTTGCGGAAGCCGCCGAGCCGGGTGAGGCCCACCTTGAGGGTGCCGGGCCGGGGCTCCCCCCGGACCCCCTCGATACGGACCCGGTCGGGGCCCGCCTGGCTGAGCCGCACGGAATCCAGCCGAGCCGTCACATCGGGGCCCACATAGCGCGGCCCGGCGGTCTCGTAGAGGAGCTGCGCCGTGACGGTGCCGACAGTCACCGCGCCGCCGGTCCCCGGGTGTTTCGTCACCACCGACGAACCGTCCGCGGCGAGCTCCGCCAGCGGGAACCCGGGGTGGCGCACGTCGATGCCGTCACGTACGAAGAAGGCGTAGTTGCCGCCCGTGGCCTGTGTCCCGCACTCCAGCACATGCCCGGCGACAACGGCCCCGGCGAGCCGGTCCCAGTCGTCGTCCGCCCAGCCGAAGTGCGCGGCGGCACACCCGCTGACCAGCGCGGCGTCGGCCACCCGCCCGGTGACGACCACATCGGCACCGGCGCGCAGGCACGCCGCGATCCCGGCGCCGCCCAGATACGCGTTGGCGGTCAGCACCCCCTCGCCCCAGTCCTGGCCACCGAGCAGCTCGTCACCCTCGACATGTGCGACCCGCGCGGGCACGCCGACCCGCTCGCTCAACTCCCGTACGGCGTCTGCGAGCCCGGCCGGATTGAGGCCGCCCGCGTTGGTGACGAGGGTGACGCCGTGCTCGCGGGCCAGCCCCAGCCCTTCCTCCAGCTGCCGCAGGAACGTCCTGGCGTAGCCGCGCGCGGGGTCCTTCAGCCGGTCGCGGCCGAGGATGAGCAGGGTGAGCTCGGCGAGATAGTCGCCGGTCAGTACGTCCAGCGGGCCGCCGGTCAGCATCTCGGTGAGCGCGGCGAAGCGGTCGCCGTAGAAGCCGGAGGCGTTGCCGATCCGCAACGGCTGGACCGACGCGCTCACTCATCCCCCTCCGGTGCCGGGGCACCCCTGCGTTCCCGTCCGCCGCCCGGCGGCCCCGCGAACGCCTGCGCGATGCCCAACCACCGCTCGGCTTCGGCACCTTCGGCCCGTACGCGCGCGTCGTCGCGATGCAGGCGTTGGGTCACCAGACGGCAGAAGTCGAGGGCGTCACCGGTCACACGCTGGGACGCGTCCCGGGGGCCATGCACCCACACGTCACCACCTGGACCGGTTACCTCCACCCGAAAAGGTTCGGCGGGCGGCTCCAGCCCGCGCACTGCGTACGCGAAGTCCCGGGCGCGCACCCCGATCCGTACGACATGCCGCAACCGGTCCGTCGGCTCCCGTGCGACCCCGAGACCTTCGGCGATGTCCGTGCCGTGCGCCCAGGTCTCCATGATCCGCGCCGTCGCCATGCTCGCCGCGCTCATCGACGTCCCGTACCAGGGCAGCCGGACGCCCGGCGTGAGCCCGGCCAGCGCTTCCTCCAGCGCCGCGCGCCCGGTCCGCCAGCGCTCCAGCATCTCGCCCTGCGGCAGCCGCGCCCCCTCCTCGGCACCGTCGTCGATGAAGCTCGCCCCAGGGGCGCGGGCCAGAAATTCCTCGGCTTCCCGGCGGAACGCCTCCGGGTCGCTCGCGGCGAGCAGCGCCCGCTGGTCCGTCCAGGCCAGGTGGGCGATCTGATGCGCAACCGTCCACCCGGCCGCGGGCGTGGCCGCGGCCCAGGCCATGGGCGGCAACCCGGCAACCAGACCGTCCAGCTCCGCGCTCTCGGCCCGCAGATCCGCCAGCACCTCGCCGAGCACATCCTGCGATGCGGTCACGATCCGACCCGCCCTTCCCGTGTTCGGTCCCGTGCTCGCCCAACCACCGTGCGTGGCACCGAGACTGACAGCCTCGGCAAAAACAAGCAAGCGTGCTTGCATTACTTCCTGCCCGGCCGGGGAGCAGGGATCATGGCCGTATGAGCAGACTTGGGGATTCGAAGGCGTTGCAGGCGCTGGCCGAGGGGCACCATGCCCGTGTCGTGCGGCCGTTGGGCAGTTCAGAAATCGCCGATCACTCGGTGAAGGCGTACGCGATCGAGGCGCCGGGGCGGTCGGTGACGGAGCAGGACGCGCGGACCGCACTGCGGATCGCGGGGGACCATCTGGCATCGGCGCAGCTGCGCGGGTCTCTGGGACTTTCCGTTGTGCTGACACATGCCGGCGGGGACGGTGACTACGTGCTGGTGCACACCTGGATCGAGGGCTACATGTCCGACCTCGCGGTGTTCACCGGGCCCGCCGGGGAGCCTGACCAGCTGCGGCCCGGCCGGTCGGGGCTCGCCCCGTGCGTGTGGGAGGCGGCGGTGCTGGCCCACGAGCGGGACGCGTTCAGCCGGCATGTACTGGACGGCACGGGGCCCCTCGCATCGCGGCTGGCCGCATGGCGCGGGGATGCGCTCGAAGGAGAGGTCCGGTAGCCGGGGCCCAGGTCGCGTGCGGCTCGCTGCGGTGTTCCGGTAGGAGGTGCCCCTGCCGGACGCTTGCGGGCTGCGGGTGTTCCCCCAAGCTCTTCGAGCAGGGAGGAGGTACCCCCATGGCTAGTCGCGCCGTTCCCCGCGCCCCTTACGGGGCGCGTCGGCGCTCTCCAACAGGGCCTTGGCGCCGCGGATCTCGCGTTCCATGTCGGGCCGCAGGCTGCGGCGGAGGACCGGCTCGGCCAGGTGGCGGAGGGGCGGGGCGAAGCCCATCTCGATCGTCCGTACCACCCGCGTGGTGTCGTCGTCCTCCGACGTGCAGACGAAGCTCGCCGCGAAGGTGGACACGCGCCGCACAAGGCGGTTGTGCGGCGCGGGCGCATAGCGGACGTGGACGGCCTCCCCCGGGGTGAGCCGCATCCGCGAGACGACCTTCGGCGCCGGGCCCGGAAGGCCCGGCAGCCGCGAACGGAACTTGAACTCGGTGACGTTCTCCTGGTGCCGCACCCAGTCGATACGCCCCAGCTTGGCGTCGACCCGGGCGTACCGCTCCGGGTCCATCACCAGGGCCAGGAACGCGTCGGGGGTGCACCGTACGGTCTGCTCCACAGTCACTCGGATCATAGGCCGCTCCTACCCAGCCCTTCCGCCAGTACCTCCGCCAGGTGCCGGCTCTGGTAGCCGCCCAGCTGGTCCATCTGGGTGCGGCAGGAGTAGCCGTCCGCGAGGATCTCCGTGCCGGGTTCGGCAGCGCGCAGGGCCGGCAGCAGCTGGTCCTCGGCGCAGGCGGCGGAGACCTCGTAATGGCCCTTCTCGAAGCCGAAGTTGCCGGCCAGCCCGCAGCAGCCGCCGCTGAGGGTGCCGGTGAGGCCCGCCCGGTCACGCAGCCGGCGCTCGGCGGCGTCGCCGATGACGGCGTGCTGGTGACAGTGGGTCTGCCCGGCGACCGGGCGGTCGATACGGGGCGGCTCCCAGTCGGGGGCCTGCTCTTCCAGGGTCTGCGCGAAGGTGCGGACGGCCTTGGCGAGCCGCGCCGCGCGAGGGTCGTCGCTCAGCAACTCGGGGACGTCCGTCTGGAGCGCCGCGGCGCACGGCGGCTCCAGTACGGCGACGGGCAGGCCCGCGTCCAGCGCGGGCTCCATCACATCGAGAGTGCGGCGCATCACCGTACGGGCCCGGTCGAGCTGGCCCGTGGAGACGTAGGTGAGACCGCAGCACACCTGCTTCGGCGGCACGACGGGACGCAGACCCGCATCCTGGAAGACCTGGACCGCCGCCGAACCGGCTTCCGGGGAGAGGTAGTTGGTGAAGGTGTCCGGCCACAGGACCACCGGCTTGCCGTCGGCGGCGGAGCGGCCCGGCTGCTTGCGCCACCAGTGGGTGAACGGGGTACGGGGCAGCGCCGGAATGTCCCGTTCGGGGGCCAGCCCGCCCAGCCGCTTGGCGAGCGCGGCCAGCGGGGGCACCTTGGCGCCTGCGTTCAGCAGCGGCACCGTGCGGGTGGCGGCGGCCAGCCGCAGCCAGCGCGGCAGCCAGCCCATCGAGTAGTGGGCCATCGGGCGGCGCTTGCCCGGGTGCTCGGCATCGCCCTTGTAATAGCGGTGCATAAACTCCGCCTTGTAGGTGGCCATGTCCACCCCGACCGGGCAGTCGCTGCGGCAGCCCTTGCACGACAGACACAGATCGAGGGCGTCGTGCACCTCCTCGGACTGCCAGCCGTCGGTGACGACTTCCCCGGCGAGCATCTCGTGCAGCAGCCGGGCGCGCCCGCGCGTGGAGTGCTTCTCCTCGCCGGTGGCGCGGAAGGACGGGCACATGACGCTCGCCCCGGCCGTCTCGTTGCGGCACTTGGCGACACCCACGCAGCGGCGTACCGCGGCGGAGAAGTCACCGCCGTCGTGCGGGTAGCCGAACTCCACGTCGACCGGTTTGCGCGGCAGCGGCGCGAAGCGCAGGTTGGCGTCCAGCGGGTCGGGCCGTACGAGCACACCGGGGTTGAGGCCCTCGGCCGGGTCCCACAGGTCCTTGAACCGGCCGAAGAGGCCGACCATTTCCTCGCCGTACATCCGCGTCAGCAGCTCGGCGCGGGCCAGGCCGTCACCGTGCTCGCCGGAGAGGGAGCCGCCGTGCGCGACGACGACATCGGCGAGCGCCACGGAGAAGTCCCGGAACTTCGCGATCCCCGCCTCGCCCAGCAGGTCGAAGTCGATCCGTACGTGGATGCAGCCGTCCCCGAAGTGCCCGTACGGGAGCCCGCGCAGCCCGTACTCGCGCAGCAGCTTGCGGAAGTCCCGCAGATAGGCGCCGAGCCGCGGCGGGGGGACGGCGCAGTCCTCCCAGCCGGGCCACGCCTCCGCTCCGTCCGGCATCCGCGTCGCCGTGCCGGAGGCGTCCTCGCGGACCCGCCACAGGGCGCGCTGCCCGGCCGGTTCGGTGACCAGCGCGTGGTCGGTGGTGCCCTCGCGGGCGGCCCGGCACAGCTTCTCGGCGTTGGCCCTGGCCTGCGCCGCGTCGTCGCCGCCGACCTCCACGAACAGCCAGGCGCCGCCCTTGGGGAGGGAGGCTCGCGCGGCGTCGCCGACCAGGTCGTTGGCCATGCCTTCGACGGTCAGCGGTTGGTGTGGGAGCAGCCCGGCCGCCGCCTCGGCCGCCGCGGACTCGTCCGCGTATCCGAGTACGGCCAGCACCCGGGCGCCCGGCGTGGGCACCAGCTTGACGGTGGCGCGGGTGAGCACGCCCAGGGTGCCCTCACTGCCGGTGAAGGCGCGGGCCCAGTCCTCGCCCTTCTCGGGGAGGAGCTCGTCCAGGGCGTAGCCGGAGATCCTGCGGGGCAGTTCGGGGAACCCGGTGCGCAGCCGGGCCAGTTCGCCCTGCACGAGGGAGGCGACGCCGGTACGCAGCCGCTCGGGGACGCCTTCGCCGCCCCGCCCGAGCCGGGCCCGCTCCCCGCCGTAGGTGAGGACTTCCAGCTCGTGCACATTGTCGGCGGTGGTGCCCCAGGCGACCGAGTGGGAGCCGCAGGAGTTGTTGCCGATCATCCCGCCGAGCGTGCAGCGGGCATGGGTGGAGGGGTCGGGCCCGAAGGTGAGCCCGTGGGCACCGGCGGCGTTGCGCAGGTCGTCCAGGATGACGCCGGGGCGTACGACGGCGGTGCGGCTGTCGGGGTCCAGATGCTCGATGGTGCGCTGGTGCCGGGTGAAGTCCAGCACCACACCGAGCCCGGTGGCCTGCCCGGCGATGGAGGTCCCGGCCCCGCGCGCCACCACGGGGACGCCCCGCTCACGGCAGACGGCCAGCACGGCCGCCACATCGTCGTCGTCCTTGGGTGCCACCACGCCCAGCGGCACCCGCCGGTAGTTGGAGGCGTCCATCGTCATCAGTGCTCTGTCCTGGGCGCCGAACTCCACCTCGCCGCCGCGCACCGCTGCGCGCAGTGCCCGTTCCAGCTCCCGTGCGACCGGTGCGTCTGCCTTACGTGCGTCTCCCATGCGCACAGCGTGCACGCTCACCCGGGCTGTCCGCTGCCCCTGCGCGATCATTCGTGTCTGTGGTCCGCATCACCCCGCCGATCGGCCGCCCAACGCCCGCCTATCGGCTGCCGAAATGCGTCCTACCTGCGGAGAGTCCCCTCACGCGGCACTTCACTCCGCGTACGGGTCCAGCGCCGTGAGCGTCTCCAGCAGCCGGGGTGGCGCGGCCTGCTGCCAGGAGTCGACCACGATGTCCCGCAGCTCCGTCATGTCCTCCAGCGCCACCAGCCGCGCCCGCACCCAGTTCGAGCCCGCCTCGTGCGGCGGCACCCAGAACTTCTCCGGCTCGGCGGCGATCAGCTCCCCGCGTTCGAGACGCGGGCAGCGCACCGCGAACGAGGACTCGTCGTCCGGCATGGTGAGGAACATCTTCCCGGCCACCCGGAAGGTCGGCATGGACCACGCCTCCACCTCCTTGGTCTCGGGGAGAGCGAGGGCGAGGCGCCGTACGTCGTCGGGACCGGGTCTGCGACGTGCTGTCATACGCCCAGCTTAGGAGCCCTTACCGACACTCTCCTTGTCCACCGTTCGTCTCATGCGCTGGACAGCGGCAGGAACGCGCGCGACGGCGGCACTAGGCTGACCCCGTGGCTGATCTCCAGATTCCCGCTGACCTCAAGCCCGCCGACGGTCGTTTCGGCTCGGGCCCCAGCAAGGTGCGTCCGGAGGCGCTCAGCGCCCTGGCTGCGACCGGTACCTCTCTCATGGGCACCTCCCACCGGCAGGCGCCCGTCAAAAACCTGGTCGGAAAGGTGCGCGAAGGCGTACGGAGCCTCTTCTCGCTGCCCGAGGGGTACGAGGTCGTACTCGGCAACGGCGGCTCCACCGCTTTCTGGGACGTGGCGACCCACGGCCTGATCGAGAACAGGTCACAGCACCTGTCGTTCGGCGAGTTCTCCTCCAAGTTCGCCAAGGCCGCCGCGCAGGCGCCGTGGCTCGGCGAGCCCAGCGTCATCAAGAGCGACCCGGGCACCCACCCCGAGGCGCGCGGCGAGCAGGGCGTCGACGTGTACGCGCTGACCCACAACGAGACCTCGACCGGTGTCGCCATGCCGCTGCGGCGCGTGCCGGGCTCCGACGACGGGGCACTCGTCCTGGTGGACGCCACCTCCGGCGCCGGCGGGCTGCCGGTCGACATCGCCGAGACGGACGTCTACTACTTCGCGCCGCAGAAGTCCTTCGCCGCGGACGGCGGGCTGTGGATCGCGGTCTTCTCCCCCGCGGCGATCGAGCGCGCGGAGCGGATCGCCGCCTCGGACCGGCACATCCCGGCGTTCTTCGACCTGCAGACGGCGATCGACAACTCGCGCAAGAACCAGACGTACAACACCCCGGCGCTGGCCACGCTCTTCCTGCTCGACGACCAGCTGGAGTGGCTCAACGGGCAGGGCGGTCTGGAGTGGGCCGTCTCCCGTACCGCCGACTCCTCCTCCCGGCTCTACGGCTGGGCGGAGAAGGCGTCCTACGCGACCCCGTTCGTCACCGACCCGGGGCAGCGCTCGCAGGTCGTGGGCACCATCGACTTCGCCGACGGCGTGGACGCTGCCGCTGTGGCCAAGGTGCTGCGGGCGAACGGTGTCGTGGACACCGAGCCCTATCGCAAGCTGGGCCGCAATCAGTTGCGGGTCGCGATGTTCCCGGCTGTCGAGCCGGCCGATGTGGAGGCGCTGACCTCTTGCATCGACTGGGTGATCGAGCGCCTCTGAGCTGTGCCGGGCACCCCCTCTCCGCTGTGCTGGAGAGGGGGTGCCCCTGTTTGCCGTCCGCAGGCCGCAGGTGTGTTGTGGTTGTGGGGGCACCTCCCGGCCGGAGGCTGGGGGAGCAGTTCCCCGCGCCCCTTCGGGGCGCCACCTCAGCTGCTGAGGTTCTGGAACCGGCGTACGGCCAGCGGCAGGAAGATGGCCGTGAGCGCCAGCGGCCACACGACCGCCATCAGCTCCGAGTGCTCCTCGATCCAGCTGCCGCCGGTGGGCAGCGGGTTGCCGTACAGCTCGCGTACCGCGTTCGCGGTGGCCGAGACGGGGTTCCACATGGCGACGGCGCCCAGCCAGTCCGGCATCGCCGAGGGCGGGGTGAAGACGCTGGAGACCATGCCGAAGGGGAAGGCGACGGCGAACAGGTTGCCCGCCGACTCCTGGTTCTTGGCGAGCAGGCCGAGCAGCACGCCGATCCAGATGAGCGCGAAGCGCAGCAGGAGCAGCAGCACGAACGCCCAGAGCGTGTTGAGCAGGCTGCCGTCCGAACGCCAGCCGATGACCAGGGCGATCGCCGCCATCACGGCGAGGTCGAGCGCCGCGTGCAGTACGTCGGAGACACCGCGCCCGGTCACCACCGCTGAGGGCGCCATCGGCATGGAACGGAAGCGGTCGGTGACGCCGCGCTCCTTGTCCACGACGACGGCCATCGCCGTGTTCATGAAGCCGAACGCCATGGTCATGGCGAACATCCCAGGCATCGCGTAGTCCTTGTAGTCCACCCCCTTGCCGACGTCCATCGCACTGCCGAAGACATAGACGAACAGCAGCACGGACACGATGGGGAAGCCGAGCTGCCAGGCGATGATGGACGGCTGTTTCACCAGGTGGGTCAGGTCGCGGCGGACGATCGTCCAGCAGTCGGCGACCGCCCAGTACAGCCGCCGCCCTTCGCCCTGCCGCTCCGCGGTCTGCTGCTCTGCGATCTGCACGGCGCTCATACGGTGACCTCCTGGTGCTCCGCGCTCTCCTGCTGCTCGGTGCGATTGCCGGTCAGGGCCAGGAAGACCTCGTCCAGCGTGGGGCGGCGCAGGCCGATGTCGGCCACCACCACGCCCTCGTCCTGGAGGCGCCGCGCCACCTCGGTGAGGGCCGGAACCCCCGCGGAGACGGGTGCGTGGACGCGGAGTTCGGCGGTGTCGGTCTCCGGCTCGGCTCCCTCCGCGACCCGGGCCACGGCGGCCATGACGGCGGGCAGGTCGCGGGCCTCGGCGGCGACGACCTCGATCCGGTCGCCGCCGATCGCCCGCTTGAGCCCGGCCGGGGTGTCCTCGGTGACGTTGCGGCCCCGGTCGATGACGGCGATCCGGTCGGAGAGCTTGTCCGCCTCGTCCAGGTAGTGCGTCGTCAGTACGACGGTGGTGCCCTGTTCGGTCAGTCCGCGCACCGCGTCCCACACCTCGCTGCGGCCACGGGGGTCGAGCCCGGTGGTCGGCTCGTCCAGGAAGAGCACCTCGGGCGCCAGGATCATGCTGGAGGCCAGATCGAGCCGGCGCCGCATACCGCCGCTGAAGTCCTGCGGCTGTTTGTCGGCCGCCTCGGTGAGCCCGAACTGGTCGAGCAGTTCGGCTGCCCTGCGCCGGGCGCGGGCCGCGCCCAGGTGGAACAGTCGGCCGAACATCTCCAGGTTCTGCCGCGCCGTGATGATCTGGTCCACCGCGGCGTGCTGCCCGGTGAGACCGATCCTCCGGCGCACCGCGCGCGGATGGCGGCTCACGTCGTACCCGCCGACGGTGGCGCGGCCCCCGTCGAGCCGGATGAGGGTGGTCAGGGCGCGTACGGCGGTGGTCTTCCCCGCGCCGTTCGGGCCCAGCAGCCCGAAGACGGTGCCGCGGGGCACGGCCAGATCGAGACCGTCGAGCGCGTGCTTGTCGCCGTAGGTCTTACGGAGCCCCTCGGCGACGACGGAGTACGGCAAGTCGGTGGTCGCCGGGTCCGGTGCGGACATACATCCCCTCCTTGAATCTGGGTACGCTGTACCCAGATGAAAAAGCGTACAGCCTACGCAGAGGAGTGCAAGGGGGTTTCCTAGGATGGCCACACCATGACGACCAAGCACCCCGCGGACCGCGGCGACCAGGAAAGTCACGGCGACGACGGCCACGCCCGGCTGGTCCGCAGCCTCGACCTGCTGTGGGGCCGCACCGGGCGGGACCGCCCCGCGCGCGGCCCCAAGCCCGGCCTGACGCTGACGCAGATCGTGACCACCGCCGTCGAACTCGCCGACCGCGAGGGGCTGACCGCCCTGTCCATGCGCCGGGTCGCCACCGAACTGGGCGTCGGCACCATGTCGCTGTACCGCTATGTGCCCGGCAAGGACGAACTGGTGGCCCTGATGTTCGATCATGTGCAGGGCTCACCGGACGAGTCGGAGGAGTCGGAGGAGTGGCACTCCAAGGGGTGGCGGGAGAGGCTGGAGCTGATCGCCGAACAGTCCTGGGAGCTCTACACAGCGCACACCTGGCTCCTCCAGATCAACCAGGCCCGCCCCGTCCTCGGCCCCAACTCGATGGCCGACTTCGACTTCGCCCTGGCCGCACTCGACGGACTGCCGCTCAGCGGCCAGGAGAAAGTCAACGTCTTCGTCGCCCTCGACAATCTCGTACTGGGCTCTGCCCGCTCGCATGTGCTGCACCAACAGGCAGCACAGCAGACCGGGGTCAGCGACGAGGAGTTCTGGCGTACACAAGAGCCGTACCTGGTGCGCGCCATGGAAGAACAGGGCTACACCAGGATCGCGTCACTTGACGACGACGCGTTCGCCGCAGCCGCCGCCGACACCCTGCGCTTCGCCGTACGAGCCCTCCTGGACGGCTTCCAACGCCTCATCGACCAGCGCGGACCGGCGTCCTGACGCCCGGCCCACGAACCTCGCGGGTGCGTCGCGAGCCAGGCGGCTGCTCAACCGGGCAGGAACGTGCCGCTCTGCCGGGCAGAGCCTGGGAGATCAGGGTGACGGCTCGTCGGCAGGCCGGGCCAAGCTGTTCACCGAGGTCGTGAGCGGGTCGAGGTCGTGAGCGGGTGTCGAGGTCGTGAGCGGGTCGAGGTCGTCCGGGGGCAAGGTGCCGGACAGGGTGCCGCAAACGTCACCGCCTTGGGGAGTGACGCTCCATAAGGGTTGGCCGGGCGGGGTGTGGCGCTGGACCGGCTCACAGGTAGAGCTGGCGCTTGCAGTCCTGGCAGCGGGTCTTGCCATGCCGCTTCTCGATCCGCCAGTGCTCGCACGCACGCGCCCTGGGTACGGCCACGTCGCCGCTGTCCCGTGCGCGGGTCTGGGCCCGCACCATGCGGTCGAGCTCCGCGACGCACGGACCGCACCCGTATACGTCGCCGATCGCGCCAGGAGTCCGCACGGAACCGACCCACAGCACGCGGGCGGCCTCACGTCGGCAGTACAACCAACACGCGCCGGTCAGCCACTGGTTACCGTCATCGGGTTGAGCGGCCAGTGGCCACGCCTCGCGCCATGGGCGGTCGACGGCCAGGATGAACGGGGCTGCTGCTGCGCGCCCCGCCGTACTCACCGCGCCGCACCCTTCTCGATGACAGCCGCCAGGTCGCGCGCCACGGGCGCGGAGCAGTCGCCGAGCCGGACGAGGGCGTATCCGGTGTCGTCCGTACGCGTCTGAGGGCGAACATCCATCACCGGCAGCTGGATTCCCGCGTGCCGCAGCGCCACCCGTAGGACCTCTCGCGCCCTTTCGGCCTCCCGCACTTTCCTCACCGATCGCCCTTTCTCCGCCATACCGGCCACTCCGAACGCCCCCTTTGTGCATACTCGTTGCGCGGGTCGCTACGCGCTGTGCATCAACCATCACCATCATTGCCGGGCGCGTCCGCCGGACACGACTCGGCGCTGTCACCAATTACCCGCCGTTGACAGCGGGTTGCTTCACGGAAAGAGGTCCGACGGATGGAGTTGAACAGCGAAGACGGCAAGCTCACCCCACGCCTTCGCCTTGGCAGGCGGCTACGGCGGCTCCGTGAACGCAGGGGCTTGTCACTCCGGCAACTGTCCGAGCGAGTGGGCGGCTTCTCACACAGCTACCTGGGCCGTGTGGAACTGGGGGAGCAACTCCCCTCCGAGGCGCTGGTCGAGGCGCTGGACGAGTTCTTCGATACGGACGGAGTGCTCGCGGAACTGCTGGAGTTGGCGCATGACAGGTTGATTCCGGACTACATCCGGACCGTCTTCAGCAAGGAAACACAGGCCGAACGCATCCAAGTTTGCACCAGCAGTATTGTCCCCGGACTTCTACAGACTCCGGATTACGCGCGAGAGCTGTTCCGGAGAGCCCAGCCGGGCGCAACCGAGGAACGGCTGGACGATCTTGTCGCCGTCCGCATGAGGCGACAACGAATCCTGGAGCGGGAGGAACCGCCCTACTATTGGGCAATCCTGGATGAGGCGGCGCTCAAGCGCCCAATCGGGGGCCCGCCCTGCATGGTTGCACAGCTCAACCATTTGTTGGAGGTCGCTGCCCGTCCGAGGGTAACCATGCAGGTCCTTCCCTTCGACAAGGGGGCACACCCCGTGCTCGGCGGGAGCCTTACCTTGCACACCTTGCCCGATGGAGCAAGCGTTGCTGCAATCGAAAGCTTCCGCTCCGGCGAACTAGTAGAGTCCCCGAAAAAGGTTCTTGGGCTGGCCCAACCGTTTGACGTGGCCCGCTCTATGGCCCTCACAGAGGATGAATCACTCGATCTGATCCGCACTTACCGGAAAGAGTACGAAGTTGAAGACGATTCCTGATGCATCGACTCTGCCCGTGTGGCGCAAATCCAGCTACAGCGACAACGGGGACGGCGCTTGCATCGAGGTGTCGGACAACTACCCCACCGGCATCCCCGTCCGCGACTCCAAAAACCCCCACGGCCCCGCCATCATCTTCGACGCAGCCGCCTGGGCCTCCTTCGTAGGGGCCGCCAAGCGCGGAGGCTTCTCCACCTGGCGCAAGTCCAGTTGACAGTGCGCGGCGGCCCCGGCTCTTCCCCTTCCGGGGAGAGAAGCCGGGGCCGCCGCGCCCCCTGCTGAGCGGGCTCACCCCCGTCAGCCCGCTCAGCGGTTGATGAAGACGTAGTCGGCCCGGTACGGCACGGCCACCTTCCGCTGCTTCATCGGGTCGCAGGTACCCGAAGGCGCGACACCTCCTTCGGTGTTGAGGCGCAGAATCTCCGCCGTCCGCGAGAGTTTGCCGCCGTGCTTGCCGACCTGCTTGGCCGCCAGGTCCAGTTCGGGGATGTTCTTCTTGCCGTTCGGGGTCTTGGAGAGGAGCTTGCCTGTCACGGCCGAGCCGTCGAGCGCCAGCCACGCGGGCGGGCCCTCCGGACCGGGCTTGGCGAAGAAGTGGGCGATACGTCCCTCCAGTAGAGCCCGCACATTGTTCTGCGTGAACGCGTATGTGCCGTCGTCCTGCTTGGTGCAGGTGTAGATCTGCGAGCCCTTGATCACGGAGGACCGCGAACTGCTCAGCATCCGGTTCATGTCGGCTTTCGTGGTCAGCTTGTGCACCTGGCCGCGCACGGCGCCGCCGGGGAACTCACCGGTATGCAGGTTGAAGTAGAAGCCGTTCGGGTCGCTGCGCAGCGCGTCGAGGAGGTACGTGTCCTTGACCGTGACCTTGCCGGTCACGGTCGTACGGCCCTCCTCGGCCTTCTTCGCGAAGAGCGGGATCTTGATGTCGCCGTTCTTCCCCTTGACGCCCTGGTGGATGTGCGCGGCCGTGGGTGTCGCGATTCCCCGGAAGCTGAAGGCGAAGGAGACCTTGGTGTCCTTGATCCGCATCAGCGCGAGCGCCTTGCCGTCCTTGTCGCCGACGGCGGGACCGCCTGCCGCAGGCACCTCGTTGGCGCCGTTGAGGCTGCCCGCGAAGAACGTGGCCCCGGCACTGCTCATGTCCGAGCCGTGGAGCGTACCGAGCCCGCCCGCAGGTTTGGCGCCGTGCGCGCTGTGTGCGGCGTATCCGCTGCCGTGGTCCGCGCTCTTCCGGTCGTCCTTCCGGTCGCCGTTCCCGCCGTCACCGCCGTTGTCCGGCAGAACGGTCAGGCCCACCCCGGCCGCCGCGGCGACGGCGGTGACGGACAGAGCGAAGGCGATGGTGCCGTGGCGGTTCTTCATGGCTGTCTCCCCGTGATCGGCGGGCCGGTGCCCCCGCACCGGCTCTCGTCGGGTGGTACGAGGCAGCCGCGGCGAGCACTCAACAGGGAGATGAGCGCCTTCTCACACGAGTTCCGTTGAACGCGCGGGCCTCTGCATCCGTATCGCGCCCGAGGAGACGAGGAAACAACGTCCGACCGCAGCAGCCCTCGACCGGAGGTACTCCGTGCGCAACGATGCCGTTGTGACCACCGACAGCACCTCGCCGGACGACGCCCTCATGAGGGCGCTCTACGAGGAACACGCGGGCCCGCTGCTGGCCTTCGTACTGCGCCTCGTGGCGGGCGACAGACACCGCGCCGAGGACGTCGTCCAGGAGACGCTGCTGCGCGCCTGGCGCAACTCCGAGCAGCTCGGCCGTGCGACGGGATCGGTGCGTCCCTGGCTGGTCACGGTCGCGCGGCGCATCGTGATCGACGGGCACCGGGGGCGCCGGGCCAGACCCCACGAGGTGGACGCGGCGCTGTTGGAGGAGTTGCCCGCGCCCGACGAGATCGACCGCGCGCTGCGCACGATGACGATCTCCGACGCGATGACCGATCTGAGCGCCTCGCACCGGGAGGCACTGATCGAGACGTACTTCAAGGGACGGACGGTGAACGAGGCGGCGGAGGTTTTGCGTATACCACCAGGAACGGTCCGATCCCGCGTGTACTACGCGCTGCGTTCGCTGAAGCTCTCGCTGGAAGAAAGGGGGGTGACGCCGTGACCACGCAGAACTCACCCGGCTCCGCAGCCGAGCCCGCTCAGCACACCGACGTGGGCGCCTACGCGCTCGGTGTCCTCGACGCCGACGAGGCACGGCAGTTCGAGGAGCACCTCGCCGGGTGCGACCGGTGCGCCGTCGAACTGGAATCCATGACGGCGCTCACCCCACTCCTCGCCGAGCACGCGCGGGAGGGCGGCACGCCCCTCGAACCGGAGGGACCGCGCCCCGAGATGCTGGAGCGGCTCCTCGCCGCCACCGCGGCCGAGACCGCCGCCGAGCGCCGCAAGCGCGGTACGCGCCGGCTGTGGCTGGTCGCCGCCGTGTTCGTGCTGATCATCGGAGGGCCGCTGGCCACCCTCGCGGTGAGCGGCGACGACAGCGAGCCCGAGCATGTCGCGAGCCCGGCCCGTCAGATGTACGAACATGGGGAGAAGATCGGCACGGTCGACGCAAAGACGAAGGCCCAGGCCGCCGTCTCGCTGGAGAAGAAGCCCTGGGGCACCCACGTCGCGCTCAAGCTGGGGCACATACGCGGACCGCTGGAGTGCGAGCTGATCGCGGTCGGCGAGGACGGCACGAAGCAGACCGTCACCACCTGGTCCGTACCGAAACACGGCTACGGCATCAAGGGCTCGCGGTGGGCCGAGCCGCTCTACACCCACGGAGGCGCGGCGTTCTCCCGCTCCGCTCTCGCCCGCTTCGAGATCCGCACCCTCGACGGCCGCCATCTGGCCTCGATCGATGTCTGACCGCGCAGCCACATCCCCGCACCTTGCGTCGCGGCGTTCCGGTGACGACCGGGACGACGGCGGGCTCAGTCGCGGCGGCGGGTGAAGAGGCGGCGGAGGCCGAACCAGGCGATCAGGGCGGCGATGAAGGTGCCGGCGCCGAGGCCGAGGGTGCGGGTGTCGTCGTCGCCCGGGGGGCCGTGCTCGACGGGTTTGGGATAGTCGGGGCTCGGTGAGGCCGAGCCCTTCGGGGAGGGCGGCGCCGCCTCGCCGTGCAGCCGCACCGGCGCCACGCCGCTGCTCTCGCCCTCGGAGCCGTACATCAGCGTCTGCCCGTCGGGCGCGAAGGTCACCGACTCGCCCTGTCGTTGCAGTGGTACGGACACGGAGCCGATCTTCTCCGGCTTGCCGTGCTGCCACTTGTAGCCGAACGCGCTGAAGTAGCCGCGCAGCACGAGCCGGGAGCCGTCCGGCGAGAACGCGCCGTCGGTGGCCTCGAAGTCGAGCTTCGCGACCCGCGAGAAGGTGTTGACGCCGTTCGCGGTCAGCCGCTGGGGGCCCGCGTAGACGCCGCCCTTGCCGCTGTCGCTCTTGCTGGCGATATAGACGCGCCCGGTCTTGGGGTGCACCATCATCGACTCGGCGTTCCGCGGTCCGTCGGCGTAGCGGACGGTGTAGCGGGTGGGGGTCACGGCCACATCGCCGCGCAGCCGCTTCGGTTCGGGGAAGCGGTAGATCCACACCTCGGACCAGGAGCCGTCCAGATTGTCGCCGATGTCGCCGACGTAGACGTTGCCGTCCGGGCCGATGGAGATCGCCTCGATGTCTCTGGGCTTGATACCGGTCAGCGTCACCCGGCAGACGGTCTTGCCGGTGCGGCTGTCGACGGCATATACGTACGGGCCGTCGTCGGAGTCGTTGTGCGTCCAGTAGATGCCCTGGTGGGCGCGGCCGGCGGCCAGACCGCTCGACTCGGTGATCCGGGAGTCACGGATGGTGAACCCGTCGGGCCCTTCGGCGGCAAGGGCGGCGGGCCCGGCCGGCAGGGCCACCACCCCACCCACGATCGCCATCGCTCCGACAACCGTCCCGGCCCAACGCGTACGCACAGACATAGGCTCCAGTGTCCAGCATCACGGTGCAGCTCAGCGCGTGATCCCCGAGGATGTGCGGATGCGCGTTCTCTTCGTCGGCGACTCCATGACGATCGGGGCAGCCGGAGAGCACACCTGGCGCTACCGGATGTGGCAGCACCTGTCCCGTACCGTCCCCGACGGCGAGACCTGGGAGATCGCCGGCCCCCGCACCGCGCTGCACGAGGGCAGCCATGCCTACGCCGACCTGCGCTTCCCGGTCCACGCGCGGGGCCATCTCGCGGGCTGGGGTGCGGGGTGGCTGCACATGGCGCCGCTCATCAAGGAGACGGTGGCCACGTACCGGGCGGACACGCTGCTGGTCTCGCTCGGGCTGATAGACCTCGGTTTCTACACCGACGCCGAGCAGACGGTCGCGAACGTGGAGCTCTTCCTGGCGCAGGCACGCGCCGCCAACCCCACCGTGCGCGCGGTGCTGTTGCCCGTCATCCCCAACGTCCGCGCCGCCAACGACCCCGAGTTCGCCGCCGAGTGCGCGCGGTTCAACACCCTGCTGGCCAAGGCGGTCGCGGAGCTGTCCGAGCCGCGTTCGCCGTTGCTGCTGGCCTCGGTGCCGGCGGACTGGTCGCCGGAACGGGACACCTACGACGGCACCCATCCCTCGGCCGAGGGCGAGCACCGGATGGCCGCCGCCTTCGCCGAAGCACTGCACCAGGCGTGGGACGTGGGCGGTCCGTACCGCAGGGCACCCGCGCTTTAACTGCCGCATACGCCGGCGCCGGTACGGTCGCAGCGCTTCCCGCGCGGCCGGCCGCCGACGAAGCCCACAGGACGCAAGCCCCAGAAACACAAAGCCCAGAAGCACAAAGCGCAGGAACACAAAGCCCTTAGGACCCGTCAATTCCCGTTGGACTCATGCAAGTAGCGTCAGGTCCCGCCCAAGTGCCGCCCACCGCGGCAGAATCCAGCCAGGCGGCGTACCTTTCGCGTCGGAACCCCGTACGGCCTGCGGCTGAGTACGTCACCGGCGGCGCCGCTGAGCCAGACTGACGCCTTGTGTGCCGCGAACGCCTCGAGTGCGGCGGTTCAGTACCGCACCGCGGGACGCTCGCGGCATCCCCCGACTAATGCGCGTGTGCGCGCACTAAGTGCGGGGAACATTAATCGGAACCTGAGCCTCGACGCAACGTGGAACGATGACTGCCCCACGACAGCACGGATTCGACCAACCCGACGAATCCTCCCGACCGCACGGATCGACCCGGCCCGGCGGACGGACCGCACGTACCCGCGCCGCCGTGCTGAAAGCAACCTGGGAGGAGCTGGGCACCCAGGAGTTCTCCGCCCTCACCATCGACCGGATCGCCCAGCGCTCGGGGGTGCACGCCGCGACGATCCGGCGCCGCTGGCGCACGGTCGAGGGCGTCATCACCGACATGCTCAGCCAGCACAGCGGGACGATCCCGATCCCCGACGCCGGCAGTCTGCGCGCGGATCTGCACGCGGTGACGCAGTCCATCGCCGAGTTCTACGCCCTGGCACGCAACCGGCGCCTGGTCGAAGCCGTCGTCACCTCTGCGGCCCGGGAGCCGGGAGCGGCGGAGGTGCTGCGCGCCGTGTTCAAGAACCGGATAAAGCGGGTCGCCGTGCTGCTGGAGCGGGCCGTCGAGCGGGGCGAGATCCCCGCCGACACGGACGCGGAAGAAGTCATCGCGGCCATCGGCGCACCGTTCTACTACCGGCTGCTGATCACGCGCCGCCCCATCGACGCCGAACTCGCCCGCATCAGCGCCGAGTCGGCCTATCTCGGCGCTGTCGAGGGCATCTTCCGTACCAGAAGCGAATCCGACGAGGGGTCCCGGCGCGGGTAGCCGCAGCCCACGGGGCTTGCTTCGAGTGCACTCCAGCCGCCTAGCGTGGCGGCATGGAGTACACGCAGCTCGGACGCACAGGACTGAAGGTCAGCAGGCTCGTCCTCGGCACGATGAATTTCGGGCCACAGACGGACGAGGCGGACAGCCACGCAATCATGGACGCCGCGCTGGCGGCGGGCGTCAACTTCTTCGACACCGCCAACGCCTACGGCTGGAACCGTGACAAGGGCCGCACCGAGGAGATCATCGGCAGCTGGTTCGCCAAGGGCGAGGGGCGGCGCGACAAGACGGTCCTGGCCACCAAGGTCTACGCCGACATGTCGCCCGACGACGAGACGCCCTGGCCCAACCACGACAAGCTCTCCGCGCTCAACATCCGCCGCTCCGTGGAAGCCAGCCTGCGCCGCCTGGGCACCGACCGCATCGACCTGTACCAGTTCCACCACATCGACCGGGCCACGCCCTGGGACGAGATCTGGCAGGCGATGGACGTACTCGTCCAGCAGGGCAAGGTGCTCTACGTCGGCTCCAGCAACCACGCCGGCTGGCACATAGCCCAGGCCAACGAGACCGCAGCACGCCGCGGATCGCTGGGGCTGGTGAGCGAACAGTGCCTCTACAACCTCGCCGAACGGCGTGCCGAGATGGAGGTCGTCCCGGCCGCCGAGTCGTACGGGCTCGGGGTCATCCCCTGGTCCCCGCTGCACGGGGGGCTGCTGGGCGGCGCACTGCGCAAGGCCCGCGAGGGCGGCAGCAGCCGTACGGCCTCGGGGCGCGCGGCCACCGCGCTGGAGGACCCGGCGGTGCGCGCGCAGGTGGAGGCGTACGAGAACATCGTCGCGGAGCACGGCCTGGAACCCGGCGAGGTGGCCCTCGCCTGGCTGCTGTCCCGGCCGGGTGTCACGGGACCCATCGTCGGACCGCGGACAGCCGGCCAGCTCGACTCCGCGCTGCGCGCCGTCGAGCTGAAGCTCGGCGACGAACTGCTCGCCTCGCTGGACAAGGTCTTCCCCGGCCCCGGGCCTTCGCCCGAAGCCTTCGCCTGGTAGGCGGGCCGCCGGTTCAGCTGCCGCCCAGGGCCGAGGCCAGGACGACGACGAAGAAGAGCACTACCAGCACACCCGTCACAATGCGCATTCTGGTCTTAGCGTTCACGCCGTCAACGGTAGCCGGGGCCGGGAGCGGCTCCGTCACGGGCCCAGGGGCCAGCGCTCCAGCGGCTCGTAGCGGGGCTGCTCCCCGGGCACCGCACTCCGCGGCGGCACACTGCGGACCAGCAGCAGCTCCCCGGCGGCCCAGCTGGAGCCCTGAAAGGGCTCCAGCTGGGTGACGTACGGGCGCAGGTCCACACCGGCGCTGCCGCGGCCCCGGCCCCTGGCGCGGGCCAGCGTGAGGTGCGGGTGGAACGAGGGGTGCTCGTCGGGAGGGAGCAGCCCTGCGCGGCGGCCCGCCGCGGTGGTGACGGCCGCCAGTTTTTTGAGGGCCTCGCGGTCGGTGTCCTCCTTGTGGAGGCCCGCCCACAGGGTGCGGTCACCGAAGCGGCCCGCCCCTGCGAGGCGCACCGGGACGGGGCCCTCCGCGCGGGTCGCTGCGCGGGCCAGCCGCGATCGGAGGTCCGCCGCCTGGTCCTCGGTGACCTCGCCGTAGAAGCTCAGCGTGAAGTGCCAGCTCTCGGGCTGCGTCCACCGGAGCGCCTCCGCGCCGGGAAGACGTTTGAGGGGGCTGGTCGCCCGGTCCAGTTCCGCTACCGCGTGCTGTGGCGGCCACAGTGCTGCGAACA
Source organism: Streptomyces sp. 3N207 (assembly GCF_052246355.1). Lineage (NCBI taxonomy): Bacteria > Bacillati > Actinomycetota > Actinomycetes > Kitasatosporales > Streptomycetaceae > Streptomyces > Streptomyces sp. 3N207. The sequence goes on along the minus strand of NZ_JBQQBV010000015.1, from coordinate 147,461 downwards.
GTCTCATGGGAGCGCAGCCTGCCATGGGTGGGTACGCCGGCGTATGCGACTGCGGGTGCTCCCCCAAGCTCTTCGAGCAGGGAGGTACCCCCATGGCTTGTCGCGCAGTTCCCCGCGCCCCTGACGGGGCGCGTTCCCCGGATGCGGGGTACGCAAGATCCGCGGGCACAGCCTAGGCGGCGTCCGTCACCTCTGTGCGGCGGACGAAGCGGATCGGCGGCCGGCCCCGCCGGAGGCTCAGTACCGGGCGCAGCCCGGCGAGGCGGGCGAGCACGAGGGCGACGGCCACGGCCGCGACCGCGGAGATGAGCCCACCGGCGACAAATCCGATACGCGCGCCCCAGGTGTCGGTGATCCAGCCCATGATGGGGCCGCCGATCGGGGTGCCGCCGACGAAGACCATCATGAACAGGCTCATCACCCGGCCCCGCATCGCCGGGTCGGAGGCGAGCTGGACGCTGGAGTTGGCGGTGACGTTGAACGTCAGGCCCGCCAGCCCGATCGGCGCCATCAGCGCCGCGAACAGCCAGTACGAGGGCGAGAGTGCGGCGAAGATCTCCAGTACGCCGAAGACCAGCGCGGCGCCGACCATCAGCCGCATCCGCGACTGTCCGCGCCGGGCTGCCAGCAGCGCTCCGGCCACGGAGCCGGCGGCCATCAGGAAGTTGAGCGTGGCGTAGGTGCCGGCGCCTGCGTGGAAGACATCGCTGGTGAAGGCCGTCAGCCAGATGGGGAAGTTGAAGCCGAAGGTGCCGATGAAGCCGACCAGCACGATCGGCCACAGCAGCTCGGGGTGCCCACCCACGTAGCGCAGCCCCTCGCGCAGCTGGCCCTTGCCGCGCTCCACCCGCTTGCTGGTGTCCAGCTCGGAGGTGCGCATCAGCAGCAGGCCGATCAGGGGTGCACCGAAGGACAGTCCGTTGATCAGGAACGCCCAGCCGCCGCCCACCGCGGATATCAGTACGCCCGCGACGGCCGGACCGACCAGCCGGGCGCTCTGGAAGTTCGCGGAGTTGAGCGAGACGGCGTTGCGTATCTGCGCCGGACCGACCATCTCGGAGACGAAGGTCTGCCGGGTCGGGTTGTCCACCACGGTGGCCAGACCGAGCGCGAAGGCGAGCGCGTAGACGTGCGCGACCTGCACGTTTCCGCTCAGCGTGAGCGCTGCCAGCACCAGGCCGATGATGCCCATGGCCGACTGGGTGACGAAGAGCAGCCTGCGCTTGGAGCAGCGGTCGGCGATGACGCCGCCGTACAGCCCGAACAGCAGCATGGGAAGGAACTGGAGCGCCGTGGTGATGCCGACGGCGGTGGAGGAGCCGGTGAGGCTGTGCACCAGCCAGTCCTGGGCGATGCGCTGCATCCAGGTACCGGTGTTGGAGACGACCTGCCCCATCGCGAAGAGGCGGTAGTTGCGGATCTTCAGGGAGCTGAACATGGAGGGCTTGGCGGCGGCGCCGGACCCGGCGTCCTGGCCGGTCGGCCGCCGGCCGCGAGGGCCTTGGTCGTGCGGCCCTTGGTCGTGTGGCTTGTTGTCGTCGGCTATGGATGGTGCGGGTGCGGAGTCTGCTCCGTGGCCCGTACTCAAAGCGGCGTCGCCTCCTGTTCTTGGTCGTGCTCCTTACAGATGTGCCAGCTTCTCCAGCACCGGAGCGGCGGCGCGCAGCGTCGCCCACTCGTCCTCGTCCAGCTCCTGGACCAGCTCGGTCAGCCAGGCGTTCCGCTTCTCGCGGGCCGCGGCCAGCATGGATTCGGCCTGTTCGGTCTGGGTGACCACCTTCTGCCGGCGGTCCTCGGGGTGTGCGTCCAGCCGGACCAGCCCCTTGGCCTCCAGCATCGCGACGATGCGCGTCATCGACGGCGGCTGCACATGCTCCTTGCGGGCCAGCTCACTGGGGGTGGCGGAGCCGCAGCGGGCGAGGGTGCCGAGCACCGACATCTCCGTGGGGCTCAGCGACTCGTCGACGCGCTGGTGCTTCAGCCGCCGGGAGAGGCGCATCACCGCGGCACGGAGCGCGTTGACGGCTTCCTTGTCGAGCTCGGCGAGGTCCTGGTCACCTGCGCCGGGCTCACCGGCCTCACCGGCCTCGCCGACCGGCTCGAACGGGTCGAGCCCGCCGAGCGCACCCGGTGGGGGTCCGTCCGCGAACCGCGGAGCGGGAAGCTGTTCCGACATGATCCTTAGCCTAACTCATTACCCGGTCTAAAGACCACTGCGTTCACCTGGCAGTGGCTCACACGTACGAGTGAGTCAGCAGACGTTCGCCGGACAGCGGGCGGGGTGGGTTCGCGACCGTTGTCGTATGAACAGTCTGACTCCGCCGTGCGACAACGACCATCACGAGCAGCCCGAGTCGCAAGTGCTCAGCCTGCGGATAGAGGCCGCCCTCTTCGAGCGGCTGAACGGCCACGCCGCCAAACGCGGAATGAGCGTCCAGGACTATGTGGTCCGGACGCTCGTTCGCGACGACTTCGACGAGCGCTTCAAGGCGTCCGTCGAGCGGACCGAGCAGTTCTACGGCCGCTCGGCCACCCAGGGCACTACTTGACGCCGAGCAGCTGCTCGATCGGGTTCAGCAGGAAATAGACGAGGAAGCACAGCCCGACCACGTTCAGCAGCCAGGGGGTCTCCCGTGCCCGCCCGGCCGCGGCCCGCAGCACGATGAAGGCGATCACGCCCATGCCGATGCCGTTGGTGATGCTGTAGGTGAACGGCATCGAGACGATGGTGAGAAACGCCGGGACGGCGACGGTGGAATCGCCCCAGTCGATCTCCCGCACGTTCGACGCCATGATCAGGAACCCGACGACCAGCAGCGCTGGGGTTGCCGCCTGGGAGGGCACGACCTTCGCGAGGGGGGTGAAGACCAGCGCGAGCAGGAAGAGCCCGCCCGTCAGCACATTGGCCAGGCCGGTGCGCGCGCCCTCGCCGACACCGGCGGTGGACTCCACGAAGCAGGTGTTGGCCGAGCAGGAGCCGACCCCGCCGGCCGCCACCCCGACGCCGTCCAGGAACAGGATGCGGCCCATCCGCGGCAGCTGACCGTGCGCCTGGTCGTCGGCGAGCCCGCTCTCCTCGCCCACGCCGATGATGGTGCCCATCGCGTCGAAGAAGCCCGACAGCAGCACGGTGAAGACGAACAGACAGCCGGTCAGCCACCCCACCTCGCGGAAGCCGCCGAACAGACTGATGTCGCCGATCAGCCCGAAGTCCGGGCTGCCCACCACCGAGTCCGGCACCTCGGGCACCGACAGGCCCCAGGCGGCGTCGGGGATCTCGGCCACAGCGTTGATCACGATGGCGACGACGGCCGTGACCACGATGCCGATGAGGATGGCGCCCCGCGTCTTCCGCACCGTCAGCACGTACATCAGCACCAGCCCGAGCACGAACACCAGCACGGGCCAGCCCTGGAGCCGGCCGTCCACTCCGAGGCCGAGCGGGACGCTGGTGTGCGCCTTGTCCGGGTTGCGGGTGACGAAGCCCGAGTCGACCAGGCCGATCAGCGAGATGAACAGGCCGATGCCGATGGCGATGGCACGGCGCAGCCCGTTGGGGATGGCGTCCATCACCCGCTGCCGCAGACCCGAGGCGACCAGGATCATCAGCACGATCCCGGCGAGCACCACCATGCCCATGGCGTCGGGCCAGCTCATCCTGGGGGCGAGCTGGAGCGCGACGACGGCGTTGATGCCCAGGCCCGCGGCGAGCGCGATGGGCACATTGCCGATGACGCCCATCAGCAGAGTGGTGAGCCCGGCCATCAGCGCGGTGGCCGTCACCAGCTGACCGTTGTCGAGCTGGTGGTGGAACTTGTCCTCGCCCGCTCCGAGGATGATCGGGTTCAGCACGATGATGTAGGCCATCGCGAAGAACGTGGCCAGTCCGCCCCTGAGCTCCCGGTTCACGGTCGAGCCGCGCTCCGAGATCTGGAAAAAGCGGTCCAGTGCGGAACGGGAAGCGGGCGGGGCCCCCTGCGGGGCTCCCTCGGAATCGACCGGGCCGGCCGAAGCGGACATGCGTGACCTCGGATATGTGCGGGGGCGTACGTAGGGATACGTACGGATACGTGCGGGCTCAGACGGCGGTGGCTGAGCGACTGGATCAGCTTGGTGCATCGAACGAAACAAACCGGCCATATCCAGCGCGGTTCAGTATGAACAACCGAACGGGTTGATCGCCAACTCCGCCCACGGCTCAGCTGCGCCACCTCGCTAGGCTGGCGAGGGGAACAGGCCACGGAAAGGAAGCCACAGCGATGAGCCTCATGGACAGATGGACCAGCGGCGAGCGCGAGGCACCCGAGCCGCTGGAGGGCAACGTCGTCGCCACCGTCATCACCGGCACGCTGGTCTGGCTCGTCCTGCTCCTGGTCCAACTCCCCTTCTACGACTGGTTCGCCGACCACGGCCACACCTGGTGGCTGTGGACCTGCGCGGCGGGCGCGGCCCTGGGCTGCGTGGGCATCTGGTACGTGCGGGCACGGGAGAAAGCCATCAAGCGGGCCCAGCAGGACGACCAGGGCCTGCCCGCGGATCCCCCGTAGACCTCCCAAGCGCAGCAATGGCGGCGCCGTAACGTCGAAGCATGACAAACACGGGCGGAGGTCTCACCAGCGCCGAGGTGTCCGAACGGATCGCGCGTGGTGAGGTCAACGACGTCCCGCCGCGCAACAGCAGATCCGCCGTCGACATCATCCGCGCGAACGTCTTCACCCGGTTCAACGCGATCATCGGCGTGCTGTTCCTGATCATTCTCGTGGTCGGTCCGATCCAGGACGGCCTCTTCGGCTTTGTGATCATCGCCAACACCGGCATCGGCATCGTCCAGGAGCTGCGTGCCAAGCGGACCCTGGACAACCTGGCCGTCATCGGGGAGGCCCGCCCCCGGGTGCGCCGGGACGGCCGCAGCGTCGAGGTCCCCACCGACCGCATCGTCCTCGGCGACCTGGTGGAGCTGCGGCCCGGCGACAAGTGCGTGGTCGACGGCGAGGTCGCGGAGGCCGACAGCCTGGAGGTGGACGAGTCGCTGCTGACCGGCGAGGCCGAACCGGTCCTCAAACACCCCGGCGACCAGCTGATGTCCGGCAGCTTCGTGGTCGCAGGCAGCGGGGCCTTCACCGCGACCAAGGTGGGCCGTGAGGCGTATGCGGCCCGGCTCACCGAGGAGGCCAGCCGGTTCTCCCTCGTCCACTCCGAGCTGCGCGGCGGCATCAGCCGGCTGCTGAAGTACATCACCTGGATGATGCTCCCGGCCGCGGTCGGCCTGGTCCTCAGTCAGCTGGTGGTCGAGCACAACGACGTGCTCGAGGCAGTACGCCGGATGGTGGCGGGCATCGTGCCGATGGTGCCGGAGGGGCTGGTGCTGCTGACCTCGGTGGCCTTCGCCATCGGCGTCATCCGGCTGGGCCGCAAGCACTGCCTCGTCCAGGAGCTGCCCGCCATCGAGGGCCTGGCGCGGGTGAACGTCGTCTGCCTGGACAAGACCGGCACCCTGACGCAGGGCGGTATGGACGTCACCGAGGTACGGCCGCTGGACGGGGCCGACGAGGCGCGCGTCGCCCAGGTGCTGCGGGCCTTCGGCGCCGCCGAGCCGAACCCGAACGCCAGCCTCCAGGCCATCATCGAGGCGTATCCGCCGATGCCGGACGGCGCAGGCCGCTGGCGGCCCACCGACACGCTGCCCTTCTCCTCGGCCCGCAAATACAGCGGTGCCGCCTTCGCCGAGCCGGACGGCGAGGACAGCGCCTGGCTGCTGGGCGCGCCCGATGTGCTGCTCGCGGAGGGCGATCCGGTGCTCGCCGACGTGGACCGGCTGGACCGGGAGGGGCTGCGGGTGCTGCTGCTGGCCCGGGCGGCGGGCAGGCTCGACGGAGACGGCGAGGAGGGCGGCGCCGCGCACGGTGCACGGCCCACGGCGCTCGTCGTCCTCGAACAGCGGCTCCGCCCGGACGCCGCCGAGACGCTGGGCTACTTCGCCGAGCAGAACGTAGGGGCGAAGGTGATCTCCGGCGACAACGCGGTCTCCGTGGGAGCCGTAGCCGCCAAGCTGGAACTGCCGGGCGCCGAACGCCCCGTGGACGCCCGCGAACTGCCCGCGGCCGAGGAGGAGCGCGCCCGGCAGGTGGCCGAGGCCACGGTCTTCGGCCGCGTCACCCCGCAGCAGAAGCGGGAGATGGTGGGCGCACTCCAGTCGTCCGGGCACACCGTGGCGATGACCGGCGACGGCGTCAACGACGTACTCGCGCTCAAGGACGCCGACATCGGCGTGTGCATGGGGTCGGGCTCCGAGGCGACCAAGGCCGTCGCGCAGATCGTGCTGCTGGACAACAGCTTCGCGACGCTGCCGTCGGTGGTCGCCGAGGGCCGCCGGGTCATCGGCAACATCGAGCGGGTCGCCACCCTGTTCCTGACCAAGACCGTCTACTCGGTGCTGCTGGCGCTGCTGGTCGTCTGCTGGCAGGTGCCCTATCCCTTCCTGCCCCGCCATCTGACGCTGCTGTCCTCGCTCACCATCGGCGTCCCCGCCTTCTTCCTGGCGCTGGCGCCCAACCGGGAGCGGGCCAGGCCGCACTTCGTACGGCGCGTGCTGCACTACGCCCTGCCGTGCGGGCTCATCGCGGGCGCCGCCACCTTCGGTACGTATCTGCTGGCGCGGCACCACTACAGCGGGCCGGGTTCGCTGACCGCCGAGACCAGTGCGGCGACGCTGACCCTGTTCCTGATCGCGATGTGGGTGCTGGCCATCGTGGCGCGGCCCTACACCTGGTGGCGGGTGGGGCTGGTGCTGGCGATGGGGGCGGGGTTCCTGGCGGTGCTGGCCGCACCGCCGCTCCAGCACTTCTTCGCGCTGAAGCTGGCCGGCGCGGTGCTGCCCTGGACGGCGGTGGCGGTCGCGGGCGGGGCAGGCGCACTGCTGGAGATCGCGTGGCACCGGGCGGCCGGGAAGCTGCCCGCGTAGCTTCCCGGCCCCGCACCTCGCCCATGGGAGGGGCTTCCGGAGTCGCTTCCCCGAGTCGCTTCCGGAGTCGCTTACGGGAGCGCCTGCGGGATGCTTACGGCGCGCTGTCGGCCAGCTCGGTGCGGCCCTGGGCGCGGGCGCAGTGCGCACAGCAGTAGTAGTGGCCCTTCGACTCCATGCCGTGCCCCAGGATGCGGCAGCCGCAGTTCTCGCACACGGGCGCCATCTTGTGGGCCGCACATTCCAGGCAGTCGAAGACGTGCACCTGCCCCGCGGCGCGGACCTCGAAGGTGTGGGGGTAGTCGTTGTCGCAGACCTCGCAGACGGGCATGGACTCTCCTTGGATCGGATGCTGAGCCAGCACGGATCGGGTGCTGAGCGAGCACATCGTTACCCCGCGCGCCCCGGCCCGGACCCCGCCTCAGCCAGCCGGGCGCACCCGTTGGAGGGGCAGCTCCCGAGAATTCAACCCCCGCAATTCTTGAAATTATCTCCCGGACAATTGAACTGAACCATCGGAAAGAAAAGCCAAGTTGAAAATCTACGCGCGATGCGGCAAGAATTCGCGGCACCGATTCCACGATTCCCCCCCCGAGGAGAATTTAGATGTCCCGCTCCCGCACTGCGGTCCTTACCGCCGCAGCCCTCTCGGTCGCTCTCGCGGTCACCGGCTGCGGTTCGGACGACACCGGCGACGGGGGCGGCGACGCCTCGGCCGCCGACTCCGCTCCCGAGGCCAAGTTGGCGCACAAGGTGCCGATGGCCAAGGTGTCCGACCTGGCCCACGCCAAAGGGATGTGGCTGACCGACAAGAATTTCGCCAAGGCCGATCTGAAGAAGATCGTCGGCTATCCGGTCGAAGGCGGAAAGCCCACCTGGACGGTCCCCCTGACCGGCGAGACCTGCTGGACGTCCCCCGAGCCGACGAAGGACGGCTTGATAGCCGTCATCTATCAGGACAGCGAGGAACTCTGCAAGAACGTCGGCGTCGTCGATCTGAACCAGGGCAAGATGCTCTGGCACCGGCAGGCGATGGAGGACGGCTCCGCCGAGATGTTCGACGAGGTGGCCATCGGCAACGGCACCGTCGCGGCATCCGGCACCAATGTCAGCGCGGGCTGGACCATCGGCGGCAAGCCGCTGTGGGCCCCGTCGTCCGACGAACGCTGTCCGGCCGACGGGTACGCCGGAAGCGAGACCAAGCTCATTGCCGTCCGCGACTGTGGCACGACCAACCATCCCAAGCTCAAGGTGCAGACCATCAACCCCCGCACCCGGGCCGCCACCTCCACCCTCGCGCTGCCGGCGGGGTCGGAGAACGCAGTCGTGGTCTCCGCCGACCCGCTGGTGCTGGCTGTCGACGACGGCAAGGCGCAGGGCGGCTCCGGCGTCTCGAAGTTCCTGTCCGTGGACGACAGCGCAGCACGCGGCCGGGTGCTTGCCACCATGCCGGTCAAGGGCGGGAAGTACGGCAAGTACAACGTGGACTGCCCGGCCACCAATTCGACCGACTGCCAGAACGTCGCGGTCAGCAAGCAGGCCAACGCCCTGTACGTGGGTACGGACAAGCCGCTGAAGGCCGACTCCGAAGCGGACAACGACCTGGTGGCGCTCGACCTGCGGACGGGCAAGCAGAAGGGGCACGTCGAGGGCTCCGACGTCGGCGAGATGTGGCCGATCGGGCTCGACAAGAGCGGCAACGTGCTGGCATACAACCAGGCCGACACCCTCAACGAACAGGGCGGCGGGGTGTGGCAGATCGACCCCCGCAGCATGAAGAAGAAGCAGCTCATGCAGAACGCGGGCTCCGCCAGTGAGACGGAGGAAGCGTTCGAGATCGGCGACTCCCGTGAGCTGTACTCCGCGGGGCGGCTGTACCTGGGCCAGGACGATGTGAGCGAGCGCGCCACGAACGGGCCCAACCCGTTGGTCGCGATCTACAGCACGAAGGGCTGACGCTGTCATCGTCCGGTAAGCATCTGCCCCTGCCCGATGTTTGCGGTCTGCGGGTGCGTATGAATACAGCCCCGCGCCCCTTACGGGGCGTCGAACCAGCGCGCGGCGGCCAGTTCCGCGGCCCGCGCAGGGTCCTCCAGCAGCGCTGTGACCTCGAAGCGGCGCGGCCAGGCACCCGCCGACCAGGCGAGCGCCGATGCCAGGCCCTCCAGGGTGGCGGCGTGCAGGGTGCCGTCGGGGGTGCGGCGCCAGTCCAGGTCGACGCCGCCGATCCGCAGCTCCTCGTGCTCGCGGTAGTGGTCCGGGGCGCCCGGCAGCAGCTCCCGCACCACGGCGGGCACCGCACGCTCGGTGCCCGCCGACCCGGGCACCAGATGGGCGACCGCCTCGCTCGCGCGCCGTACCTCCAGCAGACCGGCCAGCTCGTCGGCGTACGGCGGAGCCACCGGCAGCAGCGCTCGGCCCGCCAGCAGGGGGAGGGCGTCGGGGGCGTCGGCGACCAGCGCCTCGGCCGCGTCCACCACGACCGTCGTCCCCTCCCGCACCGCGCGCAGCTCGTCGGGCAGCGTGACCTCGGCGGGGTCGAGCCCGGCCGTGGCCAATAGGGTGTGGAGGCCGTGCAGTTGGGCGGGGTCGACCGGGAGCTCCGGATCGGCCAGCCTGCTCAGCAGCTCGGCGGGACCGCCCGGCTCCGCGAGCAGTGCGGCAGCCGTCGTACGGACGCCGAGCGCGCGCAGCACCCGCTCGTCGGTGACCCCTCCAGGGTCGGCCTCCTCGTACAGGCCCCGCAGCAGCGGATCGCCCCCGGCAGCGCGCAGTCCCGCGGGACGGCGGCCGTCCAGCACCGGGTGGCCGCGCAGCCACCAGGCGGTGTAGGGGCGTACGTCGGTGACCGTGCCGTCGCCCAGCCGCACCCGTACCGGTGCGGTCAGCGCGTCCCGCAGCGGCGGGCGCGCCAGCATCGCCAGAGCCTCGGGCCAGTGCGCGTCGTCGACCAGGTCGAGATCGCGTACTGCCACCAGCTCCACCGCGACGGGCGGCACGGAGCCCGCGGCGTCGTCGGTGTGGCCGTCGACCTCCAGCTGGTCCAGTACGTCCTCGCACCACACGTCCACCGCGTCCAGCAGACCCGGGTCGTCGGGCTCGGGGTAGTCGCCGTCCCGGGGCTCGAAGCCGTCCGGGTCGAGCACCACGTCCTCGGCGCGGACCAGCGCGAAGTCCGCCTGCACGCCGACGGCCGTCAGCGGCTGCTCGCCCCAGCGTTCGGCCAGCTGCGGGTCGCACATGGCCAGTTCGCCCTCGCGCAGTACGCGCGCGAACGGGGAGCCGGGATGGACCAGTTCGGCGGCGGGCGTCGGCTCCCCGTCCTCGTCGGGCAGCGCCAGGGCGCCGAGCCACGGCTCGTCGCCGGGCGCGAGGTGCGCGTCCCGGACGAGGCCGAGGACGGTGTCGATCAGCTCGTCGGGGGCCGGAGCAGCACCGTCCACGCCGTCGTCCCATGCCTCCTCCGCCTCCAGCGACGCGGCGACCGCGGCGCGCACCTGAGGGGTCGTCAGCACAGCACGCGGGGTGGCAGGGGTGGCGCCCAGCCTCTCCAGCAGCGGATGTACGGCGTCCGGATGAGCGGCCTTCAGTCCGAGGCGGACAAGCTGCTCGGGCGCAGCGGCACCGTCCGGCAGCGGCAGCAGCACATGCCGCGGACCGACCGCGGTCCGCCCGTCGGCCAGCGGCACCGGCAGCCCGGTCAGCCGTTCGGGGTCGACGCCCGCGAGGGAGTCGTACAGCCGCCACCACCAGCCCGGCTCCCGCTCGACGCCGGTGAGCCGGTCGACGGCCTCGCCCAGCGGGACGCGGGGCACCTCCAGCACACGCAGCTCGGTGCGGCGCTCCAGCCCGGCGGGCAGCAGGCCCGGGAAGAGTTCGGCCAGCACATCGACGGTCGCGCCCCCCGCACCCTCCACGATCTCGGCGTCGCGCGGCCGGAGTGCGTACGGCTCCTCGTCAGCGCCCACTGCCTGGCTCCCGGTGGCCGCGCTCGCCAGGAACGGGACGTCGGGGAGCCGTTCCAGCACCAGGGCGCGCAGCTCGGCGTCGAGCTCGCCGGCCCCGAGCGGGCCGGGCACCAGATCGACGGTGCTGGTGGCCACCGGCCGCCAGTCCCGCAGCAGCGCGGCGTAGGCGTCGGCGGCGCGGGCCAGCAGAAAGCGGGCCAGCGGCCCCGGCGCCACATGGCGCCGGGTGGGCTCCAGCGGGAAGGAGGCCAGCAGCAGCGCGGGGAAGCCCAGCGGCTCGTCGGTGGGTGTCGGCGCATGCAGACACGCGGCGGTACGCGGCTTGGTGGGAGCGCCCTCGTCGTCCACCGGTACTGCCCACGTCACCGACCAGGTGGGACGGGACCGCTCCTCGACCGGCCGGTCGGCGAGCAGCTCCGGCTCGGCGATCCCGCCGTCGCCCGCCAGCCGCCACCGGGTGCTGCCCGTTGCGGAGTCCTCGATCCGCACATACGGGCCCTCCTCGTACCGGGTGAGGGTGCGGGCCGGGCCTTCGCCGGTGTCGATGACGACCTCGGTGAGGCCGGGCAGCGCGAGCAGCAGCGCGTCGTCCACGGCCGCCAGCAGCCGCCGCGTCAGCGATTCCGCCGCCTCGTCACGCAGCGGGAGCAGTACCGCGGTGTCGTAGCCGGGCGGCACGACGGACTCCTCGTACGGCGCCGGAAGCGGCAGCCGCAGCAGCGGTACCTGTCCCTCGCGCCGGTCGAGCTCTTGCGCGAGCTCGGGGTTGGCGGCGGCGGCCTGCCGGGTCAGCTCACGCGCCTCGGCCAGCGACCACCGCACACCGTCACCTCCTGAGGTGGTGACGGCGGGCTCGTCGGTGACGGCCAGCACCGCGGAGAAGCCGACACCGAACCGGCCCACGGCGCCCTGGTCGGCCTCGGCGCGCTTGGCCGAGGCCCGCAGCGTGGACAGCGACTCGACTCCCGCGGCGTCCAGCGGCTCCCCCGTGTTGGCGGCGGTCAGCGTGGAGCCGGCGAGGGTGAGCCGCAGCCGCCCCGCCACTCCCGCGCGGGCCGCGGCGTCCGAGGCGTTCTGGGCCAGCTCCACCACCAGCCGGTCGCGGTAGCCGCCCAGCGCCAGGTCCTGCTCGGCGTTGGCGTCCTCGCGGAAACGCGCGCTGGACGCCTTCCACGCATCCAGCACGCTCTGCCGCAATCGCTCGGTCCCGAACGTGTCCCTCACGGCGATGGCCTCCTTGCCCCTTGCATGCCGTCCTCCCCTTGGCCCCCGTTGCCACGGCGAGAGGGAAGGTTACGGCACGGCCGGACGGAGCCGTCCCGCGTCCCGCAGCCGACGTCAGTCGGACTCGAACGGATCCGCAACCGTTTCATCGATGACCGGCGGCGGAGGCTGCGGCGTACGCGGCATCACCGCGGCCTCCGAGTGGCCGCCGCAGCCGAAGGCGAGGGAGACGACGTGGCCGTCGGCGGGGCTGTACTCGTTGGCGCACACCCCGAACGCCTGCCGCAGCGAACCCGCGAGCGGCACCAGGAAGCCGCAGCTCACGCAGCTGGCCGGGGCCGCCTGGGCCATCGGTGTCTTGGGCCCGTGCGTCTCCTCCCAGCGGTCGGCGGCTGCATGCAGCCCGTACCGGGAGAGCACCCGGGGCCGACCCATGCCGAGCTCCTCGGCGACGGCGCCGATGGCGGCACGGGAGGGGCCCCGTGCCTCGGGCCGCTGCTCGGCGACGGCCGAGTCGGGCGGCGGCGCCTCCGCACCGGAGTAGCCCGGCTCCAGCCGCAGGTCGTCGGCGTCGGTCGGCAGCAGATCGCCGGGGCCCAGGTCGCCGGGGCGCAGCCGCTCGCTCCAGGGCACCCACTCGGGGGCCAGCAGCGCGTCGGGGCCCGGCACCAGTACGGACTCGTCGACGGTGACGTTCTTGGCGCGGGAGGCCCGCGCGACGGTCACCGCCCAGCGCCAGCCCCGGTACCCGGGCTCGTTCGCCTCGAAGAAGTGGGTGACCACACGGTCCGCGTGGGCGTCGGCGACGGCTTCGAGCCACGCGCCGACAGTGCCGGGCGCGGCCGCTTCCTCAGCCGCGGCACGGGCCAGCTCGACGGCCTCGGCACACAGTCTGTCGGGGGCGCGCCGACTCCGCGCGCCACGGCTCGTACTCCGCGTCGCGGCACTCATGCAGCACTCACAAGAATCGTCTCTCCTACGCCGTCGCGCCGTTGTCGGCGTGCGCTGCCCGTACGGCCACGAGTGGAGGGGCGGGGTCGGGGACGGAGCGGGACCGGGTGGCCGCTGCGACGTCCGCGCCCGCGCTCAAAGGCCATACGGTGCGCACCGTTCACCCACGCTACCCCACGGGGTCACCCGAGGAATCCGCAGCCAGCCGTCCTCGCCCGCCCGGACGCGGAGACGGGGACGCCGAGAGGGAACTGAACAGCGTGTTTCGGGGCACACTGACGGCGTGCCTGTCGACAAGCCCGGCAAACGCAGGACACGCGGCAAACCCAGTGGCATGGGACGCGCCGCGAGTGCGCTGCGCCGCCCGCCTGTCGCGCTGGGCCGCCGCATCCGCCGGGCCACGCATGCGGAGGGCGCGGGCGAGTCCGGGCTCGGCAAGCTGATCGAACTGCACGCCGTCAACTCGGCGGGTGACATGCTCATCACGGTGGCGCTCGCCTCCACCGTCTTCTTCTCCGTCCCCACCGGGGAGGCCCGCGGCCGGGTCGCGCTGTACCTGGCCGTGACGATGGCGCCGTTCGCGATCCTGGCGCCCGTGATCGGCCCGCTGCTGGACCGCATCCCGCACGGGCGGCGCGCCGCGATGGCCGCCGCGATGCTGGCCCGCGCGCTGCTCGCGCTGACCATGTCGGGCGCCGTGGCGACGGGCGGGCTGGAGCTGTACCCGGCGGCGCTGGGGGTGCTGGTCTCCTCCAAGGCGTACGGGGTGGTCCGCTCCGCCGTGGTGCCGCGCCTGCTGCCGCCGCGGATCTCGCTGGTCAAGGCCAACTCCCGGGTCACGCTCGCCGGGCTGCTGGCCACCGGTGCCGCCGCACCCGCCGGAGCGGGACTGCATCTGCTGGGTGAGGAGTGGCCGCTGTACGGCGCTTTCGCGGTCTTCCTCGTGGGGACGTTCCTCTCCTTCTCCCTCGACCACAAGGTCGACTCCGCCAAGGGCGAGCGCCCGGCGCGGCTGGCCCCCGTCCCGCAGGTGCTGCCCGTACCGGGGGCTGCGACGGAGCAGCGTGCCCAGCAGGCCGAGCAGCAGCCGGGCCCCCGCCCGGGGCTGCGTACCGTCGGCGTCTCCGTGCTCAGCGCACTGTTCGCGAACTCCGCGCTGCGCTGCCTATCCGGATTTCTCACCTTTTTCCTCGCCTTCCTGCTGCGCGAGCACCCTTTCCACGGGATGGGGGCCGCCGTCTCACTGGGCCTGGCCGGGGTGGCGGCGGGCGCCGGCAACGCGCTGGGCACCGCGATCGGCGCCTGGCTGCGGGCCCGCGGCCCGGAGGTGATCATCGTCTGCGTGCTGTTCTGCGCACTCGGCGCGACGCTCGCCGCCGCACTGCTGTACGGCACCGTCACGGTCACGGCCGTCGCCGCCACCGCCGGGATCGTGCAGGCCCTCGGCAAGCTGTCGCTGGACGCGCTCATCCAGCGCGACGTCCCCGAGGAGGTACGCACCTCCGCCTTCGCGCGGTCCGAGACGCTGATGCAGATGTCCTGGGTGGTCGGTGGTGCCCTCGCCATGGCGCTGCCGCTGATCGGCCGGCTGGGCATGGCGGTCGCCGCCGCCGTGGTGGCCGCGGGAGTGCTGACCGCTGTACGTGGACTCGTGGGCGCCGCCCGGCGCGGGACCCCTCACCCTCGCGCCGCGTAGCCGCTGCGCGGCGGGCTTGGCCGATGAGGGGGTGCCCCTGCCTGTCGTCCGCGGGCTGCGGACGCGTTGTGGCTGGCCGCGCAGTTCCCCGCGCCCCTTGATGGCTTGCCCGCGAAGCTTGGGCAGTCTGCTCCCCCAAGGCGCAGGGCCGGCAAGCGCAGCCCCCTCGCGGGGTACGCAAGAGGCGCCGGACACGCCGTAGGCACCCGCACCCCGGCGTCGCACAGCGGTGCGGGCCCGATAGCCTGCCCGCATGAGCAAGCTCGCGCGGCAGGGCCGCATGTCGTCACAGTCGCGGCGGGGCGTGCGCACCGCCACCGCCCTCGGTGCCGCCTCGCTCGGCCTCGTCGCCCTCTCGGCGTGCGAGCAGCCGTCCCCCGTGGTGACCGCGACGGTCGGTGGGGACTCGGTGTCCACCGAGGCCGCCTGCTACGACGACGGGAAGGCCGTCCCGCAGGACGAGGTGCGCAAGTGCCTCGGCAAGAAGGCCGACAAGACGATCTCCGTCGGTACGGGCGACAAGCTGCGGCTCGGCGTCGACCCGAAGACGGCCGAAGACGGCTGGCTCGTTCTCGTCGACGGCAGGCCCGCGCTCCCCGATCCAATGAAGAAGACCTACTACTCGTTCCCCGGCGAGGTCTTCTTCCAGGAGGAGTCGGCGCCCGGACAGCAGCCCTCGGCCCCGAAGAAGAGCGTCCAGCTGACCATCGTGCAGACCCACGGCGGTGACTTCAACGGCGTCTGGCACGTCAACCTGAAGAACACCGCAGGCGAGTAGCCCGCCACCCCCGCCCACCCGCCCTGGGAAGGGGCGGGCAGTGGCAGATCTCGCTCAGGGAGGAGGCGCTCCGGTGCTGTCGGCGTACAGGCGGGTGCTGGTGGTCGCTGCGGTCCCCGCAGAACGCGAGGCCGTCCTCGCCGCCACCGGCCACCGCGCCCCGCACCTCGAAGTGATCGCCGGCGGCGTGGGCCCGGCCGCCGCCGCGGCGGCGACCGCCACAGCACTGGTGACCGCCGCCCACGAGGGCAACCCCTACGACCTGGTGGTGGTCACCGGTATCGGCGGCGGCTTCGCAGTGAACGGCGTCGGCGCGGGCGACACCGTCGTCGCGGACCGGATCGTCGCCGCCGACCTGGGCGCCGAGACCCCGACCGGTTTCACCTCCGTCGCGGAGCTGGGCTTCGGCATCGCCGAGCATCTCCCGCCGCCCCGGCTCGTACGGGAAGCAGCCGAGGCGACCGGCGCCCGTACAGGCCCGGTGCTGAGCGTCTCCACGACCACCGGCTCCCAGGAGCGCGCCGAACAACTGCTGGCGCGCCATCCGGATGCGGTCGCAGAGGCGATGGAGGGCTTCGGCGTCGCGGAGGCCGCGGCGGCGCACGGCGCGGAGCTGCCGGTCCTGGAAGTGCGTACCGTCTCCAACGCCGTCGGCCCGAGGGACCGGACGGCCTGGCGCATCCCTCAAGCCCTGGCGGCTCTCACGACCGCCTTCGGCAAACTGGTGCCCTAGCACCACACAGAAGGACTCCCTCATGGACACGAACGCCATAGCAGCGCCCCTCTCCATCGCCTACTCACCGTGCCCCAACGACACGTTCGTCTTCGACGCGTGGGCACACGGACGGGTGCCTGACGCGACCCCCCCGGAAGTCACCTTCGCGGACATCGATCTCACCAACGGCATGGCCGAACGCGGCGAGCTGGACGTACTGAAGGTGTCGTACGCCGTACTGCCGTGGGTGCTGGAGGAGTACGCGCTGCTGCCGTGCGGCGGGGCGCTGGGCCGGGGCTGCGGGCCGCTGGTGCTCACCCGGGAAGCGGGCGAGCCCACGACGCTGCGCGGCAAGCGGGTGGCGGTGCCGAGCGAGCGTTCGACCGCGTATCTGCTGTTCCGGCTGTGGGCCGCCGCCGAGGTGCCCGGCGGGGTGGGCGAGATCGTGGTGCTGCCGTTCCACGAGATCATGCCCGCGGTACGGGACGGCGCGGTGGACGCCGGACTCGTCATCCACGAGGCCCGGTTCACCTACCAGGATTACGGGCTGCACAGCCTCGCCGACATGGGTGAGCACTGGGAGGCCACGACGGGGCTGCCGATCCCGCTGGGCGCGATCATCGCGAAGCGGTCGCTCGGCGCTGAGGTGCTGCGCGGGCTCGCCGACACCATCAGCACCTCCGTGCGGATGGCGTGGCAGGACCCGTCCGTCTCGAAGCCGTATGTGCTGGAGCACGCCCAGGAGATGGACCCGGCGGTGGCCGAGCAGCACATCGCCCTGTACGTCAACGAGTTCACCGAGGGGCTGGGAGCGGACGGGTATGCCGCCGTCCGCGGGTTGCTCGGGCGCGCTGCTGAGGAGGGGCTGGTGCCGCCCCTCGCCCCAGAGGCGCTCGCTTTTCCGTAGCCCTGGGCTGCGGCGGGGTCCCGCCGTTGGTTGCTTGGCTTGTTGCCCGAGTACCGGTGCTCCCCCAAGCTCTTCGAGCAGGGAGGTACCCCCAGGCTTGTCGCGCAGTTCCCCGCGCCCCTGACGGGGCGCGGGGAGCTCTTACACGTCCAGTTGGTCGGCGACCGCGCGGAGCATGCCTGCGATCTTGCGGCCGTGCTGCTTGTCGGGGTAGCGGCCGCGCTCCAGGGACTGGGAGACGCCGTCCAGCAGTGTCGTCAGGTCCTGCACGATGGAGGCCAGCTCGTCCGGCTTACGGCGCTGCGCTGCCGCGACGGACGGGGCCGGGTCCAGCAGCGTGACGGAGAGCGCCTGGTCGCCGCGCTGTCCGGCGACGACGCCGAACTCCACACGCTGGCCCGGCTTGAGCGCGTCAACGCCGTCCGGGAGCACCGACGAGTGCACGAAGACGTCATCGCCGTCGTCGCGGGAGAGAAAGCCGAAGCCCTTCTCGCTGTTGAACCACTTGACCTTGCCGGTAGGCACGTCTGTCCTCGTCCTCGTACTCGTCCGGATACACCGGGCTGCGGCTGCTGGAAACTGGCTGACTCTGCTGCGCCGGGGCGGGGGAGGCCCCGAGACTTCTCCTCGAACCCCGACCCCCGATCCCCCGGAATAGCAGTCGGGCGGGCCGCATGACCCGCCACCACCAAGGTTAATGGCCCGGGGCGCCGTGGCAAGGTGCCACCGAGGGCGGGTGCCGTCGGTGATTCCCTCCCCGGACGGTCTCCGGGCGACCCGAGTGCCCACTGAGGGAGCACTCGACCCCGGATCTACCCTGTGTGGGTGAACACTGAAACTCCGTCCGCCGGTGATCTTCTCGTACGTATCGGCGGGATCGTCTTTCTTCTCGGCGCGGTGGCCACACTTGTCACCGTCGCGCCGCTGTTCCTGGGCACCGACCCGTTCCCGGCTCCCGCGTACTTCGTCTGCATGCTGATGGGCCTCGGGTTCCTGCTGGCGGGCGCGGGCGTGGTACGGACGGCGATGGCGCAGCGGCGGCAGGCGGCACGCGAGGTCTGACCCGGCCCGGGACGACATGAGGCCGACCCCGCCCAGGTGAGGGCCCGTCGGCTAGCCGCGTGTGAACTCGGCCAGCCAGGACGGGAAGGCCGTCAGGTCCGGCAGCACCACATCGGCGCCCGCCTCGGCCAGCTCCCTCTTGTCACAGGGCCCGGTGGCGACGGCCACCGCGCAGGCGCCGGCCATCCGCGCGCCCCGTACATCACCCACGTGGTCACCGACGTATGCGCTGGCACCGTGCGTGGTCAGCGCCTCCGCCTTGCCCTCGGCCCACAGTTCGCCGACCAGTACGTCGGGGGCGAGGCCGAGGTGGTCCAGGTGCAGCTTCGCGCTCGGCTGGTGCTTCGCGGTGACGACCAGCGTGCGCCCGCCCGCGGCCCGTACGGCGTCCAGCGCCTCGCGGGCGCCCGGCAGCGCGGTGGTCGGCTCGATGGCGTAGTCCGGATAGAGGGCGCGGTAGCGCTCGGCCATCGCCGGAATCTCCTCCTCCGGGAACCAGTACGCCATTTCCTGCACGAGCGGCGGGCCGAGCCGGGTGACGACCAGGTCCGCGTCGATGGGCACGCCCGTCTCCGCTGCCAGCTGCCGCCAGGTGGCGTGGATTCCGGGGCGGGAGTCGATCAGCGTCATGTCGAGGTCGAAGCCGACGGTGGGACCGGACGGACTTCCCCCAGACTCCGTCCGGGAGGTACCCCCAGACGCCGACGCTGCGGCAGGGGACGGTGCGCGCGAAACCATGCCGGTCATTGTGCCTGGCCGCACGCCTTACACTGTGGTCTGCCCTAGTACTTAGGTCTGCCTAACCTGACATCTCCGACCTGGTCAGCCCGAGCCGATCGCCCGAGAAAGGGACCGATGCCTGCCGCCCCCGCACCGCGTTCCACGCCCACCGGGGCGCCGACCGGAGCGCCGATCGAAGTGCCGGCCGGAGCGCCGGCCGGAGCGCCGGCCGACGGCAGCGGCCGTGCCGCACCGGAGCGCCCCCGTCGGGCCGTCGCCCGCCGGCTGGCATGGCTGCTGGCGGGTGCCGTCGCACTGGCGCTGGCGGCCCTGCTGAGCCTCGCCCTCGGCAGCCGCACCGTCCCGCCCTCCGCGGTCTGGGACGCGCTGCTGCACGGCGGGCACAGCAACGCCGCCGAGGTCGTCCGCACCCTGCGCGTGCCCCGCACCCTGGTCGGCGTCATGGTCGGCGCCGCGCTCGGTCTCGCGGGCACCGTCATGCAGGGCCTCACCCGCAACCCGATCGCCGAGCCCGGCATCCTCGGCGTCAGCCAGGGCGCGGGGGCCGGCGTCCTGTGCGCCATCGCCTTCGCCGGGGTGCACTCGCTGAGCGGCTATGTGTGGTTCGGCTTCGTGGGCGCGGGCGTCGCTGCGGTCGCCGTCTACGCCGTCGCCGCACGCGGGCGCGGCGGAGCGACGCCGGTGAAGCTGGCGCTGTCCGGCGCGGCCGTCAACGCCCTGCTCGTCGCCCTGGTCTCCGGCATCCTGACGACCCGCGCCGCGGCGCTGGACGAGTTCCGGTTCTGGCAGGTCGGCTCGCTCTCGGACCGGGACGCGACCATTGCCGGACAGGTGTGGCCGTTCCTGGTGGCGGGCGCCCTGCTGGTCTTCGCTGTGGCCAGGGGGCTGGACGCGCTCGCGCTGGGCGACGACATGGCGCGCGGGCTCGGCCAGCGGGTCGCGGCCGTACGGATCGTCGGCGGGCTCGGTGCCACCGTGCTGACGGGCACCGGGGTCGCCGCCGCCGGGCCGATCGCCTTCGTCGGGCTCGCCGTTCCGCACATGGCGCGGGCCCTGGTGGGAACCGGCCACCGCTGGCTGCTGCCGATGGCGGCCCTCCTGGGCCCTGTCGTACTGCTGGTGTCCGACGTGGTGGGGCGGCTCGTGATGCCCCCCGGGGAGGTACCGGCAGGCGTGATGACCGCACTTGTAGGGGCGCCGTTCCTGGTGGTCCTGGTCCGACGGAGGGCGGTCACCGCATGAGCGTCAACCTGTCCACAGGGGTGTGGACATGAGCACTCTCTCCACCCGGCACGCGCCGCCCGCCCGGCCCGCCGGATACGGCGTCGTACGGGCCCGCGGCACCTCGTGGCTGCTGCACCGCCGGGCCACCGTCGTCGCGGGCGCGCTGGCTGTCGCACTCTTCGCCGCGGTCGTCGCCAACCTCACCCTCGGGGAGACCACCGTCCCGGTGACCGAGGTCGTCAAGGTCCTGTTCGGCCGGCCCTCCCCCGACGAACTGGTGGTGGGCACGCTGCGCATGCCGCGGCTGACCGTCGGGCTGCTGGCGGGTGCAGCGCTCGGCGTTGCGGGCGCGCTCATCCAGACCGTCGCCCGCAACCCGCTTGCCAGCCCCGAGATCATCGGGGTCACGCACGGCGCTTCCGCGCTGACCGTCGGCGCGATGACGTTCGGCATCACCTCCTACGCCGCACTGCCGTACCTGTCCACCGCCGGTGGCCTGACGGCCGCCGCACTGGTGTATCTGTTCGCCTGGCGCGGCAGTTCGGGCTCGGCCGGCTCGCGGCCGGGAGCGGGGCCCACCCGCTTCATCCTGATCGGCATCGGCATCTCCGTCGCACTGCGCTCACTCACCCAGCTGTTCCTCACCAAGGGCGACTACCTGGTGGCGCAGCAGGCGAAGGTGTGGATGACCGGCTCGCTGAACGGCCGCGGCTGGGACCAGGCGGCACCGCTGAGCGTGGCACTGCTGGTCATGCTGCCGTGCCTGGTGTGGTCGGCCCGCGCCATGCGCACCGTGACGATGGACGACGACACGGCGACAGCGCTCGGCGTACGGCTGTCCCGCAACCGGCTGGTGCTCGCCGTCACCGGAGTCGTTCTCGCCTCCGTGGCGACGGGCGCGGCAGGACCCATCGATTTCGTGGCACTGCTGGCACCCCAGATCGCGCGCCGTCTGACACGTACCGCACAGATCCCGCTGCTGTCCTCGGCACTGCTGGGCGCCTTCGTGGTGACCCTGGGGGACCTGCTGGCACGCAAGCTGTTCGCGCCGACGGAGCTGCCGGTCGGCGTGCTGACGGCGGCAGTCGGTGCCCCGTACCTGATCTGGCTGATCGTCCGTACCGGCGGCGGCCGTTCGGGCGGCAAGCGGCTGGGCATCAGTGGCCGTATGAAGAGGCACAAAGGGGCCGTTGGATGAACACCACCGTTACCAGCCGACTGGCCACACGCGGGCTGACGCTCGGCTACGAGGACCGCACCGTCGTCGACGGGCTGGATCTGGAGATACCGGACGGCGAGGTCACCGTCGTCGTCGGGCCGAACGCATGCGGCAAGTCGACGACACTGCGCGCACTGGGCCGACTGCTGCGCCCGCGTGCCGGTGCGGTGCTGCTGGACGGCGAGGAGCTGGCACGCATTCCGACACGCACCATCGCACAGTCCCTCGGGCTGCTGCCGCAGTCCCCGGTGGCGCCCGAGGCGATCACCGTCTCCGACCTCGTCGCACGGGGGCGGCAGCCGCACCAACGGTGGTGGCAGCAGTGGTCCCCGGAGGACGAGCGGGCCATCACCGAGGCGATGGAGCGCACCGATGTCACCGCCCTGTCGGACCGTCCGGTCGATGAACTGTCGGGCGGCCAGCGGCAGCGCGTATGGCTCGCGATGGCGCTCGCGCAGGAGACGGATCTGCTGCTGCTGGACGAACCGACGACATACCTGGACATCGCGCACCAGGTGGAGGTGCTGGACCTGGTACGGCAGCTCGCCGCGCCCACTGCCGACGGCGCACGCGGACGCACCGTCGTGATGGTGCTGCACGACCTCAACCAGGCGGCCCGGTACGCCGATCACCTTGTCGCCATGAAGGACGGCCGCGTGGTCGCCCGGGGGCGGCCCGAGGAGATCGTCGACGCGGCGCTCGTACGCGAGGTGTTCGGGCTGGAGGCCGTCGTCGTGCCCTGCCCCGTCACCGGTGACCCGCTCGTCGTCCCCGGCGCGCCCTGGCAGCCGCAGCCGCGGACAGAGCGGCTGACACAGCCGCAGCCGCCGCAGCAGCGGGCCGACACCACGAGCCTTTCGAATGGCACGTTCGAATCCTCGACAAGAAAGTAGGCCCTTTTGTGAAGGTCACCACAACCGCCGTGGGCACGGCGCTCGCCCTCGCCTCGTCTCTCGCCCTCTCCGGCTGCGGCGCCGACTCCTCCTCGGACAAGGGCGCCAAGGGCGGTACGCACACCGTGCAGACCGCCAACGGGCCGGTGAAGGTGCCCGACAACCCCAAGCGCGTCGTCGTACTGGACACGGCGGAGCTGGACTCAGCGATCACCCTGGGCGTCAAACCGGTCGGCGCGACGACTGCGCAGCCCGGCAAGCCGTTCCTCAGCTACCTGCCCAAGGACAAGGTGAAGGGCGTCGAGAACGTCGGCGTCATCGCGCAGCCCAGCATGGAGAAGATCCTCTCCCTGAAGCCGGACCTGATCCTCACCAACAAGGAGCGGGACGCCAGCCGTTACGACGAGCTGTCGAAGCTCGCGCCGACCGTGATGACGAAGACGACCGGATACCCCTGGAAGGAGAACTTCCAGGTGCACGCTGAAGCCCTCGGCAAGAAGGCCGAGGCGAAGAAGGTGCTGGCCGGCTACACGGCCCACACCAAGAAGGTCACCAAGGCGCTGGGCGGGAAGAAGAAGGCCGCCGGGATCGAGACCAGCGTCATCCGCTTCCAGGAGGGCGCGGACACCCGCATCTACGGCGAGAAGGCATACATCGCCACCCTCCTCAAGGACGTCGGCCTCTCCCGCCCGCCGGTCGCCGCACAGGCCAAGGACTACGGCGGTCTCGCCATGGACGTCAGCCCGGAGCAGGTCGACAAGGGCGACGCCGACGTCGTCTTCTACACCTCCTACGGCGACCCGAAGAAGTCGGGCGAGATCAAATCCGTCAAGAGCCCGCTGTGGAAGAACATGCGCGCGGTCAAGTCCGACCGTGCCTTCCACGTGGAGGACGAACTGTGGATCCAGGGCATCGGTTACACGGCAGCCGACAAGATCCTCGACGAGCTGGAGTCGGACCTGAAGAAGTGAGGGGCCGCCACGACATGAGGGCGCCCGGGCGACCGCGCGCCCTCTGCGTGCGGACGCGCCGATGTGTCCGTGCGCCCACGACGGACCGCCCACTGCCCGGGCAGTACCTTCAAGGCGGCCTCTGCAAGCACTCGCCGCAGCCGCTTGCGCGTCTCCTGTGGGGTTTCGTGGCTGATGCGGACCGTGGGCCCTTCAACCGGTGACACCAGCCGGGAATTCCCGTCACGGCATTCCAGTCACGGAATCGCCGTCATGAATTGCCGTCACGGAATCGCCGTCACACCGCTCGCACACCACGTGTGGCACCAGAAGCAGGTATGCGGGCGACTGCATCGGGCTACGTCGTCCCAGGAGCGAGCGCGGCTTACGACGGGGACTTGCTGGCGCTGGTGACCTGGCAGGAGTAGACCATCCGGTCGTTGGTGGAGTGCGAGACGTCCACGGTGATGTTGCGGGTGCCGCCTGGGGAGACCGTCACGGTCTTGAAGCGGGTGCCGATGGTCCGGGTCGCGATCGAGGAGTCGGGCGACGAGCCGACCTTGAACGTGACGGTGATGCTGTACTGGAACGCCTGGTCGGTGGACGCGTTCTGGATCTGCAGGTCGTAGTTGATCTTGCCGAGCGAGCGGCTGTAGCGGCACTGCGAGCCGTCGACCTCACCGACAGCGCTGGGGTTGTACGTAGGCGGCGAGGAAGGCGTCGGCAGATCGCTGCTGCCGCTGCTGGAACCTCCGCTGTAGCCGCTGCCGCCCGAGCTGAGCCCGGGGGTGTCGGTGCTGCCCGGCGAGGGGATCGAGGGCGAATTGGGCGCCGAGGGCAGGTCGTCGACGTCCCCCAGGCCGCCGAAGGCTTTGTCCTTCGGGTCGTCGGCGCATCCGGAGAGGACGGCCGTTGCGGCAAGGACAAGACTCGCGGCGCCGATAGCGCGACGTATACGCATATGATCCCCCGTTGTGCGTGAGCACTTGTACTGGAAAGCTTGTAAAGCTTGTACCGGAACACCGTGCCGATGTCATTGCCGGTTGCCAGGTCATGACAGTCTCGAAGCACTTGACCGGCAGCGTAACCGACGCGGAACGTCTGCGGTTCGCACCCCCGCGACGTCTTCCGCACCTGAGCACCTTCGGTACCTTGGGCGCTCAGATCTCGGCAGACACTTCACACACGTCGGCAGACGCTTCACATACGGGGGAACGATGAGTCAGCCCTGGCCACCGCAGCAGCCCATGCAGCCCGCGCCGCCCATGCAACCGATGCAGCCGCCCATGGGGCCCGGCTATCCGTACCAGCCCGGCTTCCCGCCGCAGCGCCGCGGCAGCGGGGCGAAGGCGTTCCTGCTCGGCTGGCTCATCTCCGGCGTCGGCGCCTCGGTGTTCGCCGGGCTGCTCCTCGCCAGCTACGAGGATCTGTCGAAGGTCGGACTGCGGATCATGTACGTGGTCTTCGGGCTCGTACTCGCGCTGACCGTGGGCGCGGTGGCGGGCAAGATGGGCGGGCCCAACCCCGGCGCCTACGTCGCCCCCGCCCTGCTGGCCATGGCCGCCGTCTTCATGGGCGTCTGCAACGGCTTCGTGTTCGTGCTCCTCGACGCCGGCGGGAGCGAGGCGTTCGAAGCGATGATGGAGCACGAGCCCGGGGCTCCCGCCGAGTTCTGGTGGAAGGGCCTGAAGGGCGGCATCGCCCTCCTCGGACTCGCCGTCGCCGGCGCCGGCACCTTCGGCATGGCCAGCCTCACCGGCAAACGCCGCTGACGCGCGCCCCCGAAGGGGCGCGGGGCCTGCTTCATTTGCGGCTCCGCCGCGTTCAGCCAAGACGCACTGGCACCCGGCCACGTCGCGAAGCCCTCACGGCGGGCTTCCGGCGGCATGGAACGGCCGGCATGGAGCGGGCCGGCATCGAGCGGGTCGGCATCGAGCGGGCCGGCGGAGGTAGTGCTAGCACCCCCTCACAGTCGGGCCTTGGCACCATCGTGCCGAACCTGTCCGCGCTGGTCTTCTGGTGTGAGCGGGGGCGCCGGGCCTCTGCGGAAGACCGGGGCCGATGCCGCGGAGGAGAGGGGGGCCGACGATGCGCTTCCATGCGCGTACGGCTGCACGTACGACTGCGCGTACGACTCGTTGGGGGACGGCGGCGGTGACGGCGGCGGTGCTGACCGCCCTCGCCGGCACCCAGCATGCGGGCGCGGCCGGAGCGGAGGCCGGCGGCACGGGCGAGCGGGCCGCCGCACAGCGCACCGGCGCGAGCCTCGGCGTGCTCCGGCACGATGTGGCGGCCGTTCGCAAGGCAGGGGGCGGCAAGGTCAAGGTCCTGGCCGAGATCCGAGACGGCCGCACAGCGGTACGGGCCAGAGCTGGTTCCGGCAAGCCGGTGCCGTGGAACGCCCGCTTCCGCGCGGCAAGTACGACCAAGACCTTCACCGCCGTCGTCCTGCTGCAACTGGCCGACGAGGGAAAGCTGTCCCTGGACGACACGGTGGAGAAGTGGCTGCCGGGCGTGGTCAAGGGCAACGGCAACGACGGCTCCCGGATCACGGTCCGCGACCTGCTGCGACAGACGAGCGGGCTGTACGACTACGTGGACGATCCGGAACTGGCCGGCGTCCTGCAGGACTTCGAAAAGTACCGCTACGACACCACCCCGGCGGCCTCGTACGTTGCCGTCGCCATGCGGCACAAGCCGCTGTTCACGCCGCGTCGGGGCGACCCCCCGCGCTGGGCGTACTCGAACACCAACTACCTGCTGGCGGGCATGATCGCCGAGAAGGCCGGCAAGCTCCCCTGGAGAGAGCAGGTCGAGCACCGCGTGATCGCCCCGCTCGGACTCCGCGCAACGCATGCCGCGGGCGCCAACCCCTTCATGCCGGGCCCCCACGCCCGGGTCACCCTGCCCCTGCCGGGCAAGGACGGGAAGCCGCTCGATGTGACCGAGCACAGCCTCCAGCACACGGCCGACTCCGCGGTCATCAGCACCACCCGGGATCTCGGCACGTTCTACCGCGCCCTGATGACCGGCAAGCTGCTGTCCAAGGACCGCCTCGCCGAGATGAAGCAGACGGTGGAGCGTACCGACGACCCCGACGACGTCGCCGCCTGGCCCAAGGGCGGCTATGGCCTCGGTCTGCGGGAGAACCCCCTGTCCTGCGGCGGGAGCTACCGTCACCATGAGGGAGACGGCTTCGGCTCCTACACCCGCACCGGTGTCACCGACGACGGCCGCCGCGCGGTCACGGTCTCCCTCACCAGCGACGGCGGCATACCCGACCAGATACGGCTCAACTCCGCCACCCGCAAGCTGGTCGACCACGCCCTGTGCGGCACGGACGGCTGACGCAGGCGGTCGGGGTCGGCACAGACCGACACGGGCGGCCGACGCGACCGGCGCCGCGCACAGTGGAGCGGGTGGCCAACGCGCGGACGTCACCAGGTGAGCACGCCGCCCGACGCCGGTTCCGACCCCTCGCACAACGGGCGGCCGGCGTTGGCGGTGACCTCCGCCTGCTGGCCATGGGCAGCCCAGACGGCCACTCCGCTGACGAGGAGCACACAGGCCGCGAGGGCCGTGGCCACTGCGGCAAGGACGTCGGCCCGGGTGACCCGTGGGGCAGCATCCGAGCGGCGCGCGGCGGCGAAGCTGCGTGAGTCGGTACGGGTGGAGGCGAGACGGCGGGCGTACAGAAGCACCACGAGGACTGCCATCCCCGTGCCCGCATACGCCGTCGCGAACTGCATTCCGGACACGTCGAGATAGCGGCAGGCAGACGACATCTGGTGCAGGTGCTCGTCGGAGAGCCGAAGAGACTCCACCGCACACCCCACCGCACCGAGGACAAGCACCGGCACAGCAACTGCCGTCAGCCGGGAACGGGAGGGAGAGGACGAGGACATGGACACGGAGTCTGGCACCCGCCCCGCTGCGGCCGGAGCCGGGGCCGCGACCGGGCACCGGCACCCGACCGGGCCGTCAAAGGCCCATGCCCCGCTCGGTCCTCCCTCAGCCCTGGGAGGGTTTCCTGGCCCGCCAGACCAGATAGAGGGCGCTGGCCACCGCCGCTACGCGGAGGAGGACCGGGAAGGCGTCGCTCATCGCCTCGCGCAGGGCGTCGCTGCCCTTGGCGAGGGGCTCGCCCCACCGGTTGTCCGCGCGGCCCCACAGCCAGACCGCCATGCCGCCGAGTACGACTCCGGGCATGCCCAGAGCCGCCCACTTGGCCTCGTTGCGGCTCAGCTTCGGCGACCACCAGGCGGCCAGCCACCCGAGGGCCAGCGGGATCAGCGAGCCGATGACGGAGCCGGCCACCAGCAGGACCGCCGCGGTCCACTCGACCACGCCGCCGCGCCTGCTGACTCCCTCGTCTTGCCCGCCGCCCTTGCCGCGCAGCAGGCGCCGCATCAGCAGAGCCGCACCGAGTCCGGGGGCCGTCGACGGGGCGGGGACGGCCTCGGCGCCGGGAGCCTGCGCCGGGGCGGCCGGGGCCTGCCCGGCGGGCTGGGGCGCGGCGGGGGCGCCGGGCGCGGCCGGTGCGCTCGGGCCCTCCGGCCGGGCGTCCCCGTCCGCGGGCGGCGGCTTGAGTACCTCCGGCAGTTCGATGCCGCCGACGAAGCCCGGCACCGGCTCCCCGGCGGCCACGGCGTTGGTGCCGCCGGGGCCGGTGCCGAACGGGCTCGGATCGACGCGCCACCAGTCGGGGTCGGAGTCCGCGTCGCCCAGCTCGTCGAGGCTTGCCAGATGCGGAGAGGAGGCGCCGAAAGCCGCGGTAGGGGTCCCGGTGCCGGAGCGCTGGGTGGGCACGGACGGATGCGATTCCGTATCGGATTGCCGCGAGGCACGGGCAGCGCGCTTGCCGGCCGCCTTGTCCGCCGCCGCCGGTGCCTCGTCGGAGGGCATCGGCGCGGCGGGGCGGGGGCTCTCCCCGCCGTTCGCGGAGGCCACCACCTCCTCGGGGCGGCCGATCCGGTTGAGGATCTTCTGCACGGCAGCCTTGGTCACCGCGCCGCCCTCCGCGGCCCGGGCCCGGTCGATCTCTCCGCGCAAGCCGCCGACGAGCCGGGCCCGTTCGGCAGCGGTCATCCGCGTACTGTGCGCCAGGTCCCCGACCCGGCTCAGATAGTCGAAGACAAGCTGATCGCTCTCGATCCCCACCAAGTCCCCGCAGCCCGTTAGCCCTTCATGCCCTCCACCCGACCGTACCGCGCCGACCCTCCCGGGAGGGAGTACGGGCCGATGGGCGAACGACCCGTCCCGCGCGGCGACAGCACGGGGCTGGGGCGGCAACGGGTGGGTGGGTGAGCCGTCGCGGCCCGCACCACGACGGCGGCACCGAGGGGCGCCACCCGAGCCCGGCCGCCCCGCGCCCACCCACGGAGAGCCCTCATGGCAGCCGGTGGCGGGGCAGGGGGCCGCTACCGTTAGGAGGATGAGCAGTGAGCAGAACGGGGGCTCTCCCTCTCGGCCGGTCCCACCGCCGGAGGCACCCCGCACTCTCGCGGAGGACCTCCGCGCCCGGGACGACAGTGCGCTCGCGGCGCTGCTGCGTGCCCGTCCCGACCTCCTCTCCCCCGTGCCGGGCGACCTCACCCAGCTCGCCACCCGCGCGGGGACCCGGTCCTCCGTCATACGGGCGCTGGAGCATCTGGACCAGTTCACCTTGCAGACGGCGGAGGCGCTGGCCGTCGCTCCCGGCGCCCTGCCCTCCTCTGGGGGGGCACCGCAGGAGAGCCGCCCTGCCGTCAAGGACGCCCTCGCCAGGCTGCTGCCGGGCGAGGCGGCCGCCGAGCGGCTGCCGCACGCGCTCGCCGAGCTGCGTGCGCGGGCCCTCGTCTGGGGCCCGGAGGAGCAGCCGCGGCTGGTCCGTACGGCGCGGGAGCTGCTCACCTCGCCCTCCCCCACCGGCCTGGGACCCACGCTGGTGGAGGCGGTGGCGGCGGCCGGGTCCGCGAAGCCCTCGCCCTCGCGGTTGCAGGAGATGCTGGCCTGTGTGGGCCTGCCCGGTACGCATGACCCGGTCAGCGCGCTGTCCGCGTTGACGGAGCTGTTCAGCGACCCCGAGCGGATGGCCGCGCTGCTCGCCGAGGCGCCGGAGGGCGCGGAGGCCGTGCTGCGGAAGCTGGAGTGGGGGCCGCCCTACGGCACCGTCGACCTGGAGGCCCCCTCGCCGCCGGTCGGCTGGCTGCTGGACCGTGCGCTGCTGGTCCCCACCGGCGCCGAGCCGGCCGGAAGCGGAGGAGGAGGCGGAGGGGCAGGCGCAGGCAAGAGCCCGCCCGGCAGTGTCGTGCTGCCCCGCGAGGTCGCCCTGCATCTGCGCGGCGGCCGTGCGCACCGGGTACTGGAGCCGACCGCGCCGCCCCTCGCCGTGGCGCGGACGTACGACCCCGCGACGGTGGACGCCACGGCGGCCGGGCAAGCGCTGACGGCGGTGGCGACCGTCGAGGAGCTGCTGGGCTACTGGGAGTCGGAGCCACCTCCGGTGCTGCGCGCGGGCGGGCTGGGCGTACGCGACCTCAAGCGGACCGGCGTTGCCCTCGATCTCCCGGAGCCGGCCGCCGCCTTCTGGATCGAGCTGGCCTATGTGGCGGGGCTGGTGGCCTCCGACGGTGAGGTCGACGAGGCGTATGCACCGACCCCCGCGTACGACGAGTGGCTGCGCGCCGCGCCTGCCGAGCGGTGGGCGACGCTGGCCGTGGCCTGGTACGCGGCGACCCGCACGGCCGGGCTGCTGGCCGGCGGGAACCTCCCGCTCGAGGGGGTCCCCCCGCTCGACCGAAGCCGGGAGTGGGGGAGGAGCCGTGAGTCGGCGACTGATGCGAGGGGCCGTGGGCTGACTCCGCTGGGGCCCGGCCTGGACCGCAGTCCAACCCCCGAGGTGCGGCAGCGTGCGCTCGCCCTGCTCGCCGAGTCGGCGCCCGGGTCGGCGCCCGAGCGGGGCACGGTGCGCGAGCGGCTGCGTTGGGAGCGGCCGTTGCTCGGCAACCGGGCGGCAGCACGAGCCGCGGGGCAAGCGACGGGGCAAGCGGTGGGGCAGACCGCCGGGAATGCTGCCGGACAGACCGCCGGGCAAGGTGAGGCCGTCGGCGGCCAGGGGCTGCGGGCCCGCCTGCTCGACTGGGCGCTGGACGAGGCGGAGACGCTGGGGGTCACCGGAAGGGGCGCCCTCGCCTCTTACGTACGCCCCCTGCGGGCCGTAGGAACGGTCGGCGGCCGGCCCACCCGGGGCCCGCACGATGCGGAAGCCGCCGACGTCACCCGCGCCGCCGTCGCCAAGGCGCTGGCCCCCCACCTCCCCGAACCCCTCTCCGAGGTGCTGCTCCAGGCGGACCTCACCGCCGTGGCGCCCGGCCCGCTGGAGCGCGACCTGTCCGCGTTCCTCTCCGTACTGGCCGACGTGGAGTCCAAAGGCGGCGCGACCGTCTACCGCTTCACACCCGGTTCGGTCCGCCGCGCTCTCGATACCGGCTGTACCGCCGCCGACCTGCATGCTTTCCTCGCTGAGCACTCCAGTACGCCGGTGCCGCAGCCGCTGACGTACCTGATCGACGACGTGGCGCGCAGGCACGGGCAGGTGCGGGTGGGTGCCGCCTCCTCGTATGTGCGCTGCGATGACGACGCGCTGCTCGCCGAGATCCTCGCCGACCGCCGCTCGGCACCGCTGCGGCTGCGGAAGCTGGCCCCCACGGTGTTGGCCTCGCCCGCCCCGCCGGACCAGCTGCTGGGCAGGCTGCGGGAGATGGGGTACGCGCCTGCCGCCGAGTCCGCCGAGGGCGATGTGCTGCTGGCGCGGCCCGATGCGCACCGCACTCCGCCGCGTACCGCGCCGGAGCCGGTGCCGGAGGGCCCGCCCGCGCCGGACGCCGCGCTGCTGACCGCCGCCGTCCGCGCCATCCGGGCCGGCGACCACGCCGCCACGCTCCCCCATAAACCGAAGCTGCCCACCGCCCCGCCGCCCGAGGGTGGTCTGCCGCGCACCGTCATGGCCGAGACCCTCGCCACGATGCAGTCCGCCACCCTCTCCGGCACCCCGGTGTGGATCGGCTACGTCAACGCGGACGGCGCCGCCTCGCAGCGCGTCATCGCCCCGGTCAAGGTCGAGGGCGGCTTCGTCACCGCCTACGACCACACCGCCGACGAGGTCCGCACCTACCCGCTGCACCGGATCACAGGAGCGGCGGAGGTGGCGGAGGGATGACCAAGTCCGGCGCGGGAGCCGGGGGCGGTGGACGGCGGGCGAAGCCTGGCATACCGAAGGGGCTGTGGGGGTTCACGGTGGCCGCGGCCGGGTTCGCCGTGTTCGGAGCCGTACTGCTCGTCGAAGCCGCGCTGTTCGCACACCGCGCCGAACGGGCCGAGTCGACCGTCACCGGGATAGGCGGGAAGAAGACCTGTGTCCGGAACGCGGGCAAGAGCGGCAGCCAGGAGTACACCTGCTTCCCGGTCGAGTACCGGTTCACCACCCACCAGGGGCGCACCGTCGAGTTCACCGAGCGACGGGCCGAGGACAAGCTGCCCGCTGTCGGCGATCGCGCGCCGGTCCGCTACGACCCCGCCGACCCGGCCGCCGACGTCCGCTTCGAGGCAACCGCCCTGGCCCGCTACGCCTTCCCGGCCGCCGCCTTTGTGGCCGGTCTCGCCGGAAGCTGGCTGGGCACTGTCCTGCTGCTCCGGTACCGGAAGGCCGGAACGGCCACCGCCCGCCCGCAGGGGTGACCGTGTCGGCTGCCGTGTCGGCACCAGGAGCTCCGCCGGAGCGGGAGGTGCCCAGCTGTCAAGATCGCCCTTCGGAGCTCTTCGCTCTCGCACGCCGTGCGGCACACTGGACGTTTGGTCCCCGAACCGGAACGTCGAAAGGGTGACGCGTGAACGGTGGCCCCCTGATCGTGCAGAGCGACAAGACGCTGCTGCTCGAAGTCGATCACGAGCTGGCCGAGGCGTGCCGGAGGGCCATTGCGCCGTTCGCGGAGCTGGAGCGGGCTCCGGAGCACATGCACACCTATCGGGTGACACCGCTGGGGCTGTGGAACGCGCGGGCTGCCGGGCACGACGCGGAGCAGGTGGTGGACGCGCTGGTGGAGTACGCGCGGTATCCGGTGCCGCACGCGCTGCTCGTGGACATCGCGGAGACGATGGCGCGGTACGGGCGGCTCAGCCTCAGCAAGCACCCCACGCACGGGCTGGTGCTGGAGACCAGCGACCGGCCGGTGCTGGAGGAGGTGCTGCGGTCCAGGAAGATCCAGCCCCTGGTGGGCGAGCGGATCGACCCGGACACGGTGGCCGTGCACCCCTCCGAGCGCGGCCAGATCAAGCAGGTGCTGCTGAAGCTGGGCTGGCCGGCCGAGGACCTGGCCGGCTATGTGGACGGTGAGGCGCACCGTATCGATCTCCACGAGGACAGCTGGGCGCTGCGCCCCTACCAGCAGCAGGCCGTCGAGGGCTTCTGGCACGGCGGTTCCGGAGTCGTCGTGCTGCCGTGCGGCGCCGGAAAGACGCTGGTGGGCGCCGGTGCGATGGCCAAGGCGCAGGCGACGACGCTGATCCTGGTCACCAACACCGTCTCGGCCCGCCAGTGGAAGCACGAACTGGTGCGGCGCACCTCGCTGACCGAGGACGAGATCGGCGAGTACAGCGGGACGAAGAAGGAGATCCGCCCCGTCACCATCGCCACGTACCAGGTGATCACGACGAAGCGGAAGGGCGTCTACCCGCACCTGGAGCTGTTCGACTCCCGCGACTGGGGGCTGATCGTCTACGACGAGGTGCATCTGCTGCCCGCGCCGGTCTTCAAGTTCACGGCCGATCTGCAGGCCCGCCGCCGCCTCGGGCTGACGGCGACCCTCGTACGGGAGGACGGGCGCGAGTCGGACGTGTTCTCCCTCATCGGCCCCAAGCGGTTCGACGCGCCCTGGAAGGAGATCGAGAACCAGGGCTACATCGCGCCCGCCGACTGTGTCGAGGTCCGTGTCACCCTCACCGACTCCGAGCGGCTCGCGTACGCGACGGCCGAGCAGGACGAGAAATACCGCTTCTGTGCGACCACCGACAGCAAGCGGCGGGTCACCGAGGCGCTGGTGCGGCGCCATGCGGGCGAGCAGACGCTGGTGATCGGCCAGTACATCGACCAGCTCGACGAGCTGGGCGAGCACATCGGAGCGCCCGTCATCAAGGGCGAGACCAGCAACGCCCAGCGCGAGAAGCTCTTCGACGCCTTCCGTGCGGGCGAGCTGACCTGTCTGGTCGTCTCCAAGGTGGCCAACTTCTCCATCGACCTGCCCGAGGCCACCGTGGCGATACAGGTGTCGGGAACCTTCGGTTCCCGACAGGAGGAGGCGCAGCGGCTCGGGCGGGTGCTGCGGCCGAAGGCCGACGGCCACGAGGCACGGTTCTACTCCGTTGTGGCGCGGGACACCATCGACCAGGACTTTGCGGCGCACCGCCAGCGCTTTCTCGCGGAGCAGGGGTACGCGTACCGGATCGTGGACTCGGTCGAGCTGCTGAGCACCGGCGCCGACACCGGCACCGGTGCGGACGGTGCCGGGAGTGCGGACCCGGAGCCCGACGAGGTGTAGGCCCTCCAGCCGTTCCGGGGAGGGGGTGCCCCTGTCGGGGGCATGCGGACTGCGGGTTGGTGGTGGCTTGGCGCGCAGTTCCCCGCGCCCCTTCGGGGCGCGCCCCCACACTCCCTCAGCGGCCCTCCCGGGTGGAGGTCTTCGGGGGTTTCATGGCGACGCGGCCGTCCGGGGTGATGGCCGCGGTCTCGCCGGTACGCAGCCAGCCCTCGTGCAACGGCGCCTCGTCCTCCACGTACGAGGCGGTGATCCACGGGCCGCGCAGCAGCAGCTCGCCCTGGGACTGGCCGTCCCAGGGCAGCGGCGTCTGGTCGGGCCCTGAGACGCCGTACTCGACCGAGGCGGGGAAGCGGTAGTGGCCGGACTCGGGGCGGGCCACGCACGCCGGGGAGAGCGTCTCGGGCACTCCCCAGGCCGCCGCCGTGCTGATGCCGTGCCGCCAGCCCAGCTCCTGCGCCAGCAGCGGACCGCCGGGCTCCTCGCCGGGCCCGCCCACCACCACGGCCTCCCGCAGCGAGGACAGGTCCCTGGGGTGGGCGGCCAGCTCCTCCAGTACGCCGTCCCACACGGCCGGGTCGGCGACCGCGAGGGTGGGCCGCTCCCGTTCGGCCATCTCGGCGAGCGGCGCGGCCTGGTCGTAGGCGCCGGGCAGCAGCAGCGAGGCACCGCCGGCGAACGCGGCGTACGGCAGCCCCCAGGCGAGCATCCGGGACATCGGTACGACGGGCAGCACGAGATCGTCCTCACCGATGCCGTACGCCTGCGGGGTCTGCGCCTGGAGGGCGTGCAGATAGAGCGCGCGATGGCTGTAGGCGACCCCGCGCGGGGCTGTGCCGTCGGTGGACGCGGCGTGGCAGAGCACCGCCGCGTCCCGCTCGTCGATCTCGGGCCAGTCGTAGCGCTTGCGGCGGTCGGTGATCAACTCCTCGTAGTCGTGCACCTCGGCGCCGTAGGCGGTGCCGCTGACCACGGCCGCGGAGTCACTGCCGCCCGCGACGACCACATGCCGCAGGTGTTTGAGGCGAGGCAGTACGGAGGCGAGCGGTGCGAGCCCTGTGGGATCGGTGATCAGCACCTCGGCGCCGCCGCGCACCGCCGCCGCGACGAGCTGGTCGGCGGGCAGCCACGGGTCGAGCGTGTGCAGGACGGCGCCCATGGAGGGCACGGCCAGATACGCCTCCAGGTGGTCGGCGGTGTTGGCCATGAGGGTGGCGACGGTGTCCCCGTCCGTCACCCCGAAGTCGTCGTGCAGGGCGCCGGCGAGCTGGATGGCGCGGACGCCCGTGTCGAGGAACGAACGGCGGTCGGGTTCCGCCCCGCCTGCCGTTCCCGCCCAGGTGGTCACCTGGGAGGTCCCGTGCGCGAGCGCCCCGTGCACGAGGAGCCGGGTCACGGTCAGCGGGATGTCCTGCATTGTGCTTCGCACACCGGCCTCCTCGGGCCTCTTCACACTCTGGTCGTCGGCCGTCCTGCTGCCTGTCGGCGGCGTCGGCAGGCAGGAGCCTGCCGACGGGTGCCGGTCGGCGGTGCCGGTGGGCGGTTGCCTGGTGGCAGTGCCTGTCGGCGGGAGCGGCCGGATTCCGTCCGTCTTGTCGGTCCGTCTCGTCCGTCCGTCTTTTCGGTCCTACCCGTCTCTTCCCTGGTCTCCGGAGCGGACGCCCCCGGTCCGGTCGTTCCCGGGGCCGTCCTCGGGCAGTCGTCTCCGGGTGGGTGGCCGAATCGTCGACCTGACCGTCCCTGCTGATTCTTGCCCGGGGAACGCCCGGTGTCAGCGGGACGTGGCGGTACGTCGCCGCCGTGTACGCCGCTCGCGCGCACGCCGGCAGCTGCCGGGCCGGGCCGTGAAGGGGCTGGTCGGGCGGGTTTGCGGCGCGCGCGGGGCTGGGGTGCGCGGCGCCGCTGCCAGTCACCCGTGCCGCCTCCCTCGTCCCCGGGAGGGCGGACCGTCCCGGATCGCCGTTGATTGCCGCCGGGCGACGACCTTAATCGAGTCACCGCCCGGACATCGAAACGGCATCGTCCGGGGCGGCCCCGAAAACGGCTCGCCCGCCCTCCCAGGACGTGGCTACAATCCCCGACTTGCCCCCTCGCCGCCCCTCTCGGCGCGAGGCGCCCGCCGCACGGAAACCGGCCGGGCTCGTTCGTAGACCTGTACGTAGATCTGCGTAGACCTGTCGAACTGTACGCCCGCACCCGCGTGCTGCGCGCCCGGCGTCCGCACCTCCGCATGCCCTGGATGCGGTGTGCCCGCATGCATGGGCGAGGCGCTGCATGCGGCATGCAGGTGCCCGTACCGTGCCCGCCGGAGGCAGCCTGGTGACCACTCGACCCGCACCCGACCCGACCGATCAACCCTCCCCCGACGACGACCCCCTCGCCTCCCCCGAAGATGACCCCCTCGGACGCGAACGCGCCCATCTCGCGGCCTCGCGCGCCGCGCTGCGCTCCATGCGGGCCGATGCAGAGGCCCTCGACATCCGGGACGTGACCGCGAACTGGGTCAACGCCGAGGTGCTCGCCTCCGGTATCGAGGCCCGTATCGCATCGCTGGCCGATCTCGCGCACGCGCCACTGTTCTTCGGCCGCCTCGACTACCTGGACGAGATCGGGGACGACAGCGCCGGGGATTCGTCCGGCGGCGGCGGGGATTCGTCCGGGGGCGGCGGGGATTCGTCCGGGGGCGGCGGGGATTCGTCCGGCGGCGGCGGGGATTCGTCCGGCGGCGGTCACTCGTTCTACATCGGGCGGCGACATGTCCACGACGCGGACGGCGACCCCATGGTCATCGACTGGCGGGCCCCGGTCTCGCAGCCGTTCTACCGCGCCTCCCCCAAGGACCCGCAGGGTGTGGGGCTGCGTCGGCGGTTCGGGTACACGGGCGGCGAGCTGACCGCGTACGAGGACGAGCACCTGACCGGCCCTGCCGCAGCCACGGACGCGGAGCGGGCCCCGGGTGCACCGCGCCGCACCAGCGCGCTGCTCCAGGCCGAGATCGAACGCCCCCGCGTCGGTCCGATGCGGGACATCGTCGCCACGATCCAGCCCGAGCAGGACGAGATCGTCCGTGCCGGGATCGAAGGCACCGTGTGCGTGCAAGGGGCACCGGGGACGGGGAAGACCGCGGTCGGTCTGCACCGGGTGGCGTATCTGCTGTACGCGCACCGGGAGCGGCTGGCCCGCACGGGCACGCTCGTCATCGGCCCGAACGACTCCTTCCTCCGCTACATCGAGCAAGTGCTGCCCGCGCTGGGCGAGGTGGCAGTGCGGCAGACGACCGTCGAGGCGCTGGTGGCGCGGCCCGACGTTCCCGTACGGGCGGTGGACAGCGCGGCGGCGGCCCGGATCAAGGGCGATGCCCGGATGGCGGAGATGCTGCGCCGTGCCGTGCGCGCGGGCGTGCGCCCGCTCCCGGACGAACCCTGTGTGGTGGTACGCGGCTCGCGCCGGTGGCGCATTCCCGCGTACGAGATCGAGGAGCTGGTACGGGAGTTGCTGGCGCGTGACATGCGGTACGGCGCGGCGCGTGAGGCGCTGCCGCAGCGGATCGCACACGCCGTGCTGGTGCGGATGGAGCAGGCCGGGGAAGCGCCCGACGACCGCGTACAGGACGCCGTCGCGCGCAACGCCGCGGTGAAGGCCGTGCTGCGCCAGGTGTGGCCGGTGGTCGATCCGGCGAAGCTGGTGCTGCGGCTGCTGTCCGACGCGGAGTTCCTCGCGGAGCAGGCGGAGGGCGTGCTCGATCCGGCGGAGCAGCGGGCGATCCTGTGGGAGAAGGCGCCGCGCGGGGTCGGAAGCGCCAAGTGGTCGGCCGCCGATGTGGTGCTGGTGGACGAGGCCGCCGACCTGGTGCAGCGCACCCCCTCCCTGGGGCATGTGGTGCTGGACGAGGCGCAGGACCTCTCCGCGATGCAGTACCGGGCGGTGGGGCGGCGCTGCTCGACCGGGTCGGCGACCGTGCTGGGCGATCTGGCGCAGGGCACCACACCGTGGGCCACCGAGAGTTGGGAAGCCGCCCTGGAGCATCTGGGGAAACCGGGCGCAGTGGTGGAGGAGTTGACGGAGGGGTTCCGCGTGCCGCGGGAGGTGATCGCGTACGCGTCCCGGTTGTTGCCCGCCATCGCGCCGGGGCTGCGGCCCGCGACGTCGGTACGGGAGTCGCCGGGGGACTTTGCGGTGCGGCGGGTTGCGGATGTGCCGTCCTCGCCGTCTTCACCGTCCTCGCTGTCTTCGCCGTCCTCGCTGTCCTCGCTCTCCTCACCTTCGGTCGGTGAAACGCTCGATCGGATGGTCGTGGATGCCTGCCGGGAGGTGCTGGAGCGGGAGGGGTCGGTCGGGCTGATCGCCACCGACTCGCGGGTCGCCGCGCTGCGGGCCGCGCTGGACGCCGCGGGGCTCGACTGTCTGTCGCCCGGTGAGGAGACCAGTGCTCACGCGCGGTTGACGCTCGTACCGGCCACCCTGGCGAAGGGTCTGGAGTACGACTACGTGGTGCTGGACGAGCCCGCCGCGATCGTGGCCGGTGAGCCGGACGAGCGGACGGGGCTGCGCCGGCTGTACGTCTCGCTGACCCGAGCGGTTTCGGGGCTCGTCGTGGTACACGCGGAGCCCCTTCCGGGGGCGCTGTCGGCGGATGTGCTGACAGGGGGGCCGACGAGTTGACGGGGCGGTCGGTGCGAGGCCGTAACGTAGCCGTAATGTAGATGTTTGCCTCTTTGCCCCGTTGTCCCTTCACATCCGAGCACGTCTGAGCATGTCCAGGAGTCGCGCTGTGCATCATCTTTCTTACGGAGATGTCAAGACCGCCGCCGATCGGGTTGCCGACGGCGTTCGTCCTGTCGCGGTCGCGCGTGCGGACGCCGGGGCCGCGCCGGGGTACGAGTTGTTCTTCGCGTTGGAGTTCATGCAGCACACCGGGAGCTTCAAGGCGCGGGGCGCGCTCAACTTCCTGCTCGCGCATCGGGAGCGTGGCGAGCTGCCCGACGCCGGCGTCACCCTTGCCTCCGGCGGCAACGCGGGGCTCGCGTGCGCCTGGGCCGCGCGGGGGCTGGAGGTGCCCGCGACGGTGTTCCTCCCGGAGACGGCGCCGCAGGTGAAGGTCGACCGGCTGCGTGCGTACGGGGCCGATGTACGGCTCGTCGGTACGGAGTACGCCGAGGCCGCGGCGGCGTGCGAGGCGTTCGCGGCCGAGACCGGCGCTTTGCAGTCGCACGCGTACGACCACCCGCTGATCGCGGCGGGGGCCGGGACGCTGGTGGAGGAGATCCGCTCCCAGGTGCCGCTCGTCGACACCGTGGTGGTGTCGGTGGGCGGGGGCGGCCTGTTCGCCGGGGTCGCGGCGGCCGCGGAGCACCACGGGATCCGGGTGGTGGCTGTCGAGCCCGAGCGGTGCCGGGCGCTGAACGCCGCGCTGGAGGCGGGGCGTGTGGTCGATGTGACGGTCGACTCCGTCGCCGCTGATGCGTTGGGGGCGCGGCGTGCCACGCCGATGGCGTTGTCCGCTGCGGGGCATCGAAACGTGCGGTCGGTGTTGGTGCGGGACGAGGCGGTGGTGTCGGCGCGGCGGGAGTTGTGGGAGCGGTATCGGCTGGCCGTCGAGAATGCGGCGGCTACCGCCGTTGCCGCCGTCGAGGGAGCGGTGGGGGTTGGCGAGGGGGCAGCTTATGTGCCTTCCGCCGGGGAGAGGGTTGTTGTGGTGTTGTGCGGAGGCAATGCGGATCCGGGTGAGCTCGGGGGGTGAGGGCTCCGCCCTGGTTGCGGCTCCCCTCCGTGCTCCGCCGTCGTACGCACGGGCAACCTCGACGATCCGCCCCGGCTCGCCGCGCCGCCCGGGCTGGACAGCTTCTACCGGAATGCGGGCAGGTTGCGCGCGACCCATTCGCCGAACGGCCTGGCCGGACGGCGGAGGACCCGTTCGATGTCCGGGCTGATCTCCTGCTCGGCCGGGAGGGGAGCGCCGAGGATGTCCAGGGTGCCGCCGATGGCCTCCTCCGGCATGAATTGCGCCAGGTGGGCGCGGGCTTCCTCGCGGGACAGCTCCACGAACGCCACCTCCTCGCCCAGAGCCTCGGAAATCACCGTGGCCTGGTGACGCGGGCTGATCGCCTCGGGGCCGGTCAGCTCGTACGTACACCCCGCGTGACCGTCCTCGCGCAGCGCGGCGGCGGCGACCGCGGCTATGTCCGCCGGGTCGACGACCGGCAGCGCCACCTCGCCGAACGGGGCGAACACCGTGCGCTTCGTACGCACCGACTCGGCCCAGGCGTAGGCGTTGGAGGCGAACCCGCCCGGGCGCAGAAGCGTGAACTCCGCCCCTGATGCACGTACGGCGGCCTCGAACTCGCGCAGGCGTGTGTGTGAGGGGGCGTCGGGGCGGGTGGAGTTGATCTGGGAGGAGAGCAGGACGACCCGTTTGACGCCTGCTTCGACGGCTACGTCCAGCAGCGCCTCGGCGCTTTCGCCGGGGCCGTTGAGTTCGCCGCCCAGCAGGATGAAGAGGGCGTCGGAGCCCTTGAGGACCGGCCGCATGCTTGCGGAGTTCCCCAGGTCTGCCTGGGCGTGCCGGACTCCGTCCGGAAGCCCCGCGGGCTGTGCTCGCCGCGAGACCGCGACAACCGCTTCCCCCGCCTCGGCCAGCAGCGGTACCAGTGTCCGTCCGATGTTGCCGGTTGCGCCTGTCACCACGATCATGCGGATTCTCCAAATGAGTTAGTCGACTGACTTACTTCGGCCAGACCGTAGCACAGCCCCACCGGGGGCCGTCTATAGTGAGTTGGGTGACTGACTCAGAAAAGCGGGGGCCGCGGGCGCGGGGCTCGGAGAAGCGGCGGCGGCTCACGGCGGCGGCGGCTCGGGTCTTGCACGAGCGGGGCATCGAGCGCACCACCCTCGGCGACATCGCGCGGGCGGCCGATGTGCCCGTCG
Organism: Streptomyces sp. 3N207; assembly: GCF_052246355.1. NCBI lineage: Bacteria > Bacillati > Actinomycetota > Actinomycetes > Kitasatosporales > Streptomycetaceae > Streptomyces > Streptomyces sp. 3N207. The sequence goes on along the minus strand of NZ_JBQQBV010000015.1, from coordinate 106,677 downwards.
GAAACGTCTACTACTACTTCAAGACCAAGGACGAACTGGTCCAGGCGGCGCTGTCCGAGCACAGTGCGCATCTGGACATACTGACTGGTCGGTTGGACGAGTTGGCTGATCCGCGTGAGCGCCTCAAGGGCCTGGTCGAAGCCTGGCTGGAGCAGCGCGATGTCGCCGCGCGGCACGGCTGCCCCACCGGCACCCTGGCCGTCGAGCTCGACAAGCGGGCGGACGGGACCCTCGACGCGGAGGTCGGCGCCGTGCTCCGGCAACTGCTGGACTGGGCCGGACACCAGTTCCGCGCCCTCGGCCTGCCCGACCCCGACGACCTCGCCGTCACCCTCGTCTCCGCCTACCAGGGCATGTCTCTGCTGGCCAACGCCCTCCGCGACCCGGACATCATGACCCGCGAGGGCAACCGCCTGCTGCGCTGGCTCGACGCCTTGTAGCCGCGAGCAATCACCGGGCCTGCGCTCTGCGGCTCTCCGCGATCCGGAGCATGTTCGCCAGGCCCGACGAGGCGTTCTTGAGCGCCAGCCGCAATGCGAGGGCCCCGGCCGCGGGGTCGTCCAGCGCGGAGTGCGCCTCCGCGAGGGCCGCCTGCGCAGCGGCGAGCTGGCGCGCTTCGACGCGGTCGGCAAACGTCGCCACCACCCCGTCGGCCTCGCCGACCAAGTAGCACGGCTTGCCCATGTCACTCACCCACGGCAGCAGTCGCATGCTGTTCGGATCGTATTGGTCGGCCATCGGTTCCGCTCCTCTTCGTTGCCGGAGTACGACGGCCAAGATCCTTGCGGGACTGGGGGGTTGTCCCCATCCCGGCGGCCTATAGGGGCGCCCTATATTGGATGAATGGGCGATCCCTACCAGGACTTGTGGTCTCATCCGCGACTCGCGGATGCCCTCCGGAACGCGGACTGGGGCGCCGTCTTCCGTACGTACCGGAGGCTCACCGGCATCAGCCAGACCAAGCTCGGGGAGCGGGTGGGGCTCGCGCAGTCGGACGTCTCCGAGATCGAGCGGGGGCGCCGCAAGGTGACCTCGGCCGAGGTGCGGCAGCGGATCGTCGAAGGGCTCGGTGTTCCGGGGAACGCACAGGAGGGCGGGGCTGCGAGCGCGCTGCCCGTTGCGGGGCTGGGGCTTCCGGGCACGATGCCCGACGAGGATCTGCTGGCGCGCATCACCGGCGTCGTGGACGCCGCGCACCGGGTCGACGCGGCGACGCTCGACTGGCTGGACCGGTTGCTGGCCGAACACCGCCGCGCCGAGGACTTCATCGGCTCCAGGCCCCTCGTGTCTGTGATGCGCGAGCAGTTGCGGACGGTCGTCAGCCTGCACGCGGGCGCGCGTGGCGAGCTGGCAGACCGCGTGGTGCGACTGGCCGCCGAGCACGCACAGTTCCTCGCCTGGATGGCCCAGGACCAGGACGACACCGCCGCCGCGCTCACCTGGTTCGACCGCTCCCACGAATGGGCCCTGGAGGCCGGCGACCCCGACATGGCGGCCACGACCCTCAATATGAAGGCCCACATGGCGTGGTCCAAGGGGCGGGCACTCAGGTGTGTGCGGCTTGCGGAGGCTTCCCGCTGGTCGGCGCCGGGATCGTCGCTGAGCGTCCAGGGCATGGCCGCACAGATGGCCGGTCGCGGATACGCGCTCATGGGTGAGGCCGACGCGGCCCACCGCCTCTTGGATCAGGCCCAACAGCTGGTGAGCCGCGCCGCTGAGCGCCCGGTATGGATGTACTTCTACGACGAGAACTGGTTCACCCTGCAACAGGGCATGGCCTGCCTCCACCTGCGCGAGTGGCGCGCGGCAGCGAGCCACCTCTCCCGCAGCCTGCGCTCGATGCCCGACACCTACCGCCGCGACAAGACGTGGTACCGCGCCTGCCTCGCCCACGCGTACGCCGAGGCGGGCGAGGCGGAACAGGCTCTGAACACCGCCCTGTCCGCCGTACCCGACGCCGCCGAGATCGGACGCCCTCACTCCTGGAACGAGCTCCACACCACAGCGGCCTCGCTGGTCCGCCACCGCGCCCGGGAGAGCCGCCCGTTGCTGGCTGCCCTGCGCGAACACGACTGAACGCACCGCGGAGGCGTACTCCTCAACAGCTCTCTAGAACGGCCACCCATAGGGTCGGGCCCGCACGCGGTCGTAAAGGCGGCGCAGCCACGGCTCGCGGACGGTGGGGAGGCGGGCGAGGGTGTGGAGGAAGACGTCGGGGTCGGGCCGGAAGACGCTCCAGGGATGCATCGGCGGCGGATCGTCGCGGAGGACGCCGGCGGGCAGGCCGCCCGTTGCGGGGATCAGCGGGCCGCGAGGGAAAGCGAGGTGCATCCATACGTCGGCGGCCAGCGGGGCGACTTCGACGGACGCGGGCGGCTGCCAGGCGTTCCCCGTCTGGGGGTGCTGCGGGACCAGGGCGATGGCGGCGGCCGGGTCGGGGCCGGGCAGGCCAGGGCCGGCCAAGGTGACGCTCCGCGCGGGCGGCCCGGGCGGGAGCAGCGCATCGAGCGCCCGGCCGAAGATGTGCGCGGCGAGGCCTTCGGGTACGGCCACAGCTCTGCCCGCCGAAGCGGCCAGCAGATGGGCCAGCGCCGCGCCGACTGCCGCCTCCCATCGCGGATTCCAGGCCCCGGACGGCGCGATCGGCGGAGTGCTCCGCCCCTCCGCCACAAGTGCCGCCCAGTCGGCGATGGGGCGGGCGGGAACGTCGGCGGTAGCGCGCCGTACGGCGTCGGGTGCGAGCCGCACCGACTGCCACAGCGAGCAGTCGTCGATACGGGTCGCCACCGGCTGCCCGCACTGGGCGCAGGCCAGGTTCGGGCCGTCCCTCCCGTCCAGCCCGATGCAGTAGCCGTCGCAGCGTTCCGGGATCGGGACCGTACCGTGAGTGTCGCCCGGGGCGACGACGACAGCCCCGGGCGCGCCGAAGGAGAGGGCGGGGACCGGCGCGAACACCCCGCGGGCTTCCGCCTCCTCGGGACCGATCTCGCTCCACAGCCGCCATGGCGGCCCGGAAGGCTCCGGATCGACGGCGTACGTCCCGGATTCGAGAAGCGCGGGGAGCAGTTCGTGCCCGTACGACTGATGGGCATGGACGGGAAGCGCAACCCGAGACACGGCGGCGGTCAGCGTGGTGCCGCATCGCGCGCAGGCGAACAGGTCCGCGAACACGTCGGCGATCGGCCTCCCTTCTCAGCGGCGCGGAGTGTGTCTCGTATGTGGTCCGAGAGGCGGTTCGGGGCCTTGCGGTCCAGGGTGCGCAGGGTGTGGTGGAGGTGGGTGGTGCTGCGGGTGGAGGAGACGGTGGTGAGGAGATGGGCGGTGCGGGTCAGGGTCGTGGCGGCTTCCGGCCAGGCACCGGCGTGGGTCTGGGCGGTGAGCTCGGCGACGGAGTGGTAGAGGGCGGCGCGGCCTGCCGGGATCGTCTCGTTGACGCGGTGGAAGAGCAGGACGGCGGCGCCCGGCTCGCCCAGGGTCAGCAGCATCTGCGCCTCGTGGCCGAGGACTTCCGTTTCGTCCACCCACCAGGTCCAGGAGGGGTCGCGCGGGGCCAGGGAGTCCTGGAGTCCGCCCCGTGCCCGGCGCATCACCTCGCGGGCCCGGGCGCGCTCGCCCGTCTGCGCCAGGGCACGGGCCTGTCGTACGCGGGCCAGCAGGGCGACCCGCGGCGGGATGCCGGGGCGGGTCAGCAACTCCTCGGAGAGCGCGAGGGCTTGGCGCGGGTCGGCGGTGGCGACGGCGTGCATGGCGAGCATGTCGAGGGCGAACCACTGTCGAGGGCGGTCACCGGCGCGTACGGCCAGCGTGTGGGAGTCCGCGAAGGCATGGCGGGCCGCGTGTTTCCGGCCCGCGTCGAAGAGGAGCCAGCCGGCGATCTGGGCGAGCTCCGCGACCTCGGCGGCCCGCCCCTTGTCGGGCGTCGGACCCGGTCGTGCCCGTTCGGTCGTCCATATCCGCCGGGCCGCGGATGCCACCGCGTCGCCGCCGTACCGGTCCTCATGGCGGAGCAGCGGACCCATCGCCGCCTTCACGATCCCCTCACCCTGGCCGCCCACCCGGCCAGGGTACGCAGCGCCGTATGGCGTTATCGTGCGGGCATGAGCGCCCCAGGCAGCAACGACTACGAGAGACTCCAGCAGGACGTCCTGCGGATGCGGACGTCCTCCCCCGCCGAGCGGAGGGCGTTCCTCCGGCAGCGGAGGAACACCCCTGTCAACGCACGACGGGCCCTCATGCTGGCCGGTGCCGTGTATCTGCTCGGCGGGATCGGCGAGACGGTCAAGGCGGTTCAGGAGAACAAGTCCGCGCTGATCATCGGCGTACTCGTGGCCGCCACAGCCCTGTCGGCCCTCATGATCGAGCTGGGGCGGCGCGGTCGTACCCGGCTCGGCTTCACCGTCTTCGTCGTCGGGTTCATCGTCCTCTCCTTCTTCGGGATGCTCTGAGTCCTCCCCGCAGGAGGGGCTTCACCGCCGAAGGCGCTTCACCGCAGGAACGCCGCTGCCACCCCGGCGTCCACCGGGATGTGCAGCCCCGTCGTACGGGTCAGATCGCCGCCCGTGAGGGCGAAGACGGCTGCCGCGACGTGTTCCGGCAGGACCTCGCGCTTCAGCAGCGTCCGCTGGGCATAGAACTCGCCCAGTTTGTCCTCTTCCACCCCGTAGACGGCGGCGCGTTGGGCGCCCCAGCCGCCGGCGAAGATCCCGGAGCCGCGGACGACACCGTCCGGGTTGACGCCGTTGACGCGGATGCCGTACTCCCCCAGTTCGGCGGCGAGCAGCCGCACTTGGTGGGCCTGATCGGCCTTGGTCGCGGCGTAGGCGATGTTCTTGGGGCCCGCGAAGACCGCGTTCTTGGAGGCGATGTAGACGATGTCGCCGCCCAGCCCCTGCGCCCGCATCAGCCGGGCCGCCTCGCGGGAGACGAGGAAGGAGCCACGGGCCATGATGTCGTGCTGGAGGTCCCAGTCGGCGGCGGTGGTCTCCAGGAGGGGCTTGGAGAGGGAGATTCCCGCGTTGTTGACGACGAGATCCACGCCGCCGAAGGCCAGCGAAGCCGCCGCGAACGCGGCCTCGATCTGCTCCTCGCGGGTCACATCGACGGTGACGGCGACGGCCTTGTCCGGCCCGCCCAACTCCTCGGCGACCGCGACCGCGTCCGCACCGTTGCGGTCCGCGACCACCACACACGCACCCTCGGCCGACAGCCGCCGGGCGATCGCCTTGCCGATGCCGGAGGCGGCCCCGGTCACCAGCGCGATCCGCCCCGCCAGCGGACTGGGCTCCGGCATGCGCCGCAGCTTCGCCTCCTCCAGCTCCCAGTACTCGATCCGGAACTTCTCCGACTCCTCGATCGGCGCGTACGAGGAGACGGCTTCCGCACCCCGCATCACATTGACGGCGTTCAGATAGAACTCGCCCGCCACCCGCGCGGTCTGCTTGTCCTTGCCGAACGAGAACATGCCGACGCCGGGTACGAGAACGATCGCCGGGTCGGCGCCCCGCATCGGGGGTGAGTCGGCGGTGGCGTGCCGGGCGTAGTAGGCGGCGTACTCCTCGCGGTACGCGGCATGCAGCTCGCGCAGCCGGGCGATCGCCTCGTCGAGGGGCGCGGTGGCGGGCAGATCGAGGACGAGAGGGCGGACCTTGGTACGCAGGAAGTGGTCCGGGCAGGACGTGCCGAGCGCGGCGAGCCGGGGGTGCTCGGCGCGGGAGAGGAAGTCCAGTACCGGCCCGGCGTCGGTGAAGTGCCCGACGAGCCGCCCTGCGGCCTCGTGTGCATCCGTGGAGACCAGCCCGCGCAGCACCGGCGCCAACGCGGCGGCCCGCGCCCGGCGTTCGGGCTCGGGCAGCGGCCGGTAACCGTCACCGAGGAGCGGACCGAACGGTTCCGGGACGCCGTGCCGCGCCAGGAACTCCTCCGCCGTACGGATCATCCACAGCGAGTTGCGCTCGCACTCCTCGGACGTGTCGCCCCACGCGGTGATCCCGTGCCCGCCGAGTACGACGCCGACCGCCTGCGGATTGGCCTCCTTGACGGCGGCGATGTCCAGCCCGAGCTGGAATCCGGGGCGCCGCCAGGGCACCCATACGACGGACTCGCCGAAGCACTCCCGGGTCAGCTTCTCGCCGTCGGCCGCGCAGGCGAGGGCTATGCCGGAGTCCGGGTGCAGATGGTCGACGTGTGCCGCGTCCAGCAGTCCGTGCATGGCCGTGTCGATGGACGGTGCGGCGCCGCCCTTGCCGTGCAGGCAGTAGTCGAACGCCGGGACCATCTCGTCCTCGCGCTCCACACCGGGGTAGGTGGCGGTGAGCGCCCGCAGCCGGTCCAGCCGCAGCACGGCCAGCCCCTGCTCGGTGAGCGTCCCCAGATCCCCGCCCGACCCCTTGACCCACATCAGCTCGACGGGCTGCCCGGTGACGGGATCGGTGGCGGCACCTTTGGCGGAGGCGTTCCCTCCCGCGTAGTTGGTGTTGCGCGGATCGGCGCCGAGCGTATGAGCGCGGCCGAGGAGAGCGGCCACGGCGGGGTGGTGGGACGAGGAGGGCATGGCTTCCTTTGTGAAACGATTCAAACGGCGCAAGCAGCAAGCTAGAGGGGGCCGTTGAGCGCTGTCAACGGTGCCGGGACCACTCGGAGACCGGGCTCCAGTCGGCGATCAGCGCGAGGAGGCCGGGGAAGCGTGCCTCCAGGTCCTCGATACGGACCTGGTTGCGGCGGGAGGGGCCGTACTGGCGCTGCCGGATGAGGCCCGCCTCGCGCAGGGCGCGGAAGTGGTGGGTGAGCGAGGACTTGGGGCGGTCCAGCTCGAACCAGGTGCAGGTGTGGTCGAAATCGACCGACTCCAGCAGCAGTTTGCGGACCACGCCGATCCGGAGCGGATCGCTGAGTGCCGCCATCACCGCCTCCAGCCGGATCTCGTCCCGGGCGGGCTCGGGCAGCGGCTCGGGGAGCTCGGCACCGGGTGGGGGCGGCGGGATACGGAAGTCCCGGACGAGGGCCGTGTCGCTCAAGAGGGCCTCCTTCGACGGCGGAGCGTACTGCTGACCGCTCGACGGGCCGCCCGGCGAATCCCCGGCGGATCCCCTGCGGGCGGTACGGCGGCTGGGCAGCGTATTGCGAGTAGTACGAGTTGCATCGTACTACCCACCGCTGGTACGAATTCTCTCGTACTACTTGTACGAGTCTACTCGTACACCTCTCCGTGCCCTCCCCTGCCCAGGAGCTCCCGTATGTCCACGCCGTCCGCACGATCCGCACGCTGGATGTGGCTGGCCGCCTGGCCCGTCGTCGCCGTGCTCGCCCTCTCCAACGAACCCGCGCCGCTCTATGTGCTGTGGCAGGACCGGATCGGCTTCTCCGCCGCCACGCTGACGGCGATCTACGCCTTCTACATCGCGGGACTCCTGGGCACCCTCACCGTCGCAGGCACCCTCTCCGACCGCTTCGGCCGCAAGCCGGTGCTGCTGCCCGGACTGGCGCTCGGCCTCGTCGCCTCCGCGATGTTCGCCACCGCGCACTCCGTACCTGTACTCCTCGTCGCGCGGCTGCTGAGCGGGATCGCGGTCGGCGCGTTCCTCTCCGCCGGGATGGCAGCCGTCTCCGATCTCGCGGACCGTACGCAGAAGCGAACCGCGGGGCTCGTCGCCTCGTCCTCGATGGTCGGCGGCGCCGCTGTCGGCCCGCTGTTGGCGGGGCTGCTGTCCGAGCTGGTGCCCGGGCCGTCCGTCACCGTCTTCCTGGTCCAGCTCGGTCTGCTGCTGGCTGCGCTGGTGGTCGTACTGCGGATGCCGCTGCCGCGCCGGGCCTCGGGGGCCGTGCCCTCGGGGTCGCGGCGTTGGGTGCGTATCCCCTCCGCGCCGCGCGCCAACCGGCGTCAGCTCCTGCTCGGCCTCGCCGTCTTCGCACCCGCGATCGCGGCCACGGGCTTCGTGCTGTCGCTCGGCCCCACCCTGCTCGCCGACCTGCTGCACACCAGCAGCCGGATACTCTCCGGGGCCACCATCTTCGTCCTGTTCGCCGCCGCGACGGGGATCCAGTTCGCCGCGCGCCGGCTGCGGGTGCGGACGGATCTGCTGACCGGGGCTGCGCTGACCGGGGTGAGCATGGCCACGCTCGTCCTCGCCGTCCGTACCACCTCGGTACCGGCGCTCGTCGCCTCCGCCGTGCTCGCCGGACTCGGCCAGGGCCTCACCCAGCTCGGCGCCCTGACCATGCTCAGCGCGGGCGTCCCGGCCGGACGCCTCGCCGAGGCCAACGCCGCCCTCACCGCAGGCGGTTATCTGCTGGCCGGCGCGCTTCCGGTGGCGGCCGGCGCGCTCAGCGATGCCACTTCGCTGAACACCGCAACCGCTGTGTTCAGCGCGACAGTCGCCGCGTTGTCCCTCGCGGGGGCGTCGGCGGTGGTGCTTCGCGGGCGGGGTGAGGGAGACGGTGACAACGGGCGGCGAGAGGTTGTCGTCCGGGCCCGGCGGGTGCGGCTTCCCTCGGGTGTGCGGGCCTCGGGTTCGGGTGTGCGCTGAGTGGGAGTCCGGGCAGTGGCCCGGTTTCCCCACCGCTGTGGTTCCCGTAGTGCCAGCCACCCGCCCGCCAGCTCCGCGGGCGCTCCGGTCGGGCCCTTCTCAGTCGCCGTCGAGGGCTTGGCGCCAGGTCTGCACAGCTGCCGGGTCGACCGGGGCCGCCCAGCCCTCGGGGCGGGCCGCGCTGCCGATGTGGAAGGCGTCGATACCGGCCCGGCGCAGGCCGGGGACGTGAGCGAGGGTCAGGCCGCCGCCGACCAGCAGCCGGGGGCCGTAACCGGGCTCGTGCGCCGCGCCGCGGGCGGCTTCGGCGAGCAGCGTCGGGTACCCCTCGGCGACGCCGTCCGGGGAGCCGGCGGTGAGATACGTGTCGAGACCGGGCATGTCGGCGAGCTGCTTGCGGAGGGCATCACGGTCGGCGGCGCGGTCGAGGGCGCGGTGGAATGTCCACCGGCAGCCGGGGACGACGGCCGTCACCGCCTCGACCGCACGCAGGTCAGCTTGCCCGGCGTCGTCGAGGAAGCCGAGGACGAACTCCTCGGCGCCCGCCGTACGCAGCGCGTCGGCCCGGGCGCACAGTTCCTCGATCCCGGCGTCGCCCCCGGCGCTGAAGCCGTCGGCGAGCCGCAGCATCACCCGAAGGGGGATGCCGACGGCCTCCCGGACGGCGGTGAAGGTCTCCAGGGACGGGGAGAGCCCGTCGGCGGCCATGTCGGTGACCACCTCAAGGCGGTCCGCTCCTCCGGCCTCCGCGGCAGCGGCGTCTTCCGCGCTGAGCGCAACCACCTCGAGAATTGGTCTAGACATGCTGAACAGATTGCCATACGGCGGAGTGCGCTGGAAGACGGCGCTCCCTTCGGACGACAATTGCCCGATGTCGACAACAGACCCCCCAGACGGCGACCGGGCCGGGAACAGTTCGGCGGACGGCATGCACCGCGCGCTGCTCCAACGCTGGAACGCGCTGCTGGTCAGCGCCCGCGGCGGCGCCGAGGGTCCCGACCCCGCACCGTACGGCGAGGAGCTTCTCGGCCGCTGGGCCGAGCCCCACCGCCGCTACCACGCCACGCCCCACCTGCGCGCCGTGCTCGACCGCGTCGACGAACTCGCCGCGCAGCTCTCCCCCGCCTCCTCCCTCTCCTCCGCGGGGCAGGGGCAGGAGCCCACCACCGCGAGCACTGTTCCCGGCCCCCTCCCGGGTGCGGACCTGGACGCCGTACGCCTCGCCGCCTGGTTCCATGACGCCGTCTACCGTCCCGATCGCAGCGAGAACGAGGAGCGCAGCGCCCGGCTCGCCGAACGCGCGCTGCCCGAGGCGGGGGTGCCTCAGGCGCGTACCGCCGAGGTCGCCCGCCTCGTCCGCCTCACGACCAGCCATGATCCCGCCTCCGGCGATCTGAACGGTGAACTGCTCTGCGACGCGGACCTCGCCGTCCTGGCCGGCTCCCCCGAGAGTTACGCGCACTACGCCGCCGAGGTCCGCCAGGAGTACGCCTTCGTCCCCGACGCCGCCTTCCGCGCGGGCCGCGCCACCGTCCTCCGCCAACTCCTCGGCCTCCCCCATCTCTTCCGCACCCCCTACGGCCGCACCCACTGGGAACCCACCGCCCGCCACAACCTGACGACGGAGCTGCAACTGCTCCAGGCGTGAAACCCGGGCCGGCGACCGGGAATGCGCAGGTGGCACCACCGGTTGAGGGGGCATGCCTGGCGATCTCGTACGGGGTGGGGCGGCTTCCGCTCGTGTTCCGGTTTCGGTCTATGTGTTGGGGCTCTCCGTCTTCGCGCTGGGGACCTCGGAGTTCATGCTTTCGGGGATTCTTCAGCCGTTGGCCCGGGATCTGGGCGTTTCGATCCCGAAGGCAGGGCTTTTGGTGTCGGCGTTCGCGGTGGGGATGGTGGTCGGGGCGCCGGTGCTGGCGGCGGCGACGTTGAAGCTACCGCGCCGTACGACGCTGATCGCGCTGCTGGCCGCGTTCATGCTGGGGCAGGTCGCGGGGGCGCTCGCGCCCACCTACGAGGTGCTGTTCGTCTCCCGGGTGGTGAGCGCGCTGGCCTGCGCCGGGTTCTGGGCGGTAGGTGCCGCGGTCGCCGTCTCGCTGGTGCCGGAGAACGCGCGGGCCCGCGCCATGGCGATCATGCTGGGCGGGCTGAGCATCGCCAATGTCGCGGGTGTTCCGGCAGGTTCGTTCCTGGGGCAGCAGGCCGGGTGGCGCTCGGCGTTCTGGGCGGTCGCCGCGCTGGCGGCCGTCGGGCTGGTCGGGGTGCTGGCGCTGGTGCCGCGCACTGCGGTGCCGACGGGTGCCGACGCGCCCAAACTCCGGCGTGAGCTGCGGATCTACCGCGACAAGCAGGTGTGGCTCGCGCTGCTGACCATCGCGCTGAACGCGGGCGCCGTCTTCGCGCTCTTCTCCTACCTCGCACCGCTGCTCACCGATGTGGCCGGGCTGCCGGAGAGCTGGGTGCCCAGCGTGCTCGCGCTGTTCGGGCTCGGCGGGCTGATCGGCACGGTGATCGGCGGGCGGATCGCGGACGCACATCTGTTCGGCACGATGTACGGCGGCATCGCGGCGTCGACCACCGTGCTGGCCCTGCTGGCGCTGCTCGCCGAGTACCGCTGGGTGGCGATTGCGCTGGCGCTGATGCTCGGCGTCACGGCCTTCACGACGGGGCCCGCGCTGAATGCCCGGATGTTCAGCGCCGCCGACGCGGCCCCCACCCTCGCGGGGGCCACGGCCACAGCCTCGTTCAACATCGGCAACACGGTGGGCCCCTGGCTCGGCGGCCTGGCCATCTCCGCCGGGTGGGGATACGCGGCGGTGGCCTGGGTCGGCGCGGTCATGGCAGCGGGCGCGGTGCTGATGACGGCCGTCTCCTCCCGCGTGCATGCGCGGTCGCGGGTCGTCGCCGGGTCCATGGTTGAGCCCTCGCTGCCCGCCGCGCCGCCCTCTTCTCCGCCGCAGCGGCGCGCACCATACGAGACGTGACCGGCGGTGCCCGCCCTGGCGCAACCCGCCGTAGGGGCTGATGCCGTCGGCCCACCGCGGCTGGCCGGTGGCTGAGCGCGCAGTTCCCCGCGCCCCTTCGGGGCGCGCCCCCTTCGGGGCGCATCAGCGCTTTCGGCGGCGGAGGCCCGCAGACGTGAGGCGGCGCAGAAGTTCCTTGGAGCCGACCGGGACTGCTCCGGCGCGCACCGCGGTGTCGTACAGCGTCGAGGGCACGTCGTAGTGGTCCCCGTCGAAGGCGCGCGGCGGGGAGCCGATGAGCGCCGCGAACGCGTGGAGTTCCTCGTACGAGACGTCGCTCACCAGGTGTGACCACATGCGGCCGTGCCCCGGCCAGATCGGCGGGTCGATATAGACGGTCACCCCGTGGACCCCGGGCTCACAGCTTGCCGCCCAGGTAACCCACCCGGGCCACCACCGTCGAGGTCTTGCCGCAGACCCAGTGCGGCTCCTCGCCGAGCTCGGGTTCGACGTCGAGTGCGTGGAAATCGGGGCCGACGCATACGGGACAGACGGGCCAGCGCCCGTACCGTTCGAGCAGCGCGTCCTGCACGTCCTGCGCCACCAGGCCGTCGACGAAGGCCACGCCCTCCGGCCACTGGCCGACCCACCAGCGGCGGTGGGTGACCGCTTCCTCGACGAGCGAGACGATGTCGGCGCGCGCGACATCGCTCGCCTCCAAGTCGGCGAGGATCAGTGCGCGGGCCGCGTGCAGCGCCCGCTCCAGCGCGTTCTGCCGGCCCTCGCCGTGGGGGCCCTTTTCGGGGGGACCCGAGTCCGATGCGGATTCCTTCGGTTCCATACCTCCATTGCACCACTGCGGACCCGAAACGATCACAGCTCGCGCCGCGTCGGGCATTGACGAAGGACCGATTCGAAAATATCTTCCACCCGTGAGCAGTGATCTGAAGGAAAATTTCGCCTTCCACCCGGGACGCGGAACGGCAGGGCCGGGCACGCAGCCTCCGGCCCCCCGCAGCGCGGGCGAAACGGCCCGCAACGGCCCGCGCCAGAGCGGCAGCGGCGCACGTGAATCCGGCAGCGGCGCCCCCTCCGCAACCCCCGCCAACCGCCCGGGCCCCACCGCGCTCGCGGCCAAGGTCCGCACGATGGCACCGTCGATGACGCGCTCGATGCAGCGCGTCGCCGAAGCCGTCGCGAACGACCCCGCGGGATGTGCCCAGCTCACCGTCACGGGGCTCGCCGAGCGCACGGGCACCAGCGAGGCCACCGTCGTCCGCACCTCCCGGCTGCTCGGCTATCCGGGCTACCGCGATCTGCGGCTCGCCCTCGCCGGGCTCGCGGCGCAGCAGGAGTCGGGCGCGGCTCCGGCCGTGACCGCCGACATCGTGGTCGACGATCCGATCGCCGATGTCGTCGCCAAGCTGGCGCTCGACGAGCAGCAGACCCTCGCCGACACCGCGGCAGCGCTCGATGTCGCACAGGTCGAGGCCGCGGTCGCGGCGATGGCCACGGCCCGCCGGATCGATGTGTACGGGGTCGGTGCCTCCGGGCTCGTCAGCCAGGACCTGGCGCAGAAGCTGCTGCGCATCGGCATGGTGGCGCACAGCCATGTGGACCCCCATCTGGCCGTCACCAACGCCGTCCAGATGCGGGCGGGCGATGTCGCGCTCGCCATCACCCATTCGGGTCGGACGGTGGATGTCATCGAGCCGCTGCGGGTCGCCTTCGACCGGGGCGCGACGACCATCGCGATCACGGGCCGCCCGGACGGCGAGGTCGCCCAGTACGCCGACCACGTGCTGACGACCTCCACGGCGCGGGAGAGCGAGCTGCGCCCGGCGGCGATGTCCAGCAGGACCAGTCAGCTGCTCGTGGTCGACTGCCTGTTCATAGGGGTGGCCCAGCGCACATACGAAACGGCGGCGCCCGCGCTCTCCGCTTCGTACGAGGCGCTGGCGCACCGCCACTCCCCCCGCCCGCGCACCCGCTGAGGCCCCGCCGACAGCCACGCACCGTTGCGGCTTCCGCCGACGGCTGCGTACCGCTGAGGTTCCGCCGACAGCCGCGTGCCGCTGAGGTTTTCCGCCGACAGCCACGCACCGCTGAGGTTCCCGCCGACCCGCACCGCGTCCCCCGACGGGCCCACGCGCCCGCCGCCAGGCCCACCGGACCCCGCCGCCCCGAGCCACAGAAAGCTGCGCCTCGATGACCACCTCACAGACGACCACCTCACAGTCCGGCACCGGGCAGCCCGCCACCGCGCAGGGCGCTGCGCCGAAGTCGGCGGCCTCCCGGTCGGCCGGCGCGCGGTCCGCCGACCGCCTCGATCCGGACTCCGGGCCCTCCCGTTACGACGAGCTGCGCCAGCAGTTGGACACGCTCACCACCGAGGCGTTCCGCAGCGAGCTGGCCGAGATCGACCAGCTGCCCACGCTGGAGATCGCGAAGATCATGAACGGCGAGGACAGCACCGTGCCCACGGCCGTCGCCGCGCAGCTGCCCGCGATCGCCGCCGCGATCGACGCCATCGCGGAGCGGATGGCCCGGGGCGGCCGGCTCCTCTACGCGGGCGCCGGCACGGCCGGCCGGCTGGGGGTGCTGGACGCCAGCGAGTGCCCGCCCACCTTCAACACGGCTCCCGGCCAGGTCACCGGGGTGATCGCGGGCGGCCCCGACGCCATGGTGGACTCGGTCGAGGGCGCCGAGGACAGCGCCGAGGCGGCAGTGGCCGACCTGACGGCGCTCGACCTCGCGGCGGACGACACGGTGGTCGGCATCTCCGCGTCCGGCCGTACGCCCTTCGCCGTCGGCGCCGTCGAGTACGCGCGCTCCCGCGGGGCACTCACGGTGGGGCTGGCCTGCAACGAGGGCTCGGCGCTCGGCGCGGCCGCGGAGCACGGCATCGAGGTCGTCGTCGGGCCTGAGCTGCTGACCGGCTCCACCCGGCTCAAGGCGGGCACGGCGCAGAAGCTCGTGCTCAACATGCTCTCCACCATCACGATGATCCGGCTCGGCAAGACCTACGGAAACCTGATGGTGGACGTACGCGCCTCGAACGAGAAGCTGCGGGCGCGCTCGCGGCGCATCGTCTCGCTGGCCACCGGCGCGCCGGACGAGGAGATCGAGGCGGCGCTGGCGGCCACGGACGGCGAGGTCAAGGCGGCGATCCTCACCGTTCTCGGCGGCGTCGACGGCCCGACGGCGGAGCGGCTGCTCGCCGCCTCGCACGGCCACCTGCGCGCGGCACTGCGGTCCGCCGCCGACGAGGCGTGAAGCACGCCCGACCGACCCCACAGCAACCCCTCAACCGTCCGCACCATGGCACCACTCGAAGAAGAGCGACTGCACCATGAGCACAGACAGCACCAAAGAAAGCCCTGAGGGCAACCCGAACAGACAGCTCGCCGAGGCGATCCTTCCCCTGGTGGGCGGCGCCGCGAACGTCACCTCCGTCAGCCACTGCATGACCCGCATGCGGCTCGGCCTGGCCGACCGCTCCCTCGTCCAGGACGAGCCCCTCAAGGCCCTGCCGGGCGTGATGGGCGTGGTGGAGGACGACACGTACCAGATCGTGCTCGGCCCGGGGAAGGTCGCCCGGATCACGCCGGAGTTCGAAGCGCTGGTCCAGGCGGCACCGGGCCCGGTGTCGGCGGAGGAAGCCCCCACCGCCGCCAAGTCGGCCGACGACCTGGCGGCCGAGGGAGCGGCGATCCGCGCAGCACGTAAGGAGAAGAACGCGACGCCGGTGAAGCTGCTGCTGCGCCGTATCGCCAACATCTTCGTACCGCTCATTCCCGCGCTGATCGGCTGCGGCATCGTCGCGGGCCTCAACGGCCTGTTCACCAACGCGGGCTGGCTCCCGGCCCTCACCCCGGCGCTGACGGCGATCGCCAACGGTTTCATGTCGCTGATCGCCGTCTTCGTCGGGCTGAACACCGCCCGGGAGTTCGGCGGAACGCCGGTGCTGGGAGGTGCTGCCGCTGCCGTCATCGTCTTCCCCGGGGTCGCGGACGTGACGGCGTTCGGCCAGAAACTGGCCCCCGGGCAGGGCGGTGTGCTGGGCGCGCTGCTTGCGGCCGTGTTGGCGGTGTACGTGGAGAAGGCGTGCCGCCGCTTCGTACCGTCCGCCGTCGACGTACTGATCACGCCCACAGTGACGGTGCTGGTCGCGGGGCTGGTCACGCTGTTCGGGCTGATGTACGTGTGCGGCGAGATCGCCACCGGCATCGGGCATCTCGCCGACTGGCTGCTCCAGCACGGCGGCGCGGCGGCCGGGTTCGTACTGGGTGGGCTGTTCCTGCCGTTGGTGATGCTGGGGCTGCACCAGGCGCTCATCCCCATCCACACCACGCTGATCGAGCAGAGCGGCTACACCGTGCTGCTGCCCATCCTCGCGATGGCGGGTGCAGGCCAGGTCGGCGCGGCAGTCGCCATCTATCTGCGGCTGCGCCGCAACACCTCGATCCGCAAGACCATCCGCTCCGCGCTCCCTGCGGGCTTCCTGGGTGTGGGCGAACCGCTGATCTACGGCGTCTCGCTGCCGCTGGGCCGCCCCTTCATCACGGCGTGCGTGGGCGGTGCCTTCGGCGGCGGGGTCGTGGGCCTCTTCTACCAGTTGGGCACCTCGGTCGGCTCGACCGCCATCGGCCCCTCCGGCTGGGCCCTCTTCCCCCTCCTCAAGGGCAATCACGGGCTGGGCGCCATTGCCGCCATCTACGCCCTCGGCCTGGCCGCGGGCTATCTGGTCGGCTTCGTGGCCACCTACTTCTTCGGCTTCAGCAAGCAGATGCTGAATGAGCTGAACGCGCCGGCGAAGGGTGAAACCCCCGCCCCCGAGGGCCCCTCCCCCGAGCCCCCGCCGTCCGGGAAGCCCAGCCCCGACCCGGCTCCGGCCCCCGCGGGCGGCCCCGGCTCACTCGTATGACCGAAGCCGTGTGACTGACCCGTATGACCGAACCCGTATGACCGAACCCGTATGTCCGACGCAGCCCCGAAGGCCCCAGCGCGCTGGGGCCTTCGGCCGCACAAGCCCTCGCTGGAGCCTCAACCGACCTTCGCCGCAGGGCGGTTCGCGTCCTCGTCCGCTCCTCCTGCAACAGAAGCCGCTACCGGCCGTTCGGCGGCCACCCGCGACGAGGGGCGGCTGCGTCGCAGGTCCGGCAGCAGTGTGACGACGCCCAGGGCGGCCATTCCCACGCCGATCCATACCGGCGAGATCAGGCCGAAGTGCGGGATGGCGAGGCCGCCGAGGGCTGAGCCGATGATGATTCCGAGGGTGATGAAGGAGGAGTGGACGGTGTTGACCAGGGGGCCGGTGTTGCCCGCGCGCTGGACGCGGGCGGCCATCGCCGGGTTCATGGTGATGCCGACCAGTCCGATGGCCAGCATGAAGACAAGGGCGGCGACGGGCACGTCGGCCAGCAGCGCGAAGGCGGCGAGGAAGATGCCGTTGCTGATCAGCCCGGTCAGCAGGACCGGGATGGTGTACCGGTCGGCGAGGCGGCCGACGATCACATTGCCGACCAGGTTGGCGGCGCCGTAGGCGACGAGCAGCAGCGGCACGCTTCCGACCGAGAAGCCGGAGATCTCGGTCAGGATCGGGTTGAAGTAGCTGAACGCCGAGAACGTCGCGCCGATCACCAGCGTGCTGGTGGACAGCACCAGCCACAGCTTCGGATTACGGAAGACGCCCAACTCCTGGCGGAGACCGCCGCCCGCGCCGCTGCCGCCGCTCTCCTGCCGTTCCACCCGCGGCGCCCACACCAGCGTGGCCACGGCGGCAAGCACGGTCATGGCGGTGACGGCCCAGAACGCGCTGCGCCAGCCGTACCGTTCGCCGATGAAGGTGGAGATCGGCAGTCCGAGCAGTGTGCCGAGCATCAGCCCGTTGAGCGCCACGGACACCGCGCGCCCGGCCAGTTCGGGCCGGACCAGCCGTACGCTGAGCGAGATCGCCGCCCCCAGGAACGCGGCGGACGCGGTGCCGGTGACGATCCGCGCGACGAGCATCACCGCGTAGCTGGAGGCGACGGCGGCCAGCACGTTGCCGGCCAGGAAGATTCCGAACAACAGCAACAGCGCCGGCTTGGGCCGCAACCGGAGCACCCCCGCGGCGAGGAACGGGCCCCCGACGGTCATCGCGGCGGCAAAGGCGGTGACGAGGTAGCCGACCTGCGAGACGGTGACATCCAGCCCGTCCCCGATCTGCGGCATCAGCCCCGCGACCAGGAACTCGCTGGTGACCATGGAGAAGATCCCCGCGGCCATGAGATAGACGGTCAGTGGCATCCGTGACTCCCCGAGTACGTCCGGTGGTTCGCCCACCGCTGGTGATGGATGGATCGTTATGGATGGATCAGTACAAAACTTGCCCAGAAGAGAGCCACAGGAGCAGGCAACCTCCAGCCGCCAGCCCCTGCGGCGCACCCTGGCGCGGCTTGCTGCGGTTCGATGTGTTGTGGCGCGACTGCACGGCGTGTTGTCGCACGACTGCGGTTGGACGTGTCGTGGCGCGACTGCGGTTGGACGTGTGGTGGCGCGACTGCGGTTCGGTGCGCTGTGTCGCTCAGCGCCTGAGCGCGTCCACCGCCGTGGCGGCGATCCCCTCCAGCGACGGGCGGTCGGCGCCGCCCTGCGCGGAGACTCGCATACCACCGATGACGGCGTTCACGAAGCGGGCGAGCGCCTCCGGGTCGCGGTCGGACGCGATCTCACCGGCCCGCTGCCCCGTCTCGACGACGGCCCGCAGCGCGTCGAGCCGCTTCCGCAGATCCCGGGCCAGCACCCGGTCGACCTCCGGGTCCCGCGCCGCCAGCTCCACGGTGGCGTTGACGGACAGACAGCCGATACTCCTCCCCTCCGGCCGCTCCGTGAACTCCTGCTCGACGACCCGCTCGAACAGCGCCCCGATCCGCTCCAGCGGAGGCCGCTCTGCGTCCTCCAGAATCTCCAGCTGGAGCGCGGTCATGGTGTCGATGTACCGCACCAACGCCCGTCGGAACAGGTCGTGTTTGCTGCTGAAGGTGTTGTAGATGCTGCTGCGCCCCAGACCGGTCGCCTCGCACAGATCCTGGGTGGAAGTGGCTTCGTACCCCTTCTCCCAGAACGCCCGCATCGCCGCGTCCAGGGCCCGCTCCTCGTCGAACAGTCGTGGCCGGGCCATGCGCAGCACGTTAGCACAGTTATGGACTCCTCGTTCTAATACTCCGCCGGGGCCACCATGTGCGCATGAGGGAGAACTTTCGGCAGCCGGAACAGATGGAACAGGTGGCGGAGGCCGGGGAGGTCGCGGAGGCCGGGGAGGTCGCGGAGGCCCGTGTGGCATCCGTGGTGCGGCTCGCCCAGGAGCTGATCCGGCGTCCCAGCCGGGCCGGGATCGATGATTACGGGCCCGTCCTCGCCGTACTGGAGGAATGGCTTTCCGCCCACGCCCTGCCGCACCGCCGCCTGTACGACGACGCCGGCAACGCCCGCGAGCCCGTAGGACTGCTCGTGGAACTCCCCGGGGGCCGACCGGGCAGGTGGTGGACGCTGGACGCCTGTGTGGACACCGCCCCGTACGGCGACGAGGCCGCCTGGTCCTTCCCGCCGGCCTGCGGCGATATCGCCGACGGCCGGCTGCTGGGGCGCGGCGCGGCCGACTCCAAGCTGGCCGCGGCGATGTTCTGCCACATCGCGGCCGAGCTGAAGCCCCGTGCCGACGCCCTGCACGGCGGGCTGGCCGTACTGCTGGACGTCGACGAACACACCGGCCGCTTCGGCGGTGCCCGCGCCTACCTCGCCGACCCCGCCGCGGCCCGCCCCGCCGGGGTGCTGATCGGCTACCCGGGAACGGACGACGTCGTAGTCGGGGGCCGGGGCCTGTGGCGGGCCACTCTCGCCGTGCACGGCACCTCCGGGCACTCGGGATCGCGCCGGACGGTGGTCGGGGCGATCTCCCGCGCCGCCCACCTCGTACGCCTTCTCGACGCGGCCGAACTGCCTGCCGCAGATGCCGACTCAGCCTTCCCGCTGCCGCCGAAGCTCTCGGTGACCGCCCTCCACGGCGGCCAGGGCTTCTCCGTCACCCCTGACCTGTGCGAACTGAACGTCGATGTCCGTACCACCCCCGGCTTCGCAGCCCACGACGCGGAAACCCTGGTCCGCAACGCCGTCGCCCGGCTCGACACGGAACTGCCCGCCCCTCGGCCGACCGACATCACCCCCGTCGCCTCCTGGCCGTCCTTCCGCCTGGCTGAGGACGAGCAGCCCGCCCGCGCGCTGCTGCACGCCGCCGCCGACGCCGGACTCGCCGTACGGCCGAAGATCTCGGGGCCGTCCAACATCGGCAACCTGCTGGCGGGCGAGGGCATCCCGGCAACCGCCGGTTTCGG
Source organism: Streptomyces sp. 3N207 (assembly GCF_052246355.1). NCBI lineage: Bacteria > Bacillati > Actinomycetota > Actinomycetes > Kitasatosporales > Streptomycetaceae > Streptomyces > Streptomyces sp. 3N207. The sequence goes on along the minus strand of NZ_JBQQBV010000015.1, from coordinate 86,817 downwards.
CGTGCCGTACGAGGGGCTGCACGGCATCGACGAGCGCGCTCACCTCGCCGAACTGCCCCGGGTCCACGCCGTCTACCGGCAAGCCGTGCTCAACCTCCTTCAGCCGGACCGCTGGTCGGACCGCCAGTCGGACCGCCGGTCGGACCGCCGGTCCTGATCCGCGCCCGAGCTCAGCGTCTGCACCTCCGCGTAGGAGGGAGTGCTGCCGCCGCCCGCCGGGTGCCGACCGTCCCGGACGGCTCGGGCCGCCGCCACGGCCGCGCCCAGCGCCGTGCGGTAGAGCAGCGAGCCGAGGCTGACCCGGCGTACACCCAGCGCAGCGAGCTCCGCCAGGCCGGGACCGTCGGGGGTGTACAGGATGTTCAGCGGTACATCGAGACGAGCGGTCAACGCACCTATCCGGGTACGGTCGGACAGCCCGGGCACGAACACCGCGTCGGCTCCCGCCCGTTGATACGCCATGAGGCGAGCCTCGGTCTCGTCCTGCCGACAGCCCAGCCAGTACGTATCGGTACGCGCGTTGACGAACAGCTCCGGCACCGCCGCCTTGACCGCCGCGATCTTCGCCGCGTGCAGCTCTGCGGGGGCGAGCGTGCCGTCGCCACGACCGTCCTCGATGTTGAGCCCGGCGGCACCCGCGGCCCGCAACTGCCGGGCCAGCTCCGCCACCTGCGCGGGGTCGTCGCTGAACCCCCCTTCGGCGTCGACGGTGAACAGGAAGTGCCCGCCGCCGAGTTGCCGTGCCAGAGCCAGCGTGGCTTCCGCGGTGACGGCCACACCGTCCGGCAACCCCGCCGCCGCGGCAACGCCGAGGCTGGTGGTGCCCACCGCCTCGAAACCGTCGGCAACCAGCGCCGCCGCCGACGCGTAATCCCACGCGTTGGGCAGCAGCAGCGGCGTGTCCCGGTGATGCAGCCGCGCGAAGGAAGTACGCGGACCGGGCGCCAGGATGCCCGCCGCCAGAGCCAGCGCATGCTCCCTCCCCGGACACTCCCGCGGCGGAGCCCCGAACGCCAGTGACCCCCCGGCCTCGCCATGACCCGCCCCGGCGATACCCAGCACAACCACCTCACCCTCCGCGATCTCCCGCCCCCCAACACGGGTGTCACATACGGCAACACGACGCAGCACACGGACCGGCGGATCCCAACGCAACGTCTCCCCCAACACCTCCTCCACCAACGGACCCCCAACACCGCACACGCCACCATCGGCACGCGGTGCGGTATCGGCGCGGGGGGCGGTAACGGCACGCGGGGCGCCATCGGCGCCCCCGGTGGCATCAGGGCTCGCGGTGGCACCGACGCGCGGGGCGGCAACGGCCGTACCGGCGCCCTCAGCGGTATCAACGCCGACGGCGGCACCGGCACCGACACCCGCAGCGGCATCGGCACCCCCAGTCGCACCAGCCGCACCAGCCGCACCGGCCCGAACAGCTTCCGCGGGACCCACTGCGCCCCCGGCGCTCACGCCGCCCGCGGGGGTCGCGTGCCGCACCAGCGCGGCTGTGGCGTCGCACGCCTGCACAAGGAGGCAGATCAGACCTGCGGCCACCTCCATCTCGTCCTCTTTCCCGGCGCCCTCCTTCCCGGCACTCTCCTTTCCCAGCACCAGTCCCACCAGCTCGGCCACCGCCGCATCGGCGGCGGGGTCCGTACCGCCGAAGTAGGTCCCCGCCACCACCGTGACGGCCTCCGCCACAGCGTCCGGTTCCCGGAGCCCCAGCGCCTCAGCGAGGGTGGCGACCACCCGGATCCGTACGTCGGTTTCAGCTGCCCCCGGCCGCGAGGCCACCGCCCGCCGCAGCTCCGCCGGATCGACGCGGCGCAACTCGGCCTCCACCAACGCTCGGCGCCGCGCATGCGTCTCCCCGGAGCTGAACCGGGGCACCGTCGCCCGCAGCCAGGCCATCGAAGCACCCTCCCCCAAGCTCTCGCTTCGCTCGGGGAGGGGGTCCCACGCCTCGGCCGCGGGCGGCAGCTCCGGCACCAGGTGCGGGTTGGCCAGCGCCGCTCGTACGTCCTCGGTCCGGTCCAGCTCGTGCACGGTTCGCGACATGCGCCGAACGCTAGGACCGGAACTCTTCGGCCTGCGCCGAAGAGTTCCTGAGACCCCTCAACTCAGTCTACTGCCGCGGCCCGTACCACCGGCTCCTGGAGCTCTGTCACCCACTTCTCCCGATCTTCCTCGTAGGAGAGCATCAGCTCACGGGGGAAACCGGCCGAGCGGTAGCCGTTGGCCTCGATCCAGGCGGCCAAGGTCTGGAGAGCAGGCATGACGTTGTCCATCGAACCGCGGTGGACAACAGTGGCCGCCATCTCCACCTCCGGGAGTTCCACCACCTGGAAGTCCCCGGACCCGGGAGCCTCGACGTCCGGCCCCACCTGTACCGCCGCATGCACCAGAACGCTGTCCTCGGTGTCTCCCGGCCCCTCCTCGTAGTAGGCCAGGCCCATCCCCGTCGGTTCGATCCCCGCACGCTCCAAACGCGCGAACAGCTCCCCATACAGCGGATCGATCACCGGACCGATCGATTCCGGCCCAGGCCGGTCGGCGACTCCCGACAGCTCGGCCACCCGCACCCTCGGCAACCGCTTGATCACCACGTCCTCGGAACCCATGTGTCCCTCCCTCTCGATCAACCGAAGACGCGCTCCCACTTGCGCGAGCCGTGCGGCGTCGGCCTCCAGCGCCGCCCGCAGCTCGGCCTGCCGCAGCCGCAGCATGCCCCGCAGTTCCTCGGCGCTGACCCGCTCGTCGAGGATCTCCCGCACCTGATCCAGCGTGAAGCCGAGATCTTTCAGCGCGATGATCCGGTTGAGCCGGGACAGCTGTCCGGCCGCGTAGTAGCGGTAACCCGTGTACGGGTCCGTGCGGGCGGGCCGCAGCAGTCCGATCGTGTCGTAGTGGCGCAGCATCCGCACCGACACCCTGCCGTGGGTCGCAAAGTCTCCGATAGTGAACATGACTCCCCCACTCCACGGCCTCACACAGTGTGAGGGTCAAGCCCCCCCGTCGCCTCACGCCATGTTCGGGTCTCCCTTGATCAAGGCGAACGGCGCGCCCGCCGGGTCCCGGAGCATTGCGAGCCGGCCCACGCCGGGTGCGTCCGTCGGCGGGATCAGCACCTTGGCCCCGGCCCCGGTTGCCCGGGTGCACGTCGCGTCGCAGTCCTCCGTGGCGAAGTACGGATGCCACTCCGAGGTCGACCCGGCGTTCAGATTCTCCTGCGGAAGCTGCATGATGCCGCCGTGCCCGGTGTCGTCCTCCGTGCCGCCACCGGGCGCCGAGGCGACTGTGTAGACCAGGTCGTCACCCATCGACATGTCCTCGTAGCTCCACAAGAACGCCGCTGTGTAGAAGTCCTTCGCCCTCGCTGCGTCGGTCGTGTACAGCTCCGTCCAGCACAGCGTCTCCGGCTCCATGACCACTTCCAGGCCGCCCGTGTCCTTCGGCTGCCATACGGCGAAGTCAGCGCCGGTCGGATCGGTGAACTGCGCCAGGCGGCCGGCCGTGAACACATCCATCGGCTCGACCCGTACGGTGCCGCCCGCTCCTTCCACCTGGGCGCGGGTCGTGTCCGCGTCGCCCGTGTGGAAGTACGTCGTCCACGCGGGACTCGCCCCCTCCTCCATCAGCGGCCCGACCGCGGCGACGGTCTTGCCGCCACGCTGGAAGAACCCGTACCCCCCGGCCTCCGGGCCCGCCGACTGGAACCGCCAGTCGAAAACGCTGGTGTAGAAGGCGACAGCGGCGTCCACATCGGGCGCACCGAGATCGAGCCAGTTCGGGGTGCCGGGAACGAAGTTGGTGGTCAGCATGCGGATCCTCCGGCAGACGGGGACTGTGTACTGCGCGCTGTGTGCATCTCTGCTGGGCGCGTCACTACTGGGTGCGTACCTGCTATCTGCTGTGCGTCCTGCACTGCGAGGCGTGCCAGTGCCCGCGCTTCGCAGTTGCCCGCCGCCTCAGGATGGCAGCAGTTCGGCCGACTCGCCGCTCGGAAGCCCGCCCCCGAGGTGAGACCCGCCCCTGCCGGACCGACCGGACGTCCCGGTCACAGCTCGCCGCGGCGCAACAGCACCCGGCCCAAGCTCGCCTGCATCACCGTGAGCCCGCGCACCACGGGCACCGACGTGGCCAGCAAGAACACACCGACCGCGGTGTTGAAGGCGATGTCGGCGCCCCGTCCCGTCACCCCGAAGGCCAGATCCGCCAGACCGTCGTGCCCGCCCCGGGGTATCGACCACGACCACAGCCCGTAGGTGAGTTCGCCGAGCCCGCCGACCAGCCAGGTCAGCGTCAGGGAGAAGGTCACCACCCGTACGGGGAAGGCGAGCACCGCGTGCACCAGCTCGCGCCACGCCTGCGGATCCCGCACTGCTTTCCACCGACCACCGCGGCTGCCGCTCCCTTCCTTCTCCGGTGCCGACCTCTCCGCACGCACCGGGAGCGGGCAGCCCGTGACGGCCGCTATGTGGTCCGCCTCCACGCGAGCCAGATACCGGGTCATGGACAGCGTTCCGGCCAGCACCGGCAGGCCGATGACCAGGACAAGCGTCGAGACGCCGAGAGCGAACCCCGTCACCGCCAACGTGAACGCGGCGATGCCCAGCGGCAGGCCGGAAAGCAGATAGCCCACCTCCCGGCCAAAGCGTCCCCTGCGGCGACTGCCGTCGGCCATCGCGACAGGGGCCGAGAGGGAATGCGAGGCGGGCTGCACGTTCGTCGTCGTTGTCATGTGTCCACTCTCGCCGCGCCGCGAGCCCGATCCCATACCGCTGGGACCCGAACCGAGGGTGTACCTAGCACTACCCGAGATCGGCCCCAGCGAGGACATGAACCGAGCCTGCACAGCGAAGGAGCGGGTGGGAGGTGTTCCTCCCACCCGCTCCTGTTCGCATGCGCGGGGCTGTGTGGTGTCGGTGTGGCCTGTCTTAGTAGGCGGAGTCGACGTTGTCCATGGAGCCGTAGCGGTCGGCTGCGTAGTTGCAGGCGGCGACGATGTTGGCTACGGGGTCGGTGAGTTTGTCGGGGGTGCCTTCGACGTGGAAGCGGTCGAAGGTGGGCTGGATCACCTGGAGCAGGCCCTTGGAGGGGGTGCCCTTCTTGGCGTTGATGTCCCAGTCGTTGACCGCGTTGGGGTCACCGGCCGATTCGCGGATGATGTTGCGCTTGATGCCCTCGTAGGAGCCGGGGATGTCGTGCTTGGCCATGATGGCGCGGGCCTCACGGATCCAGCCGTCGAGGTTGTCCGCGTACTTGCCGCCGGCCTGCTGGTCGTCCGCCTTCTGCGCCTTCTTGGCGTGTGCGGCCTGCATGCTGACGTGCTGCGCGGTCGAGGCGGCGCTCTCGATGGCTGCGGGCTTGGCTGCGGGCTTGGCGGGGGCCTCGGCGTGGGCGGTGCCGGCCAGTGCGGTGGCGGCGATACCGGCCGCGCCCAGTGCGGTCAGGCCGGTGGTGGCGAGGCGGGCGGGCTTGAGGGTACGCAGGGTGTTACGCATGCGAGCAGAGGAGCCTTTCGTGGGGGGACGTTCCGGCCGCGCGCCCCGGGGAGTGGTGCGTTGTCCCGGTCTCGTCGCGGCCTGGCACCCACCCTGGGAACCGGCTCCCCCACCCGGCAAATATGTGACGTACGATCCAGAATCGTAATAATCCGGACAGAAAGCCGACCGTCCCCTGCCCGCCCCAGGTCAGAGCAGCGCAGAGATACGAAGCTGCCTCGTAAGTGATCTGGGTCCTATGGGCGCCCTCACAATCCACCCCCGTCCGCCTCACCGAGGGTGAAGGCATTCTTCGCGTGGGTGAGTGACTCCGCGGAGGCACGTACTCGGCGTGGATGCTCAGCGCACCGGACGGCCGCGGCCTCTCCCCGGCAACCGCGCTCAACCTGAACGTGCTGCTCTACAGCCATATCCAGGACCGCCGCGAACCCCGAGGCGCAAGCGCGCAGCATGACGTCCGCCGCCTTGACGGACAATCCGCGCTCGCGGCGGGTCTCGGAGAAGCCGGGATACCGGCCGGACGGTCTGCTGACCCAAGCCGTGCCGGGCAAGGCCCGCACCTTCGAGCGGCTGCGGCTGGACCGTGTCGACTGGGAGGCGCACCGCGCGGTACCGGTCAATATTGCGGGGCTGGAACCTCCCCCGCACTCCGTCCGGGAGGTACCCCCACTGGCACTCTTCGGGGTCTGAGGCCGAGGCTGGTCGTGACGACCCCCGACGGAAGGACCGCGCAGATGACCGCACAAGGTCACACGATCACCATCGAAGAAGGCACCGAGCGCGTGCGAGCGGTCGCGCGCGACGGCCGGGTGCTGGCGGACAGCCGCCGACCGCTGCTGCTGAGCGAGACGGGTTACCCGGTGCGGTACTACCTGCCGGCCGAGGACGTACGCACCGACCTGCTCACCCTGTCCGACACCCACACCCGCTGCCCCTTCAAAGGCACCGCCGACTACTGGTCGCTGGCCGACGGTGCGGCCAAGGACATCGCCTGGTCCTACCCCGAGCCCTTCGACCAGGTGTCCGAGATCAAGGGCTACCTCTGCTTCCCGGACATCGAGGTCGGCTGAACCGCCCGCAACACCGCTGGTCCCCCGGCGCTCCGGATCACCGCCGGAACGGCAAAGGCGGGCACCCCTCGGGGGTACCCGCCTTCGTGCTGCCTCAGCAGGCGGCGGAGCCGTGCGAACGGCTCGGACTCGTCAGAAGTCCATGCCGCCCATGCCACCGCCGGCAGCCGCGTCGGCGCCCGCGGCGGCCTTCTCCGGCTTGTCGGCGATGACGGCCTCGGTGGTGAGGAAGAGCGCCGCGATGGAGGCGGCGTTCTGCAGCGCGGAGCGCGTCACCTTGGCCGGGTCGAGGATGCCCTCGGCGATCATGTCGACGTACTCGCCGGTGGCCGCGTTCAGACCGTGGCCCGGGGTCAGGTTGCGCACCTTCTCCACGATGACGCCGCCCTCGAGGCCGGCGTTGACCGCGATCTGCTTGAGCGGGGCCTCGAGAGCCAGCTTGACGGCGGCGGCACCGGTGGCCTCGTCGCCCTCCAGCTCCAGCTTCTCGAAGACCGAGGAAGCCTGCAGCAGGGCCACGCCACCGCCGGCGACGATGCCCTCCTCGACGGCCGCCTTCGCGTTACGGACGGCGTCCTCGATGCGGTGCTTCCGCTCCTTGAGCTCGACCTCGGTGGCGGCACCGGCCTTGATGACGGCCACGCCGCCGGCCAGCTTCGCCAGGCGCTCCTGGAGCTTCTCGCGGTCGTAGTCCGAGTCGCTGTTCTCGATCTCGGCGCGGATCTGGTTGACCCGGCCCGCGACCTGCTCGCTGTCGCCCGCACCGTCGACGATGGTGGTCTCGTCCTTGGTGATCTGGACCTTGCGCGCCCGGCCCAGCAGGTCGAGGGTGGCGTTCTCCAGCTTGAGGCCGACCTCCTCGGAGATGACCTGGCCGCCGGTGAGGATGGCGATGTCGCCGAGCATGGCCTTGCGGCGGTCACCGAAGCCCGGAGCCTTGACGGCGACGGACTTGAAGGTGCCACGGATCTTGTTGACGACCAGCGTGGACAGCGCCTCGCCCTCGACGTCCTCCGCGATGATCAGCAGCGGCTTGCCCGACTGCATGACCTTCTCCAGCAGCGGAAGGAGGTCCTTCACGTTGCTGATCTTGGAGTTGACGATGAGGATGTACGGGTCCTCGAGCTCCGCCTCCATGCGCTCCATGTCGGTGGCGAAGTAGGCGGAGATGTAGCCCTTGTCGAAGCGCATGCCCTCGGTGAGCTCCAGCTCCAGCCCGAAGGTCTGCGACTCCTCGACGGTGATGACGCCTTCCTTGCCGACCTTGTCCATGGCCTCGGCGATCAGCTCACCGATCTGGGTGTCGGCAGCGGAGATGGAGGCGGTCGAAGCGATCTGCTCCTTGGTCTCCACGTCCTTGGCCTGCTCCAGAAGAGCGGCGGAGACGGCCTCGGTGGCCTGCTCGATACCGCGCTTGAGGGCCATCGGGTTGGCGCCCGCGGCAACGTTGCGCAGGCCCTCCTTCACGAGCGCCTGGGCCAGCACGGTGGCGGTCGTCGTGCCGTCACCGGCGACGTCGTCCGTCTTCTTGGCGACCTCCTTGACCAGCTCGGCGCCGATCTTCTCGTAGGAGTCCTCGAGCTCGATCTCCTTGGCGATGGAGACACCGTCGTTCGTGATCGTGGGGGCGCCCCACTTCTTCTCCAGAACGACGTTGCGGCCCTTCGGGCCGAGCGTGACCTTGACGGCGTCGGCAAGCTGGTTCATGCCACGCTCAAGACCGCGCCGCGCCTCCTCGTCAAAGGCGATGATCTTGGCCATGTGGGTTGGTCCTCCCTGGATTCCCCCATGCGTCGAGCGCAAGGGGAGGGTTGGATTTCTCCGGACCGCGTGGCGCCCGCGACGGACGGCCTACGACCCGGCGGTTCCTTCCCCACCCGGCCTGCGGCCTCACCGACCCGGTCCTTCTTTGTCACTCTCACTCGCAGAGTGCTAACCCAATGATTAGCACTCGGGCATGGAGAGTGCAAGCTACGCCGAGGAGGCTCCGGGGAGGGGATGCCCCTCTCTTTGTCGGGGAGAGGTGCCCCTGTCTGATGCTTGCGGGGTGCGGGTGTTCCCCCAAGCTCTTCGAGCAGGGAGGTACCCCCAGGTCGCTCGCGCAGTTCCCCGCGCCCCCTCCACTGCAAGCCCGAAGGCACCAAGAAGGGGCCGCACCGTGGGTGCGGCCCCTTCTCTTCTCTGCTGTGTCTACAAGGCTGTGTCTACCAAGCTCTGCGCAGTCCGGCGACACTCAGCCGGTCACGCGGACCATGTCCGCCTGCGGCCCCTTCTGACCCTGCGAGATCTCGAACTCGACCCGCTGCCCTTCGTCCAGGGTGCGGTAACCGTCCATCTGGATCGCGCTGTAGTGGACGAACACGTCCGCACCACCGTCGACCGCGATGAAGCCGTACCCCTTCTCCGCGTTGAACCACTTGACGGTGCCCTGAGCCATTCCTAACTCCCCTATTACTGGCCCTTGCACGAGCCCGCACTTCGCGAACCCGGGTCAGACCTCACCCCCACAATCAAGCGGGGGCGTGCGCCGGAACGCGTCGACCGCCGCTGAATGTATCTGCACGGACGCCCTGTGCAACAGGTCAATCGGACGAGAATTCTGGGCACGACTGATCGGAAATAAGCCTCAACTGCCGTCGGAGCAGGGCAAGTCGGGCCAGACATTCGGGGCCTTCACGACAATTGCCGTCCGGTTTTCGACAGCAACTTGTCCCGTTGTTGTCGCGGTGTTGATCCGCCCCTGGCGCGTTCTCATACGCGTCCGGCAACCGCCGGGAGAGGGAACTGCGGTAACTCTACCGTCTCCCGAGCCGCCTCTCGTCACATGGAATCTCACATGGAATCGCCCCTTCCGTTTTTCCTCGGAAGGGGCGATCACGGAGCCCGAGCGCTGGTCGGCGGGGCAGTGGCGGGCGGCTACGGGGCCGCGGCCCCGACCGCGCGGCCGGACGGATCAGCCGCCGGCCACCGCCGGGATGATGGAGATGCCCGCACCGTCCGGGGTGGGGGTCTCCAGGCCCTGCTCGAAGCGGACGTCGTCGTCGTTGACGTAGACGTTGACGAAGCGGCGGAGCTTGCCCGCGTCGTCCAGGATGCGGGCGCTGATGCCGGTGTGGTTCTTCTCCAGGTCCGCCAGCACCTCGGCGAGGGTGCCGCCCTCGGCGGTGACCTCGGCCTGACCGCCCGTGTAGGTACGGAGGATGGTCGGGATCCGGACGTTGACGCTCATGTCGATCTTCCTAACGTAAGAGGGAAAGCACCCCAGGGGGCCCGCTCCGGCATTCCCACCCGCTAAACACCGGGGGGCCGATTTCAGCCGTCTGAGGCGCCTTCGGCAACCTGGGGCGCCCAGGGCACCCGGGGCCGCCTCGGTCAGGCCAGGCCGGACTCGCGGAAGGCGGCCAGGTTGGGGCGGATCACGGCGGTGGGCCGCGCCGTGGGGGCCACGGCGTCGAGGGTCTTGAGGCCGTCACCCGTGTTCAGCACGACGGTCGTGAGGCTCGGGTCGATGGCGCCGGACTCGATCAGCTTGCGGGTCACGCCCAGCGTGACACCCCCGGCCGTCTCCGCGAACACGCCCTCGGTCCGCGCGAGCAGCTTCATCGCGTCCACGATCTCCGCATCGTTCACGTCCTCGACGGCCCCGCCGGTGCGCCGGCAGATGTCGATGACGTACGGACCGTCCGCCGGGTCGCCGATGGCGAGGGACTTGGCGATGGTGTCGGGCTGCTTGACCGGGCGGACGGCGGTGGTGCCCTCCTTGTACGCGCGGGAGACCGGCGAGCACCCCTCCGCCTGCGCGGCGAAGATCCGGAACGGCTTGTCCTCGACGAGCCCGAGCTGGATCAGCTCCCGCAGCCCCTTGTCGATCTTCACCAACTGGCAGCCGGAGGCGACGGGGATGACGAGCTGGTCGGGCAGCCGCCAGCCGAGCTGCTCACAGATCTCGTACGCCAGCGACTTCGAACCCTCGGCGTAGAACGGCCGCAGGTTGACGTTGGTGAAGCCCCAGCCCTCGCCCAGCGGATCGCCGATGAGCTCGGAGCAGAAGCGGTTCACATCGTCGTAGGTGCCGTCGATCGCGACGAGGTCGCCGCCGTAGATCGCGGCCATCACCACCTTGGACTGCTCCAGCCCGTCCGGGATGAACACGCACGAGCGCAGCCCGGCCCGGGAGGCTGCGGCGCCCACCGCACCGGCCAGGTTGCCGGTCGAGGAGCAGGAGAGGGTGGTGAACCCGAAGGCGCGCGCTGCCTCCAGGGCGATGGCGACCGGACGGTCCTTGAAGGAGTGGGTGGGGTTGCCGGAGTCGTCCTTGACGTACAGACCGCCGGTCACTCCCAGCTCGGCGGCCAGCCGGTCGGCCTTCACCAACTGGGTGAAGCCGGGGTTCAGGTTCGGCTTCTCGGCGACGTCGGCCGGTACCGGCAGCAGCGGTGCGTAACGCCACATCGAGGCGGGGCCGGCCTCGATCCGGCTGCGCAGGGCCTCCGGGTCACCGGTGGGCAGCTCGTAGGCGACTTCCAGCGGGCCGAAACACTCCAGGCACACGAAGCTGGGCCCCAGCTCGGTGCGGGTGCCGCACTCGCGACAGGAGAGGGCCACAGCGGCGCCGAGATCGTGCGAGGGGGCGCCGGACGCGTCAGCGGCGTCGGTGGAAGTGGTGCTGTTCGCTGCAACTGTCTGCACAGCCATGGAGGCGAGGCCCTTTCTCCTCATCTTCCCCGTGGCGTATCTCGTCACGGGCCGGAATTGGCACCGTCCCCACGAGGCGGTCTCGCCTGGAGGGTCCGCGTACACGCGGATCGCGGGATGGTTGCCGGGGCTTCAACGGGCCGTTCCCTCTGCCCCTCTGGATGAGCTGCACTATGGCGCCGGGCGGCCAGGGGCCGCTCGGGCATTTGTCGCGGCGACCCCGAGATGCGGAGGTCACCTGCGTTGTTCAAGACTGTAACTGACGGCGGTCACGCTTGAGAGGGACGTCCGAACCGCGAGATGGATCACCCGCCGCTCGCCTCCGCGCCCTGGGGCCATGGCCTGGGGCTCCGGTCCGGGCCCTCGGCCTGGGCCGGGACACCGCACCACCCGTCGCATCTCAGCCCGACCAGCGGGACCCGACTACAGGAAGGCGCGCACGTGCTCGACGAAGTGGGCCAATGGCTGCGGCGCCGCTCCTGGCGCGTCGCCGACCGGCCGCTGGAGGCGCTGCTGGCGGCCAAGCGCCGCACCGGCACCACAGTCAGCGTGGTGCTGCCCGCGCTCAACGAGGAGGCCACGGTCGGCGACATCGTCTCGGTGATCCGCCGCGAGCTGGCCTCGCCCCACCTCGATTCCGGGACACCGCTGGTGGACGAGCTGATCGTGATGAACTCCGGCTCCACCGACCGCACCGCCGAGGTCGCGGCAGCCGCCGGGGCCAAGGTGATCCACCGGGACGAGGTGCTGCCCAGGCTGCCGACCCGCCCCGGAAAGGGTGAGGTGCTGTGGCGCTCCCTGCTGGCGACCAGCGGCGACATCATCTGCTTCGTCGACGCGGACCTGCGCGAGTTCTCGCCCGACTTCGTCACCGGCATCGTCGGACCGCTGCTGACGGAGCCGGACGTACAGCTGGTCAAGGCGATGTACGACCGCCCGCTGCCCGGCAGCCCGGCCGGCGGCGGGCGGGTGACCGAGCTCGTGGCGCGCCCCCTGCTCAATCTGCACTGGCCGCGGCTGGCCGGGCTCGTCCAGCCGCTGGGCGGCGAGTACGCGGCGCGCCGCTCGCTGCTGGAGCGGCTGCCCTTCCCGGTCGGCTACGGGGTGGAGCTGGCGCTGCTGGTCGACGCGCTGGAGCTGGTGGGGCTGGATGCGCTGGCCCAGGTCGATGTGGGCGTACGGCTGCACCGCAACCAGGACGGGCAGGCGCTCGGCCGGATGGCCACCGCCATCTACGCGGCAGCCGAGCGCCGCATCGGCCGGGGCGGCCCGGCGGTGGCGCACGGTGCGCGGAGCGTGTTCGAGGGACGGTCGGGCGGGACGGCGCTGACCCAGTTCGAACGGGACGAGGCGGGCTGCTTCGTCCCCCGCGGCCACCTGGTGGACGCGGAGGAGCGCCCTCCGATGTGCACGGTGCCCGAGTACGGGCAGCGGGTGGCGGCGTGAGGGCCTCGCCGGACGCTGCTGCGGTACGGGCACGTTTGAGCGGTTTCGGCGACGGCTAGGCTCGCCGCATGGTCGCTGGAGCAACAACATCGCAGGGAGCACGGGGACCGGAGGCGGCAGCGCAGGTGCTCGTCGCATCCAACCGCGGACCGGTGTCCTACACGCTGGGCGACGACGGCACGCTCACCGCCAGGCGCGGCGGCGGCGGGCTGGTCTCCGGACTGTCGGCCATCGGCCCCGAGACCGACGCGGTGTGGGTGTGCGCGGCGCTCGGCGTGGGCGACCGCGAGGCGGTCCGGCGCTCAGGGGGTCACCTGGACGGCGGGGACACCGGCGGGCAGTCCGTACGGATGCTCGACATCCCGCCCGGCACCTTCGAGGCGGCCTACCACGGCATCGCCAACTCCGTGCTGTGGTTCACCCACCACATGCTGTACCAGACGCCGCTGGAGCCGGTCTTCGACCAGGACTTCAGCCGCCAGTGGGCGGAGTACGAGGCGTACAACGCCGCCTTCGCCGAGGCGCTGGCGCAGGAGGCCGGGCAGGGCGCCACGGTGCTGGTGCAGGACTACCACCTCACCCTCGTCCCCGGCCTGCTCCGCCAACGCCGCCCCGATCTGCGGATCGGCCACTTTTCGCACACCCCCTGGGCGCCCGCCGACTACTTCCGGCTGCTCCCGGACGAGGTCGCCACGCAGGTGCTGCGCGGCATGCTCGGCGCCGACCGCACCGCGTTCCTGACCGCACGCTGGGCCCGGCTGTTCACCGAGTGCTGCGAACGGGTGCTGGGCGCGACGGTCACCGGGGAAACCACCGGTCCGGAAGCCGGGGAAGAGGGCGGCGCACTCTCGGTGACCTACGAGGGCCGTACGACGCGGATCGGGGTGCACCCGCTCGGCGCGGACGGCGACTTCCTGCGCGAGCGGGCGCACCGGGAGGACGTCACCGAGCGGATGGCACAGCTGCGCGAACAGGTGGGGACGGGCCCGGACGGAAGCCCCCGCCGGACCATCGTCCGGGTGGACAGGACCGAGCTGTCCAAGAACATCGTCCGCGGCCTGTACGCGTACCGGCGGCTGCTGGCGGACCATCCCGAGTGGCGCGAACGCGTCGTCCATCTGGCGTTCGCCTACCCCTCGCGGCAGGATCTCGCCGTCTACCGCCACTACACGGCCGAGGTGGGCCGGGTCGCCGAGGTGATCAACAAGGAGTTCGGCACCGCTGGCTGGACGCCGGTCCTGCTGCATGTGAAGGACGACTTCGCACGCTCGCTGGCCGCCTACCGGATGGCGGACGTCGCGCTGGTGAACCCGATCCGCGACGGGATGAACCTCGTGGCGAAGGAGATCCCCGTCGTCTCCGACGAGGGCTGTGCCCTGGTCCTCTCCCGGGAGGCCGGAGCGTACGAGGAACTGGCGCCCGACGCCATTTCCGTGCACCCCTTCGACGTGCGGGACACGGCCGCCGCCTTGCGGACGGCGCTGGAGATGGACCCCGCCACCCGCGCGGAGCGGACCCGCCGCCTGGCGGAGACCGCCACCTCCCAGCCCCCGACCCGCTGGCTGCTGAACCAGCTGGAAGCGCTCCGCTGACGGTGCGGACCGCTACAGCGCGTCCGCCAGCGCACGCAGCCAGGCCGCCAGCCCGGCCGGGCCCGTGACACGGACGTCGGCGGCGGTGCGGAGTTGCTCGACCGACTCCGTCGCCGTCTCGGGGGCGCTGTACACCAGCAGCCCCGGCACGCCCTCCCGGCGCAGCGCCGCGACGGTGGCATACGCGGGAAGGTCACCCAGGTCGTCACCGGCGTAGGCGACAGTGGCGGCGGCCCGTTCGCGGATGTAGTCCGCGAGTGCCGCCCCCTTGTCGGCGCCCGGCGGGCGGAGTTCGAGCACCATGCGGCCCGGCTCCACCATGAGTCCATGCCGCTCGGCAAGGGCGTACAGCGGGGTGCGCAGCCGGTCGAGGGCCGCCTCGGGCGAGATCACGCGGCGGGTGTGTACGGCGAGCGCCCGGCCCTTGTCCTCCGTCCAGGTGCCCTCCGGCGCTCCCGACTCGGCGAGCACGGCGGGGAGTTCGGCCCGTACCGCCGCGACCCCCGCGGGGGGTTCGGGTGCCCGCACGACCGGGTCGGCGGCGTCCCACCGTTCGGCCCCGTACGCGCCGAGCACCGTCAGTCCCTCCAGTCCGGCGACGCTCTCGAAGCCGCCGTACCGTACGGCGTCAGCCGCGGGCCGGCCGGTGATGACGGCGACGCCGGCCAGCCGCGGGGCCAGCCGCGCCAGCGCGTGCACTGCTTCGGGGTCGGCCCGCGCGTCCTGCGGGTCGGTGACGATGGGCGCGAGCGTCCCGTCGAAGTCGAACGCGAGCACGGCACGCGCGGGGTCGGCGAGGAGGGCGGCGAGCCCGGCACGCCCGGCCTCCGTCTCCGGGAGCAGGGGAAGCGACATGGCCGCACCATAACCAGCTGTGGTTACAGCTGATGGGTACGGTCCCGGTTGGCCTGTCGGACGCGCCGCAGCCGGTTGACGGTCACGGGATCGTGCCGGGCAGCGCGGGGATCGTCGAGCAGCGCGTTGAGGTACTGGTAGTAGCGCACGGGCGACATGCCGAGCCGCTCCCGGACGGCGCGTTCCTTCTCACCGGGGGAGGCCCATCCGCGGGCGGCGAAGGCGAGCACGGCGCGGTCCTCTTCTGACAGCCCCGTCACCGGTTCCTCGTCCGAGAGCTCCGCCACCGGTTCCTCGTCCGAGAGCTCCGCCACCGCCTCGGCGCTGTCCGCACCGTCACGCTCGCCTTCCATGCCGCTCATCCCTCCACCGTACGCGGGAGGGCTGTCAGGAGCGGCCTCGCACAGCGGTGACGCAGCGCCGGGAGCGGCCCGCATCAGGACGGCGCCGCGTCCTCCTCGACCGCCGCCTTGCGCTGCAGTGTGGTCAGGACGCCCTTCGGGTCGCCGTCCTTCATGGCCGCCTGGCCGATGGTCTTCTTGATGATCGCGCTGGTGTCCGCCCAGGACACCTTGCCCACCGGGTAGAACTCGGCCCCGGCGAGCTGGTCGAGGAAGGGCCAGAGCTTCTTCTGCTTCTTGTCCTTGCGCATCCGCTGGGAGGCGCTGCTGGTGACGGGCAGCAGCCCGTACTGGGACGTGAAGGCGTAGTGGTTCTTCTCCTCGTAGACGAACGCGAGGAACTTGCCGCACGCCTCGCGATGGCCGTTCTTGTTGAACGCCATCATCCAGTCGGCGACGCCGAGGGTGCCCTCGGCGGGGCCGTCGTTGCCGGGCAGCTTGGCGGTGCCGTAGGAGATCTTCTTCTTGTCGGCCTGCTGCATCAGGGTGGGGTGGCCGTTGAGGATGCCCACGTCGCCCTCGGTGAACGCATCGAACATCTTCTGCCGGTCGACGCGCTGGGGGCTGGGTTCGGTGTAGCCGGGGGTGACGAGGTTGTCGCGCAGCCACTGGAACGTCTCGACGTTCTCGGGGGAGTTGAGGGTGTAGTTGCCCACGCTGTCGACGAAGCTTCCGCCGTTGCCGAGTATCCACATCAGGGCCTCGCCCTGGGCTTCCTCGGGGCCGAGCGGCAGACCGTAGGGGATCTTGACGCCGGCCGATTTGAGGGCCTGTGCCGCGGTCTTGAGGTCGCGCCAGCTCTCCGGCGGTTCGTCGGGGTCCAGCCCGGCCTTCTTGAAGAGGTCCTTGTTGTAGAAGAGCACCCGGGTGCTGGCGACGAACGGCAGACCGTACTGGACGCGCCGTACCTCTCCCGCCTCGGCGAGTGCGACGAGGAACTCGGCCTGCGCCGGTATCGGAAGGAGCTCGCTGACCTTGTAGAGCTTTCCCTCGGCTGCCCAGTTGGCGTACGAGTCGACCTGGGCGATGTCCGGCGGGTTGCCCGCCTCGACCATCTCGGTGAGCTTCTTGCTGATGTCGTTCCAGCTGTAGACGGTGACGTCGACCGTGATGTCGGGGTTCTTCTTGGTGAAAGCGTCGGCGAGTTTCCGCCAGTAGATCTTCGAGCTGTTCTCCGCCCCCGGGTTCCCGTAGTCGGCGGCGACGAGCTTCAGCGTCACCTCTCCCGATCCCGGGCCATCGCCGCAGCCGGACAGTGCGGTCATCCCGGCCGCTCCGGCCACTCCGGTCGCGGCCATCCCCAGGAAACGACGCCGATCCATTCTCTACTACCCCTCAACCCTGAGACCTCAGAAGGTGCCACAGGCCCCGATGCCCACTCTCTCCCCCCTGGCATCACCGACCCCGGCCCGATGGGCGGGAGTCTCCCCCCAGGAGGCCCCGAGCGTCTACCGAAACCGGATACCGGTAAGGAATCAGCTTGGCTTCCATTCGGTGATCCGGAACCGGAAGCCGGCAGAGTGGACTAGACCTTTTGGGCTCTCACACGGGAAACTGTTCCCGTGAACACCCGTGACGAGGCCCCCCACACCTCTGCCGTGCGTTACGTCATCGCCCTGGATGTCGGCGGCACCGGCATGAAGGCCGCTCTCATCGGCACCGGCAACGAACTGCTGCACAAGGCGCGTCGGGCCACCGGACGCGAGCGCGGGCCCGAGGCCGTGGTGGCCGGAATCCTCGACTTCGCCGCCGAACTACGCGCCATGGGCCTGGAGCAGTACGGCACCGAGCCGTCCGCCGCGGGCGTCGCCATCCCCGGCACCATCGACGAAGAGGGCGGCGTCGCCGTCTTCTCCGCCAACCTCGGCTGGCGCGACGTCCCCATGCGCGCCCTGCTGAGCGACCGCCTCGGCCAGGGGCGGGATCCGCAACTGCCGCCGCTGCCGGTGGCGCTCGGGCACGATGTGCGTACCGGCGGGCTCGCGGAAGGCCGCATCGGCGCCGGGGAGGGCGTGGACCGCTACCTCTTCCTGCCGCTGGGCACCGGCATCGCGGGCGCCATCGGCATCGGCGACCGGGTCGAACCGGGCGCGCACGGCAGCGCGGGGGAGTTCGGCCACATCGTCGTACGGCCCGATGGCCCGCCCTGCGGCTGCGGACAGCGCGGCTGTCTGGAACGGCTCGCCTCGGCGTCCGCGGTCGGCGCGGCCTGGGCGGCGGCCTGCGGCGACCCCGAGGCGACGGCGGCCGACGCGGCGCAGGCCGTCGAGGCGGGCGACCCACGTGCCCAGCAGGTCTGGGCGGACGCCATCGATGCGCTGGCCAGCGGCCTGGTCACGGGACTTACCCTGCTCGACCCCCGCACACTGATCATCGGCGGCGGCCTCGCCGAGGCGGGCGACACCCTCTTCGTTCCGCTCCGGGAGGCGGTGCGCGAGAAGGTCACCTTTCAGCCACTCCCGGCCATTGTGCCCGCGGCCCTGGGTGACGCCGCGGGCTGCCTGGGCGCGGGGCTCCTCGCCTGGGATCTACTCTCCGCGGAGGTTGCGAGCCGATGAGCAAGCGAACGGTGCTGACCGGTGCCCGGGTGGTGTTGCCCGAAGGGGTGCGGGAGAACGGCAGGCTGACGGTCGAGGGCCGCACCCTCACCGCCGTCGGTCATGGGACCGGACCGGCGGCCGGGAGTCCCGAACCGGGCGCCGGGGCGCTCGATCTGACGGGGCACTGGATCGTGCCCGGCTTCGTCGACACCCACGTACACGGCGGCGGGGGCGCCTCCTTCTCGGCGGGCAGCCACGAGGAGTCGCTGACCGCCATCGGCACCCACCGCGAGCACGGCACCACCACCATGGTCGCCTCCACGGTCACCGGCGACCTGGACGAGCTGTCCCGGCAGGCGGGCTCGCTGAGCGAGCTGGTCGAACAGGGCGATCTGGCGGGCATCCACTTCGAGGGCCCGTTCATCTCCTGCGAACGGCGCGGCGCGCACGAGGAGTCGCTGCTGCGCGACCCCGACCCCGGCGACGTACGCAAGCTGCTGGACGCGGCCCGCGGCCGGGCGGTGATGATGACGCTCGCACCTGAACGGCCCGGCGGGCTGGACTCGGTACGGCTGCTCGCCGACAACGGCGTGATCGCCGCCGTCGGCCACACCGACGGCAGCTACGAGGGCACCCAGGAGGCCATCGACGCCGGAGCCACGGTCGCCACCCATCTGTTCAACGCGATGCCGCCGCTCGGCCACCGGCAGCCCGGCCCGGTCGCCGCGCTGCTGGCGGACGAGCGCGTCACCGTCGAGCTGATCAACGACGGCATCCATCTGCACCCCGCCGTCCTCCGCCTGGCATTCGAGGCGGCGGGCGCCGACCGGGTCGCCTTCATCACCGACGCGATGGGCGCGGCGGGCATGGGCGACGGCCGCTATCCGCTGGGCAACCTGGAGGTCGAGGTGCGGGGCGGCGTGGCCCGGCTGGTGGAGGGCGGCTCGATCGCCGGTTCCACGCTGACGCTCGATCAGGCGTTCAAGCGCGCGGTCACCGTGGACGGGCTGCCGGTCACCGACACCGTCACGGCGCTGTCCGCCACCCCGGCGCGGCTGCTGGGCATGGCCGACCGGGTGGGCTCGATCGAGACCGGGAAGCTGGCGGACCTGGTGGTGCTGGACGAGGAGTTCACGCTGGCCGGAGTCATGCGTCAGGGCAGCTGGATCGTGCCGCCGCGCACCCGCTGAGCCGGTGCAAGGGGTCGCCCGGCGCCTGTTCCAATGGCATGATCGCTCGCGCGGTCGCCGATCGCTCGCGGGTTGCAGAGCCGCCCGTGCGGTCGCGGGCCGCCGAAGTGTCGTATGTCGTGGGTTGTCAGCCGTGGGTTGTATGTCATGAACCGTCGTCAGCCGGGTGAGGGTGGTGCGAGCAGATGATCCTGACCGTCACGCTCAACGCCGCACTCGACCTCACCTACCGTGTGCCCCACCTCGTCCCGCACGCCTCGCACCGGGTGCGGGAGGTGACCGAGCGCCCCGGCGGCAAGGGGCTGAACGTCGCCCGGGTGCTCGGTGCGCTCGGCTTCAGGACGACCGTCACCGGCTTCGTCGGCGGTGAGACGGGCCGCGTCCTGCGGACCCTGCTGGCGGCGGACGCCGCCGAGCACATCGCGGGCGGCGGCACCGCCACCGTCACCGACGCGCTGTTCCAGGTGGCCGGGCGCTCCCGGCGCACCGTCGCTGTCGTCGACGAGACCAACGGCGACACCACCCAGTTCAACGAGCCCGGACCGCACATCACGCCCGAGGAGTGGGACGGCTTCCTGACCGCCTACCGCGAGCTGCTGGGCCGCGGCGCCGAGGCCGTCGCACTGTGCGGCAGCCTGCCGCCGGGCGTGCCCGTCGGTGCGTACGCGACGCTCGTCCGCGAGGCGCGGACGGCCGGGATCCCCGTCCTGCTGGACACCGACGGGGAGCCGCTGCGCCGCGGGCTGGCCGCCCGGCCCGACATCGTCAAGCCCAACGCGGAGGAGCTGGCCGGGATCACCGGGACCGCGGAACCGCTGCGCGCAGCCCGCGCGGCCCAGCGGCGCGGCGCCCATGCGGTGGCGGCCTCACTGGGGGCCGACGGGATGCTGCTGGTCACCCAGGACGGCGCCTGGAGCGCCGCGGTGCCCGAGCGGCTGGCCGGCAACCCGACCGGCGCCGGCGACTCCGCGGTCGCGGGCCTGCTCTCCGGCCTCGCCGAGGGCCTGCCCTGGCCGGACCGGCTGACCCGCGCGGTCGCGCTGTCCGCGGCGACGGTGCGCTCCCCGGTGGCCGGCGAGTTCGACGAGCCGACCTACACGCGGATGCTCCCCTCCGTACGGGTCCGCAAGTCGGAGACTCCTTGAGGGGGTGAGCGGAGGTTGCGGCGACGGCCGGGGAGCCGGCCGTCGAACCTCCGCCCGGCCTGCGCCTCTCAGCCGTTGCTCTTCCAGCCCTTGGTGAGCCAGACCTTGTCCAGGTTGGCCTCGCACCCGGAGCCGCAGGCGATCTTGATCGAGTTCTGGCCCTTTTTGAGCTGGATGAACGAATAGGTGTCCGTCCAGCCCTGTTCCCAGTCGCCTTCCTTGGCGTGGGAGAAGTTCTTCAGCCGCACCGGCCGGCTCTCGGGCTTCCCGTTGACGGTGAGGTCGG
Organism: Streptomyces sp. 3N207; assembly: GCF_052246355.1. NCBI lineage: Bacteria > Bacillati > Actinomycetota > Actinomycetes > Kitasatosporales > Streptomycetaceae > Streptomyces > Streptomyces sp. 3N207. The sequence goes on along the minus strand of NZ_JBQQBV010000015.1, from coordinate 66,093 downwards.
CGGCCGTGTCCTTGCCGGGCACGCCGTAGCGGACGTGCAGGGTGTACCTGCCGGCTGCGGGTACGCCCTTCATCTCCCAGGTCGCCGCGGCACCCGGCTGGTTCATGTCGACGTACGCGCCGCCATGGGCCTGGGCACCCGGCACCTGTTTGGCGACGGTGGCGCCGGCGAGGTTGAGGCTGACCGCGTCCTCCTTGGGCAGCGACTTCGGCGCGGGTTCCTTGTCCTTCTTGCCGCCGTTGTCGTTGCCCTGGTTCTGGTCGTCCTGCTGGCTGCCGCCGGTGTCGTTGCCCTGCGCGTCGGCGTTGCCGTCGTCGTTGAAGACGATGGCGGCGCCGATACCGAGGACCACCGCGGCGACGACGGCTATCGCACCCACCAACAGGCCGGTCCGGTTGCGACCGCCGCGGCCGCTGCCCGGTCCGCCCTGCTGCCGCGCCGCGGCGCGCCCGCCGGGCATCGTCTCGGGCGCCGCATAGTGCGGGCTGGGCTGGTTCTCCGGCGGCGGGGGCTGCTGCGGATAGCCGTAACCGGACTGCTGCTGGGGGTGACCGTAGCCTGATCCCTGCTGCGGATAGCCGTAGCCGGAGCCCTGCTGTTGCTGCGGGTAGCCGTAGCCGTACTGCCGCTCGCCGACGGCACGGACCTGGTTGAAGGAGCGACGGGGAACGCCGGGTTGCTGGCCGGGTGCGGCGGACTGCTGGGCGTCGCCCTCCTGCCGGTACAGATACGCGAACGGGTCCTCGTCGCCCCCTTCCGGCGCAGCCCCCGTGCCGTTGTTCTCGGCGGTCATCCCCTCACTCCCTACTGCGTCAGGTATCCGGGCGAGCCTACCTCTCCTGGGTGAACCGCTTGGCACGGTTGCTGGCCGAAGGACCCGGATTGTGCTAGCCCGCCCGACGCTGCCCCTTGGACCGGGACCGCTTCTCCACGTACATGCGCTGGTCAGCGGATTGCAGGACCTCTTCGGCCGTCATTCCGCAGCCCGCCCAGCCGATGCCGAAGCTGGCGCCTACCCGCACCGCACGCCCGTCAACCTGGATCGGCGGGATGATCGCGTTCCGCAGCCGTACGGCCAGGTCCTGCGCCTCCGCCGGGCCCAGCCCGTCGGCCAGCACCACGAACTCGTCGCCGCCCAGCCGGGCGACCGTGTCGTCGTCCCGCACCCCGCCCTCGAGGCGGCGGGCCACTGCGATGAGCACCGCGTCGCCGCAGTGGTGGCCGTAGCGGTCGTTGATGGACTTGAAGCCGTCCAGATCGCAGAAGAGGACGGCGAGCCCCTTCTCACCGGGCCCGTCGCCCTTCGGCGGCACCGCGTGCACATGGTGCGGGTCCGGGCTCCCGCCCCCGGGGCCCGCGGCCGTGCCCGCTCCCGGCTCCGCTCCGGGGCCCGCGCCGGATATCCCACCCAGCCCTTCCAGGTCCCAGAAGCCGTCCCCGGGTCCGTACCCGTATCCGGGCCCGCCGCCCGGGTGCCCGGCGGCGGGGTCGGCGCCGGATGCGGCGTCCGCCGGGGCCACCGGCCGGCCCGGCATCGAACACAGCCTGCCGGCCAGCCGGGCCCGCAGCTCGGCGCTGTTCGGCAGCCCGGTCAGCGAGTCGTGGCTGGCGCGGTGCGCGAGCTGGAGCTCGTGCCGCTTGCGCTCCTCGATGTCCTCGACGTGGGTGAGCAGATAGCGCGGCCCGTCGGCGGTGTCGGCGACCACGGAGTTGCGCAGCGAGACCCACACATAGCTGCCGTCACGCCGCTGCAACCGCAGCTCGGCCCGGCCGCCCTCGGCGGAGGTGCGCAGCAGCGTACGGATGTCCTCCGGGTGGACCAGGTCGGAGAAGGAGTAACGGCGCATCGCGGCAGCAGGGCGGCCCAGCAGCCGGCACAGCGCGTCGTTGATCCGCAGCAGCCGTCCCTGCTGGTCACCGCCCATCTCGGCGACGGCCATCCCGCTCGGCGCGTACTCGAACGCCTGTCGAAAGCTTTCCTCGCTGGCCCGCAGCGCCTGCTGTTCGCGCTCCAGCCGCACCAGGGCCCGCTGCATGTTCGAGCGGAGCCGGGCGTTGCTGATGGCGATGGCGGCCTGCGACGCGTACATCTGCAACGCTTCGCAGCCCCACGCGCCGGGGCGGCGGCCGTTGCGGGGCCGGTCGACGGAGAGCACGCCCAGCAGCTCGCCGTCGGGGGCGTACAGCGGTGCGAAGAGCCGGTCCATGGGGTGCCAGGCGTCAGGCGTGTCCCGCACCGCGGAGGGCGCGTGCCACTCGGGCACCTCGTCGTCGTCCAGCACCCAGCCCTCGGTGTAGGGGATGAAGCAGAGCACTCCCCACTGCTCGCCCATCGTCAGCCGGCGCTCCCAGGAGGCGCGGGAACCGACCCGGCCCGCCATCATCGACTCGGCGGCGGCGCTGCCCGCGACGGCGGCCACGACGAGGTCTCCGTCGGCACGCACCAGGTTGACTGCGGCTATCTCGAAGCCGAGGCCCTCGACCACCCCGTCGGCAACCGTCTGCAAGGTGTCGGCGAGGCTGCGGGCCGTGTTGAGCTGCGCCACGACGCGGTGCAGCTGGCGCAGACTGGCAAGGCGGACGTAGGGCTCCGACTCGGTTTCCATAGCCCTCCCCCTGAGCCTTGCTCGTCAACTCCAGATGCTCGTGGCGTCGCTTCGGGGCCTCACTGCCTCAGCGTCTCGGCTGCGTTCTCGGCTGCCATGGCCACTGAATCACAGCGAGCTGTTCACTCGGTACACAGGGTCAACAATTAATGCCCTCTGTGACTCAAGTCACAACAGTCCGCGACTAGTTGATTGCGCAACGTGTGCCCTGGGCAGCCGCCGCACACGCCCGTGAGGGTCCCGGCATACCCGGCGAGGGCGCCGATGGTCCTAGTCCCCGACTGGTCCCGGAGCCCGATGCGGGGCCGAAAAGGTGGCGGTTAGCGTAGCCAGCGTGTCCCACGCAGTGCAGCAGCAAACGACCCCCGTGCCCCAGGCCCACCCGATGCCCCATGCTGATGGGGTGAGCGACGAGGAGTTCCGCGCGGCGATGGCGCGACTGGCGGCCGGCGTGGTGCTTGTCACCGCGCACGACCCCGAGGAGGGAGCACGCGGCGAGGACGTCGGCATGACGGCCACCGCGTTCATGTCCGTCTCGCTGGAGCCGCCGCTGGTCCTGGTCAGCGTGCGCGAGGAGTCGCGGATGGACGAGCTGCTCTCCCGCCAGGACCACTGGGCCGTCTCCCTGCTCACGGAGGCCCAACACCAGACCGCCGGCCGCTTCGCCATGAAGGCGCGGCTCAGCGACCGGCTCCTCTTCCAGGAGCTCCCCCACACCCGCGGTACCGCCAGCGGCGCACCCCTGGTGGACGGCGCGCTGGCAGCCGTCGAGTGCCGTACGGAACAGCGGGTGACGGCGGGCGACCACACCCTGGTCATCGGGCGCGTCCTGGCCACCCGGCTCACCCACGGCGGGGGCGGGCCGCTGCTCTACTACAGCGGGCGGTACCGCTCGCTGCGCTGACCCCGCGGGGCTTCACCGGTTCCGGGGAGGGGGTGCCCCTGTCCGGCGATTGCGGGCAGCGGGTGCGCGACAGTTGGCGGGGGGCACCTCCCCGCGCGCCTCCGGGAGCGCGGGGCGTCAGTCCCAGCCGCGTCCCGTACGGCCCCGCTTCAGCTCACTGCGCTGCTTCTTCTGGCGGAGCCTGCGCTCGTTGATCCCGCGGGGCAGCTTCTTCTTGCGCCGCGGGGGCGGCGGGGGCGCCGTCGCCTCCGCGAGCAGGGAGGCCATCCGCACCGCCGCCGTCTCCCGGTTACGCCACTGCGAACGGTGCTCACTCGCCCGTACGACCAGCACGGCGCCGTCCACCAGGCGGTTCGCCAGCCGCTCCAGCGCACGGCTCTTCCACACCTCGGGCAGCGCCTGGGTGCCCGCCAGGTCGAAGCGCAGCTCGGCCTGGCTGTCGCTGGTGTTCACATGCTGGCCGCCCGGCCCCGACGAACGCGTGAAGCGCCACGTCAGCTCGGCCTCGGGCAGGGCGACCGCGCCTCGGATGTAGTAGGGACCGGACATGGGTTCCATGGTCCGGCCTCCCGGCGCGGCCGTCATCCGCTTTTCCGACAGCGGACGAGGATCTCCGCCGGAGCGCTCCCGGACCCTCCCCGGACGGCCGCGAAGGTAAAGGAAGCAAAGTCCGACCGGAAAGCTGGAACCCGTCCGTCCCTCGGTAGCGTTGTGGAAGGTGTGAGGCGTGCGGCCGCAGACCCCGGTGTGGTTGCGATCCGGCGCCGGTGATTTCCTCAGGGATCACCATCAGAGCCAGACACGACAGAAGGGCACCCCATGGCTGTAAGCCTGTCCAAAGGCGGCAACGTCTCGCTCACCAAGGAGGCACCGGGCCTGACCGCCGTCACGGTCGGCCTCGGCTGGGACGTGCGTACCACCACCGGCACGGACTTCGACCTGGACGCCAGCGCCATCGCGGTGACGGCCGAGGGCAAGGTCTACTCCGACCAGCACTTCATCTTCTTCAACAACAAGGCGACGCCGGACCAGTCCATCGTGCACACCGGTGACAACGTCACCGGTGAGGGCGAGGGCGACGACGAGCAGATCAACGTCAACCTGGCCGCGCTGCCCGGCGAGATCGACAAGATCGTCTTCCCGGTCTCGATCTACGACGCGGAGAGCCGCAGCCAGAACTTCGGCCAGGTGCGGAACGCCTTCATCCGCATCATCAACCAGGCCGGCGGCACCGAGATCGCCCGCTACGACCTGAGCGAGGACGCCGCCACCGAGACCGCCATGGTCTTCGGCGAGCTGTACCGCAACGGCGCGGAGTGGAAGTTCCGCGCCGTCGGCCAGGGGTACGCCTCCGGCCTGGTGGGCATCGCCCAGGACTTCGGCGTCAACGTCTGAAGCAGCCCCACGCGACGCGGGTGGCGCTCTCCCCCGGGGGAGCGCCACCCGCGCCACTCCGGCGCCCACCGCCCCGGCGGGCGGCTGGGCGGCCGTGACACGATCGCGCCGTGCTCGACATCGGCTACGCCCTCTCCCGCCGCTTCCCCGATCCGCCCCAGACGGACTACCGCAGCGCTGACGTGCACACGCTGCGGCACGATCTCTTCTGCGGGGACATCTATCTCGCCGACACCGCCGCCGACCGCGAGCTGTCCACAGCCTGGGGATGGGTGCCGGTGCTCGACTTCGCGTGGGCGCTGTGCGACATCGTCGAAGAGCTGGACCGCGACAACCGCGGTAGTCGTTCGCCCGGCCCGCACCGGGCCACCCTGGATTTCACCGAGTCCGCCGAACTGCTCCGCTTCACCCGCCGTTTCGGCTGGGTGGAGATCACCGCGGACTGGTCGGCGGACGACGAAGGCCCGCTCTCCTTCTCCCACAGCGAGCTGCGCCGGGAGGCCCGCGACTTCCTGCACGATCTCGTCGCGGACCTCACCGACATGCACGAGGGCCTGGACGGCAACCCGGTCCTGTGGACCCTGACGGCCCGCTTCCCGCGGGTCCAGTGACCGCCGGACGGGGGCAGGGAGGGCACGCGGGCCCGCGCGGCTGACGGGACCGCGCCCCGGTCAGCCGTTCGCTGACACCCGCAACAGCACGGTCCCGTGCGCCGGAACGGTTGCCGACAGCTGCCCCGTCGAGGTGCTGTCCTGGTGCTTCCACAGGTCGCGTACGTCGTAGGAACCTGCCTGCGGCAAGCCGGTGTCGGTGGCTGCGGTGGAGATCGTCTGCTGGCTGTCGGTCTCGTTGAAGAGCGCGACGGCCCGGCTGCCGTCGGACATCTCCTTGGCCACGACCCAGCGCCCGTCCTGCTGCGAGACGACCTCCCCTTGCTTGCCGAGCTCGTCCTGGTCGACGGCGATGACCTCCTTGTTGCCGAGGATCTCCAGTGTCTTGTCATCGGCCTTGCGCAGATCGGAGCCGATGAGCAGCGGGGCGGCCATCACGGACCACATGGAGAAGTGGGTGCGGTACTCGGTGTCGCTCATACCGCCGTTGCCGACCTCCAGCATGTCGGGATCGTTCCAGCGCCCGGGACCGGCGTACGGGGCCAGCGGCAGGTTCTGCTTCATGATGCCCAGAATGCTGTCCCAGCTGTCCGAGATGTCGCCTGTGGTGCGCCACAGATGGCCGATCCCGCCGGCCCACTCCCACGGCTTGTTCTCGCCCCACTCGCAAATGCTGTAAACGATGTCGCGGCCGGTCTTGTCCAGCGCGTCGCGCATCGCCTGGTACCGCTCCTGGGCCGGGACGCCCTCGTTGTTGCAGTTGTCGTACTTGAGGTAGTCCACGCCCCAGTCTGCGAACTGCCGCGCGTCGCTCTCCTCGTGGCCGAGCGCGCCCGGCATCCCCGGATCGCTGTCGCAGGTGCGGGTGCCCGCACTGGTGTAGATGCCCAGCTTGAGCCCCTTCGCGTGTACGTAGTCGGCGAGGGCCTTGATGCCGCCGGGGAACCGCTCCTTGTGGGGGACGAGCTTGCCGTCGGCGTCGCGTTCGGGCTCCGCCCAGCAGTCGTCGAGGTTGACGTACTCGTAGCCCGCCTCCTTGAGGCCCTTCTCGACGAAGATGTCGGCGGTCTTCTTGACCATCTCCTCGTCGAACTCGGGCCCGCAGTGCGTGGCGTTCCAGTTGTTGAACCCCATGGGCGGCGTCTTGGCGAGATCGTCACCGGGTGGTGCCGCCGATGCCGGGATCCGGGCTTCGGCGGCGGCAGGACCGCTGGCGGCGGCGGCCGGTCCGGCGGCAGCGGCAGGTCCGGCCGCGGCAGCAGGCGCGGCCAGTCCCGCGCCGCACAGCAGCATGGCGACGAGGGCGCTGGTCGGTCTCGGTCGGGTGGCACGGCGCAATACGGTGGGGCGCATTCCCGTCCTCCTCAAGGCTCGGCAGGCTGTTCCCCGTCCCCCGCATCGCCCGCGAACTGAGCGGCAGGGCAGCCCTGTTGACGTCCACACCGTAGAACTCTGTTCGGCTCTGTTGGAACCCTCTGGTCAAATGTTTGTTTCCGTGCGTTTCCTCGTCTCCCCCCTCAACGCTCCACCCGCACCCCGATCTGCGCGGCGAACGCCGGAGCCAGCTCCAGCAGTTGCCCCGGACTGATGACGGCGCCCGCCAGCCGGTCCACCCCCGAAATGAGGTCCAGCTCCGTCACCCTGCGCAGGTCCACATCCGTGAGCCGTACCTGATTGAACTCCGCACGGCGCAGTACGCAGTCGCGGAACGCCACCCGCTCGAGCGAAGCCCCGCCGAAATCCGGCTCATTCAGCACGCAGCCCTCGAAGGTGACATCGGTCAGCCGTGCCTGACGGAGATTCAGGTAATCGATCTTCCCGCCCCGCACCAGGACCCGGTTCAGCCGCGCTCCGTGCAACTGGATGCCGCCCAGGCGCGCGTCCCGCAGCTCCACATCGCGCAGCTCCGCCCCCGCCAGCTGGGCGCCGACCCCCCAGACCCCCTCCAGCACGGAGTCGATCACTCTCAGCCGGTCGAGGCGGGCTTCGTCGAGCGCACACCGGTACATCCCCACGTCCAGAAACGTGGCCCCGCCCCCGTCGGCCCCGCTCAGATCGAGCCCCTCGAACCGCACCCCGTCGTAGTCCCCGTCCGGCTCCAGGCCCCGGCCCTCGAAGGGCCGCAGCTCGGGCAGGGAGATCTCCGGGCGCCGTGCTTCACGTACTGCCGATGTCGCCATGTCCTCATGCTGCCCTCGGCCACTGACAGCGGGGCACGCGATCGAGCCGTCGAGCCGCGTCGAACCGCTCAGCCGGTCAGCCGGTCACCAGTTGACTTGAACCACACTTCAAGTCGGAGTCTTGGGCGAGCCGGCTGCTCCGCACGACCGTCCACCGCACCTCCGCACCTCCGCACCTCCGCAAAGGAGCGAACGCCATGCATGCCGTACGCCTGCACGCCTTCGGGCCCGCCGAGAACCTGACGTACGAGGAGGTGCCCGACCCTCTCCCAGGCCCCGGCCAGGTGCGGATCGCCGTGCAGGCCGCGGGCGTGCACCTGATCGACACCACCCTGCGCGCGGGTGTCAGAAGCGGCCCGCTGCCCCTCCCCGAGCTGCCCACCGTCCCCGGCCGCGAGGTCGCCGGGACCGTCGAGGCGCTGGGTGAGGGCACGCCCGCACACTGGCTCGGCCGCCGCGTCACCGTGCATCTGGGCGCGGCGCCCGGCGGTTACGCGGAGCTGGCCGTCGCCGACGCCGCCGCGCTCCAGCCCGTACCCGACCCGCTCTCCGCGCCGCAGGCCGTCGCCATGGTCGGCACCGGGCGCACCGTCATGGGCGTACTGCGCGGAGCCGAGATCGATCCCGAGGACACCGTTCTGGTACTGAGCGCCGCCGGCGGCATGGGCACACTGTTGACGCAGTACGCCAAGGACCGCGGCGCCCGCGTCATCGGTGCGGCGGGCGGCCCGGCCAAGACGGCGACCGTCCGCGAGCTGGGCGCCGATCTCGCCGTCGACTACACGCTTACCGACTGGGCCGACCGCATCCGCGCGGCGTACGGCGAACGCCCCGTACGCCATCTGTTCGACGGTCCGGGCGGCGCGCTCGCCCGTACGGCGCTGGACCTGGTGGGGCCCGGCGGCACGCACTACGCGTACGGCGGCTCGTCCACGCTGCCGACGGGCGACGGCCGGCAGCCGCCGCCCGTGGAAGCCCTCACCCCCGAGGAGCCCGCCTCCCGGGGCATCACCGTCCGTCCCCTGGAAGCCGCCTTCATGCTGGAGCACAAGCGGGAACTGGAGGACGAGTCGCTGGCGCTGGCCGCCAAGGGAGTGCTGACGCCGCTCGTGGACGCGTTTCCGCTCGCGCAGGCGGCGGACGCCCACCGTGCGCTGGAGACGCGGGCCACCTCGGGAAAGGTGGTGCTGGTCCCATAACCGTCGTTCGGGCGCGGAGAACCGGTGCGCTGGCCTAGCGTTCCTCCCATGACCACCAGGACCGGGAACCGGAAGCGCTGGCTCGTCGGGGTGACCCTGCTGTGCGCCTTGGCCGTGGTGACGGCAGCCGTGGTACTGATCCGGCAGTACCAGCGGGAGTGGCAGACCACATCCCTCTCCGTGCAGGAAGGCTGGCGTGCCTCCCAGGTGTACGAGGAGGCCGACAAGGCGCTCTCCGTACCCGAAGGGACGACGGAGAAGGCGGCGAAGCGCGCCGCCCGCCAGGGCAAGCTCAGGCTGCCCGCGGCGGCGAAGGGCAACCCGGAGGGGTATCTCCACCCCTCCACCTATGACGTACGGCCCGAGACGACCCCGACCCAACTGGTCAAGGCCATGACCAAGAGGGCCCGTGAGCGGCACGCCGCGGCAGGCTCGCCCGACTACGACACTCTCACCATCGCCAGCGTCATCCAGGCCGAGGCGGACAACCCCGAGGACATGGCCAAGGTCTCCCGCGTCATACAGAACCGCCTCAAGCGCGATATGCCGCTCCAGATGGACTCGACCATCAACTACGCGCTCGACCGTTCCACCCTCAACACCAGCCACGCCGACACCCGCGTCAACTCGCCCTACAACACTTACCGTCACAAGGGCCTGCCGCCGTCCCCCATCGACAACCCGGGCCCCGATGCGCTCGAAGCCGCCCAGCACCCCGCCTCCGGCGACTGGCTCTACTTCGTCACCGTCAAACCGGGCGACACCCGCTTCACAGCCGACTACGAGCAGCACAAGAAGTGGGTTGAGGAGTTCAACTCGGAACAGGCCAACGGCGCCTGAGCCGCGGGCTGCGGCCTTGTTCCGGTGAGGGGGTGCCCTCGTCCGTCGTCCGCGGGCAGTCTGCGCGCTCTTTCAGGACAGGCCCGTCGGACGCTGGCCGTCCCGGCGGCGCTTGCGTGCCGCCATCACCGTCAGCCAGATCACCCCGGCCACCAGCAGTACGCCCACCACCACGATCACGACGCCCATGGCGCCGCCGCCTCCACCGTCTCCGCCGGGCAGGGCCGGCTCTTCGGGGGCGATATCTGCGAGATTCATCGCGTTGTCTCCATGGCTGTTCGGCCCCTCAGGGCGCATCGTCAGGTCGGACGGGTACGGGTACGGGTGCGGAAGCGGACGTGGAAGCGGACGTGGAACGGGAAGCGGCCGGCGGGAGGGAGGCGGACCCCGCGCCGAGCCCCAGCACGAGCATCAACAGCACGGGGAACTCCAGGTACGCGTGATACGTGGCGACCGCCGCGTACAGCTCCTTCCCCGAGGCGTAGTCACTGGCGAACAGCGCCGCCAGCGCCGCGCCGCCCGCCAGCCCCAGCGCCCACACCCGCCACCCTCGCAGCAGCGGTACCCGCCGCTCGAAGGAGACGGTCGCCTCCGGCGCGTACCGCGGAAGGAACCAGACCCACACCACGTAGTGCATCGTCTGGAGGAAGGCGAAGAGCGCCAGGAACCGCAACGCCACCGCCGAGTCCAGCCAGGCTGGTGGCGTGTACGCAGCGGACAGCCGGTCCGCCCACGCCGTTCCCGGTGCCGACCAGCCGTCGAACGCGCCCGCCAGCAGCAAGCCGGGCACCACCAGCACCCAGCCGCACTGCACCGCGCGGAACAGCCGCCGCCCCCGCTCCAGCCCACGTGACCACTCCCAGAGGAACAGCAGCGGCACCACGTTGTGCAGGTGAGCGAGGACCACGAAGTGGTAGTCGGGATAGGCCAGCGAACAGGCAGCCGCGCACACCAGCACCCCGCCCGCCGCCACGCACAACCCGGGCCGCCCGCGCAGCCCGTGCACACAGGCGGCGCCCAGCAGCCCGTAGGCGAGCAGGATTTCCGCCACCCGCGGCAGTTCGCCGGCCGGCAGCAGGCGGCACAGCACGATCCCGGAGGTCAGGAGAAGCAGCAGACGCAGGAACGGCCCGGCCAGTACGGCGTCGAAGCGGCCCAGCACATAACGCAGCTCCGTGACGTTGTGCAGAATGCCGAAGAGCGCCAGCCCGAACACCGTCGTCCCCACGGGCAGCCGCAACGCCAGGGCCAGCGCACCCACCACCGCCAACGGAAACCCGACCATCGCCACCGGTCCCAGCACGGTCCTCCGCGGCACGGTCCCCCGCGGGCCACCGCCCCCGGCCGCGCCCTGCGCCGCACCGGCGAGGTGTACGCCCGTCGCCCCCGTGGCCATGTCACCCCTCCCCCGTGACACGATCCCGGTCGTGCCCTACGCCTTGGCCCTCGGCCTCACCCTGCTCGTCGAGGTACCGGTCTACTCGGTGGCGCTGCGGGCACTCGGACGCGTAAGCGCGGGCCGGGCCCTCACCGCCGCCCTGCTCGTCAACTGCCTGACGCATCCGCCGCTCTGGTGGTTCCTGACCAGCGGTTTCCCGGGCGGGGCACCTGCGGCGGGCACGACCTCGGCAGCGTACCCGGTGCTCCTTCTGCTGAGCGAGGCCGCGGTCTGGCTGGCAGAGACGCTTCTGCTCCGCTACGGCCTGGGCCTACGCGGCCCCCTCCCCTACGCCCTCTCCCTCACCGCCAACACCGCCTCCCTCCTCCTCGGCCTCGTCCTTACGCCCTGACGGCGCCCCTGCGGCGGCTGCCCAGACCTATTTCAACCCCCGCCTTTCAAGTTCGGCATCGTGGAGCTCGGCGTAGACGGCGTCCGGGTCGAGGTGGGTCTCGGGCCGGTCCAGGTCAGCGGTTGACCGGATGGGGACCGCGATACCCAGCTCGGCGAGCAGTTCGGCCGCCTCTGCACTGAAGTGCTCGGCCACTTCCGCGAACTCCTCCTCGGGGACACTGAAGTAGTCGTCCACGATTGCCCCGGCGAAGGTATTCCCTCCCATGAGCATGAAAGAGCCCTCGGTGTCGCGGTGGACAATCCGCGCCGGCCGGTCTGTCGGCTCGTCCGGATGCACCCAGTATCCGTAGCAGTCCCCGTCCTCATGCTTGGCGACGACCTTGACGTACTGGGCCATCCGACGGTCGACCACGCCGCCCGCGGTGGTGGGCGCGGCGGGGGCTCGCTCGTCGCGGGAGCTCTGTTCCAGCAGAGGATCGATCTCTCCCGACTCCAGGAATCTGATGCCGAACTGCTCGTAGAACGCTTGGCGTCCCTCCCACTGCGCAATCAGCAGCCCCCGCAGATCTTCCGGTACCCGGCGTCCGTCCAACCGTTCACGGGAGAAGCTTTCCAACCTGTCATCCCTGTCATCGAACAAGGGGCCCCCTCTTGATCGTCAGCAGTACGAAGGTAGTGAGACCAACATCCGCACCGACAGCGCGGCGCACCCCGAAGTCAGACCCCTGGTGAGGACGGTGACCGCATTCCCGCACGGTGATCGCGGTGAGTCGCTGGCGGGCGTTGTGAGCCATCGTTGATGTTGTCATCGCTGAAGCCAGGGACGGTGGCGAATCAGCTGGGACGCTTTCTCCCGGTGCTCTCTGACGCTGAGCTCCTACGCACCTCTCACCCAACCAGCTACTCTCGCACGGTAGTTGGGAGTCGGAAGATGGAGACAGACATGGTCGTGCTCGTCATCGTCATATGCCTGGCTCTCATCGGTGCGGTGGCCTACGTCGCCCATCGTCGTGGCGTCGGTGGCTCCAGCGGGACTCTGACCCCGGAGGAGCGGGAACGTGGCCTCGCCGCCGAAGAAAAGGCCCGAGCCATCCACCAGCAGACCCACTGGCGACGTCTCTGAGCATCCCCCTTCACCAGCCCGCCTCCACTGGCAGCTCGCACCTGGGGGCAAGGGCCCACCCGTACTCGCTGCGGGCTCGCGATCCGTAAGCCATGGGCGGCAGCTGAAACGGCACGCGTCCCGGCGGCCGGCCGGTTCCCTGTACGACGACCGGCGGGAACCACTGCGGCTGGAATGCCTCTCCGTGGAGGTGGATGACGCCCGGGACCTGTACCAGTCTTCCGCGTACGCCAGACTCGCCGAACGCCGTCCCGCGCTGCTGGCAGACGCCCGGAAGAGATCACCGCAATGACCGTGCCCCCGGACCACGGCTCCGCCCGCTGCGAAGCCGGCCAAGTCGGTAGCGGCCTCAGCGATCACCCCGGTTGCTGTACTTCGCTGCCGTACGGCACGAAGAGGCCCCGCACCGATCCCGGTACGGGGCCTCTGACCTGCGGAGCCGCCTGTCGGATTCGAACCGACGACCTTCTGTTTACAAGACAGATGCTCTAACCAGCTGAGCTAAGGCGGCGGGGTGTCGTCGCTCGAGCAGTGTACCTGGGAGCTGGATCGTGATGTCTGGGGCTACTGACAAAAGCGCGGGGAGGAGCTAGCGTCTCGCCAGGTCCACGCGGTGGACTACACCTCCCTTTACGACGGATCGTCCGGCACGTACCTGCCGGTGAAGGAGAAGAGAACATGGCCACGGTCACCTACGACCAGGCGACCCGGGTGTACCCCGGCGCCGAGACCCCCGCCGTAGACAAGCTCGACATCGAGATCGCGGACGGGGAGTTCCTCGTTCTCGTCGGTCCCTCCGGTTGCGGTAAGTCCACCTCGCTGCGGATGCTCGCGGGGCTGGAGGACGTGAACGAGGGCAACATACGCATCGGTGACCGCGACGTCACCCACCTTCCGCCGAAGGACCGGGACATCGCGATGGTCTTCCAGAACTACGCGCTGTACCCGCACATGACCGTGGCCGACAACATGGGCTTCGCGCTCAAGATCGCGGGTGTGCCGAAGAGCGAGATCCGCAAGAAGGTCGAGGACGCGGCCAAGATCCTCGACCTGACCAAGTACCTGGACCGCAAGCCCAAGGCGCTCTCCGGTGGTCAGCGGCAGCGGGTCGCGATGGGCCGGGCCATCGTCCGGGAGCCGCAGGTCTTCCTGATGGACGAGCCGCTCTCGAACCTGGACGCCAAGCTCCGCGTCCAGACCCGTACCGAGATCGCGAGCCTTCAGCGCCGCCTCGGCATCACCACCGTGTACGTCACCCACGACCAGGTCGAGGCCCTGACGATGGGCGACCGCGTGGCGGTGCTCAAGGACGGACTGCTCCAGCAGGTCGACAGCCCGCGCAACATGTACGACCGCCCCAACAACCTGTTCGTCGCGGGCTTCATCGGCTCCCCGGCCATGAACCTGGTCGAGGTCCCGATCACCGACGGCGGCGTCAAGTTCGGCAACAGCGTGGTGCCGGTCGAGCGCGAGGCACTCACCGCCGCCTCGGACAAGGGTGACAAGACGGTCACGGTCGGCGTCCGACCCGAGCACTTCGACCTGGTGAACGGGGACGGCAACGGCAAGGCCCTGTCCAAGGACGAGAAGGCCGGCGTCCCCGTCACCGTGAACGTCGTCGAGGAGCTGGGTGCCGACGGCTACGTCTACGGCACCGCCGAGATCGGCGGCGAGAAGCGTGACCTGGTGGTCCGCGTTCCGGGCCGCGCAGTCCCGGAGAAGGGCGCCACGATCCACGTGGTGCCGCAGGGTGGCGAGACCCACGTCTTCTCCACCTCCTCCGGCGAGCGACTGAGCGACTGACGACACCCGACCCCTGCCTGTGGGGCGTGAAGGGCCGTGACGGCATCCCCGTCACGGCCCTTCACCGTTTCCGCCCAGCCGCCCGTTTCCGCCCCGCCTCTCCCCGCCTCCCGGGTCCTCCCTCCCCCGCTCGCGTCCGCCCCCTCCCGCCTCCGTTTCCCCCTCGTGCGGTACCGCTCGAACAACCCACTTTTCCCGTCGCTCGATGTGGTGACAAAATGTCGCCAAATCACTACCGCTCGCTACCATCGCGGTCGTGAACCACGCAGCCCGCCGTATCGGCCGATCCCTCGCCCTCGTACTCCCGGTCATGCTCGTCCTGTCCGGGACCCTCGCCGTCACCCATGTCCCATGGGCGCCGACGCCCGCGGACTCGCCGGTCCTCGCCTCCTCGGCAGAGGACTCGGCGCAGAGCTCGGCGCCGGACTCCGCGCACAAGGCGTCGGCGCGCAGCGCCTCGACACCGGCGGGGCCGATGACGCGTCGCGCCCCGCAGGACGTACTCCGTGACCGGCTCATCGCCGAACTCCAGGAGCAGCACCCTGGGGTGGCGCTGAGCGGTCTTCAGCGCGCGATCACCCGCAAGCCGTCCCTGGCCCGCCACTGCGCCACGATCGCGCGGGCGCTCGGCAAGGCCGCCGTCCACAAGTACGGTGCCCAGCGCGCCCAGCGCTTCGCGCGGCCCGTCTGCGACACGTCCTTCGCCTCCGGCGTCGCGCAACTGGGCTGAGGCAGCCCGCGCGGAGACAGCCGGAACCGGGACAGCCCGATTCGGGCCGGCCCGGGCTGTGGGTGCGGCGCCCGGCGCCTGCCCCGCGCGCATAGGCTGCGGCACATGACCCAGCACCCGACCCAGGCCGTGATCCTTGCCGGTGGACAGGGATCACGGCTGCGGCCGTACACCGACGACCGTCCCAAGCCGATGGTGGAGATCCCCGGTACGGGCGTCCCGATCATCGGCCATCAGTTGGCCTGGCTCGCGGCGGAGGGCGTCACCGACGTCGTCGTCTCCTGCGGACACCTCGCCGAGGTGCTCGAGGAGTGGCTCGCCAAGGCCGAACTCCCCTGCCGCGTCACTACGGTGATCGAGCGCGAGCCGCTGGGGCGCGGTGGCGGACTGAAGTTCGCGGCGCGCTCCCTGCCGCGTCCCGACGAGCCGTGGTACGCGACGAACGGTGACATCTGGACCCGCTTCTCGTTGCGCGAGATGGCCGCCTTCCACGCCGAGCGCGACGCGACCGCCACGCTCGCGCTCGCCCGCCCACGCATCCCCTGGGGCGCCGTGGAGACCGACCGGTTCGGCCACGTACTCGACTTCATCGAGGCGCCGCCCTCCCCGTATCTGATCAACGCGGGCGTCTACGTCTTCTCGCCCCGCTTCACCGGGCTGCTGCCCGAGCGCGGGGACCATGAGCGCACTACTTTCCCCCGCCTCGCCCGCGAGCGCGCCCTCGCGGGCTTCCCGCTCCCCCAGGGCTCCTACTGGCGGGCCATCGACACCGCCAAGGACCTGCGCGAGGCCGCCAAGGAACTCGCGGACGGCAACCCACGCTGAGTCCCATCCCACATACGGCCGCCGTACGGCCACATGGCCATGCGGCATAACGGCACAACGACACGCGGCTTACGGCATACGACCACTCGCGCACGCGGAAGGGCCTCCGGCTTCCCCTCTCCGGGGAGCGCCGAAGGCCCTTCCGTACGGCCGTACGCGCAACAACCCGGGCGCGCCCCGCAAGGCGCGCCCGCGCGGCTCAGTGGCCGAACAGCCCACCCAGCGCGCCGCGTCCGCCACCGGACGAGGACGCTCCGCCGCCGGAGCCGGCCGACGAGTCGTCGCTCGTGGAGGAGGACTCGCGGGACATACCGGTGCGGGAGCCCGAGCCGCCGGTGGTGGCCTGCGGCTGCTGTCCGGGCTGCTGGGCCGGCGGTGCTGTGGTGCCCTGCTGACCGGGTGTGGCGCCCTGCGGACCGCCCTCGTTCGCGCCCTGCGTCCGGCCCTGGCTGGGGGTGGACTCGGGGCCGCTGCTGGCCCGGCGCTCGCCCGGCCTGGTCTCGTGCGCGGAGGGGCGGCCGTCCTTGCGGCGCCGGTCCAGGTCGCCGCGCCGCCCGTCGAGGCCGGCCGGGCCGTGGGTCGCCTGGCCGGCGCCCGGTCCGCCCGGCGAGTGGGGCATCGGGGAGCCCGGCAGCCGGTTGGTGGGGGTCTTGCCGCGCTCGGGGGCCGAGGCCGGCTGCGAGGAGCGGACGGCGCTGCCCAGCAGCGAGCCGACGAGCAGGGCGAGACCGACGACGACCGTGGCGATGACGGTGCCCCTGCGCAGCACCCGGCGCTGCAGATCGCGCAGCTCGACGCGGGGGCCGAGCTTCCGCCATGCCTCGCTCGCCAACCGCCCGTCGACGGAGTAGACAGGCGCGCCCGCGATGATCAGCGGGCTCCAGGCAGCGAGGTAGATGATGTCCGGCGCCTCATAGGCGGGGACGCTGCTCCAGCTGACGGTCATCAGCAGCGCCGCCGACAGCAGCGCGCCGACGCCCGCGGCGACGCGCTGCCACAGCCCGAACATGGTCAGCACGCCGACGATCACCTGGAGGAAGGCCACGGTGAGTCCGGCGCCGACCGGGTGGGCGAGGGCGAAGTCCCGCAGCGGGGAGGCGACCGTCCACGGGTCCAGGGAGCGCAGCCAGGTGACCATGGAGCCGCGCTCGCCGCCGTCGAAGTAGACGGGGTCGCACAGCTTGCCCATTCCGGCGTAGACGGTGATGAAGCCGAGGAAGAGGCGCAGCGGGAGCAGGACGACGCCCAGGTTCATCCGGCGCCCCGGGTAGTACGCGTGCCGTACGGCGTCGCGGCGACGCCGGCCCTCGGCGTCCGCCGAACCGTCGTCGCTCTCGTAGCCCTCCGAGCCGTAGCCCTCGTGCTCCTCGAAGCGGGCGTAACGGACGTGCGGGCCGTGGCCGTCAGGACCTCCGTCGCCCCGGTTGCGGTGGCCCTGGTAGCCGACCGGCGGCAGTTCCCCGGTGTCCTGCTGGGCGGCGACGAGTTCGCCGGTGTCCTCGTCGAAGGCACCGCGCGCCGGGCGTACGCCCTTCAACAGCGGTTCTGGCTGCGGGGGCTCGGGCTGGTGCGGCACCGGCCGTCCGCTCTCGGACGGCTGCGGACCACGGGGCGGGCCGACCACGGTGGCGGGGCCGCTCCCGGTGGCTCCGCTCCCGGACCGGCCGGGCCCGCCGGGGCCCTTGACGCGGGGCAGGGTCTGGGTGGCGGAGGGGTCGGACTCGCCGGTGGCGGGGCCCTCGTAGCCGACGAGCCCGGCCGTGCGGGCGGCCTGGATCAGCTTTGTGGCACCCGTGTCGTCCGGCTCGGGGCCGCCGCTCCACACCACGGGTGCGCGGCGCCCGGCATGGCCGGAGCCGGGACGGCGGGCCCCGGCCGAAGCAGTGCCGCCGGTGACGACGGGAATGGGCTCGGTGTCCTCGAACGCCGCCACCTCGCGCCCGGCCGACGCGGACGGTGCCGAAGCGGACGTTCCGGCGGTCACGGCAGCGGTGGTGGCCGCAGGCGACAGGCCGCGCACGCTTACGGAGGGCGAGGCGACGGACGGTGCGGCAGGCATGGCCGACGTGGCCGATGCGGCGGACGCCGCGCCGAGCCGCACTCGGAAACTCGCGTGATTGACGACCACCTCAGCGGGGTCGGACGGGACCTTGACCGTGCTCAGCACCGGTTCGTCGTCGAAGAAACCGCGTGGGCTTCCCCCTGGGCTGTGCCCGGAGCCGCGGCCCGAAGCGCCGGGTGCGCGGGGTGTTCTGGTGTCCACACTCATCTAACCGAGTGACGGACGGTTAGGACACTGCCTTGACCGGCCCGATCTGTCCGAGGCCCGTCAAGAGATCATCAACCGGTCGCGGGTCCGGGCCCCCGCCCGGACCCGCCTCAGCCGCGTCGCCGCGCAGCCTCGTACAGCACGACACCGGCCGCGACGCCGGCGTTCAGCGACTCGGCGCCGCCCGGCATCGGGATGCGTACCCTCAGATCGCACGTCTCGCCGACCAGCCGCGACAGGCCCTTGCCCTCGCTGCCGACGACCACCACGAGCGGACCGTCGAGCGCGGCGGCCTCGCCGAGCTCCACCTCGCCGTCCGCCGCGAGCCCGACCACCATCAGGCCTGCCTTCTGGTAGCCCTCCAGCGCACGGGTGAGGTTGGTGGCGCGCGCGACCGGCGTACGCGCCGCCGTACCCGCGGACGTCTTCCACGCGCCGGCCGACATCCCGGCCGCACGCCGCTCCGGTACGACCACACCGTGCCCGCCGAACGCGGAGACGGAGCGGACCACGGCGCCCAGGTTCCGCGGGTCGGTCACCCCGTCCAGCGCCACGATCAGCGGGTCCTCGCCGCGGTCGAACGCGGCAGCCGCCAGTTCCTCGGGGTGCGCGTACTCGTACGGCGGGACCTGGAGGACCAGGCCCTGGTGGTTGAGGCCGTTGGTCATCCGGTCCAGCTCGGGCCTGGGGGCCTCGACCAGCCGGATGCCGCCGCGTTCGCCCGCGAAGCGGACGGCCTCACGGACCCGCTCGTCGTTGTCGACGAACTGCTGCACATAGAGCGCGTTGGCGGGCACACCCTCGCGGAGGGCCTCCACGACGGAGTTACGGCCCACGACCAGCTCCGAGGTGCCCTTGCCGCCACGCTGCTGGCGGCTCTGCGTGCGGCGCGCCCTGGCCTGCGCGGCGCGCTGCTTGGCGTGGCCCTTGCGCATCTCGGCGGGCGGCGTGGGGCCCTTGCCCTCCAGGCCACGGCGGCGGTTGCCGCCGCTGCCGATCTGCGGCCCCTTCTTCTTCCCGGGCATGCTGGGGCACCTACCTTGCTTCTTGGCGGCTTGCGCGTCGAGTACGCGCGCTCGGATGTACGTACGGCTTTACAACGGTACCGGTACCGAAGAGACCCTCACTCCCCGCTGAGCTCCCAGCGGGGGCCGGAGGGGGTGTCCTCGATCGTCAGGCCGGCGCGCTTGAGCTCGTCGCGGATGGCGTCCGCCGTCGCGTAGTCCTTGCGCGCCCGGGCTGCCTGCCGCTGCTCCAGCACCAGCCCGACCAGCGAGTCCACCACCGAGTGCAGGTCAGCGCCGCTGCCGGAGGCGCCACCGGACCAGGTGGCGTCCAGCGGATCCATGCCCAGGACGCCGAGCATGGCGCGGACCTCGGTGATCGCGGTCGCGACAGCGGCCTTGTCGCCCTCGCCCAGCGCGGCGTTCCCCTGCCGCACGGTCGTGTGGACGACGGCCAGCGCCTGCGGCACCGAGAAGTCGTCGTCCATGGCCTCGGCGAACGCGTCCGGAACGCGCTCCGCGGGCGCCGCCTGGCCCGCGAGCTCGGTGCCGCGCTGGAGGAAGCCCTCGATCCGGCCGAACGCGGACTCCGCCTCGCGCAGCGACTCGGTGCTGTACTCGATGGTGGAGCGGTAGTGCGGGCCGCCCAGGTAGTAGCGCAGCACGAGGGGGCGCCACTGCTTGACCATCTCGCTGACGAGCACCGAGTTGCCCAGCGACTTGCTCATCTTCTCGCCGCTCATGGTGACCCAGGCGTTGTGCGCCCAGTAGCGGGCGAAGTCGTCACCGAAGGCGCGGGACTGGGCGATCTCGTTCTCGTGGTGCGGGAAGACCAGGTCGACACCGCCGCCATGGATGTCGAAGGCGCGGCCGAGGTACTTGTGCGCCATCGCGGAGCACTCCAGGTGCCAGCCGGGGCGGCCAGGGCCGAAGGGGGTCTCCCAGTAGGGCTCGCCGGGCTTGGCGGCCTTCCACATCGCGAAGTCGCGGGGGTCCCGCTTGCCGGTCTCGCCCTCGCCCGCGGGCTGGAGGAGGTTGTCGAGCTCCTGGTTGGAGAGGGAGAGGTAGTCGCCGAAGGAGCGGACGTCGAAGTAGACGTTGCCGTCGGCGGCGTAGGCGTGGCCGCGCTCGATCAGCACCCGCATCATCTCGACCATCTCGGGGATGTGGCCGGTGGCACGCGGTTCGTTGGTGGGCGGCAGGCAACCGAGCGCATCGTAGGCGGCGTTGAAGGCACGCTCGTTCTCGTAGCCGATCGACCACCAGGGGCGGCCCTGCTCGGCGGACTTGACGATGATCTTGTCGTCGATGTCGGTGACGTTGCGGACGAACGTCACGTCGTAGCCGCGGTAGCTGAACCAGCGGCGCATGATGTCGAAGTTCAGCCCGGAGCGGATGTGCCCGATGTGCGGGGGCGCCTGCACGGTGGCACCGCACAGGTAGATCGAGACACAGCCGGGTTCGAGCGGGCTGAAATCGCGGATCTGCCGGGCGCTGGTGTCGTACAGGCGAAGAGTCACGGGGTCAAGGGTAGTAGCCCGGCGGGCCCCGCTGTGCGCCTCCCGGAAGAGAGGGCGGCGGGGCCCGGGGCCGGGCGGCTCAGAGCCGGCCGATGACCCTGTTGACGGTGACGCGTACGACGACGCGTTCGGCGTCCTCGCCCGCGGCGGGGTTGAACTCGGCGTAGCTCTTCCCGACGTACTTGTGCGCCAGCTCCTCGATGAGCTCCTGGCCGCCCTCGGGGGTGACGCTCGCGGTGCCGCGCAGCTCGGCGTAGGTGTACGGCTCCTCGGCTGGCTGCACCAGGATCGTCACGCGGGGGTCGCGCCGGAGGTTCTTCGTCTTGCGGCGGTCGATGGTGGTGGAGATCAGCAGGTCCTCGCCGTCGCGCTTCACCCACACCGGCGACACCTGCGGGCTGCCGTCGGGCTGGATGGTGGCGACGGCGATGAAGACCTTGCTGTCGAGGACCTTCTTGAGTTGGTCGGAGAGCACCTGCTGGGCCACGGAAACGGCTCCCTATTCTCTCGCTGCGGAGGTCTGGGCTCCTGGGACCGTATCTCACGCACCGTCAGCCGCGGAGCCTTACGCGCGTCGCAGGACCAGCGCGGTCGCGACGGCCGCCAGGCCCTCGCCACGGCCGGTCAGGCCAAGGCCGTCGGTGGTGGTGCCGGAGAGGGAGACGGGGGCGCCCGCGGCATCGGACAGCGCCTTCATGGCCTCCGCACGCCGTTTGCCGATCTTGGGGCGGACGCCGATGACCTGGACGGCCACATTGCCGATCTCATACCCCGCCGCGCGTACGATGCGCGCCGCCTCCGTGAGCAGCGCGACGCCGGAGGCGCCGGACCACTCGGGACGGTCCGTACCGAAGTGGGCACCGAGGTCACCGATCCCGGCGGCGGAGAAGAGCGCATCGCATGCCGCGTGCGCCGCCACGTCACCGTCGGAGTGCCCGGCGAGTCCGTACGGCTCGCCCTCCCACAGGAGCCCGCCGCACCACAGCTCGCGCCCCTCCTCGAACGCGTGCACATCCGTGCCGATGCCGACCAGGGGCAGGGGCAGGGCGGCTCCGGCAGCGTCCTCAGTACGCATCGCGCCTCCTCCTCCTGGCCAGCACGGCCTCCGCGAGCACGAGGTCGAGGGGGCGGGTCACCTTGAACGCCTCCTCGTGTCCGGGGACGACGACCACCTCGACGCCGAGCCGCTCGACCATCCCCGCGTCGTCCGTGGCGCCGTCGCCCTCAGCCACCAGCCGGGAGTGCGCCTCGGCGAGCACCTTGCGGGCGAAGCCCTGCGGGGTCTGCACGGCGCGCAGCCGGCCCCGGTCCGGGGTGCCGGTGACCGGCTCGGGCGCGCCGCCGGTGCGGGGCTCCACCTGCTTGACGGTGTCCGTGACGGGCAGCGCGGGCACCACGGCGGGCGCACCTTCGTGGACGGCCCGCGCGACGGCGTCCACCGTCTCGTCCGGGACGAGCGGCCGGGCCGCGTCGTGCACCAGCACGGTCTCGACGGTGTCGGGCAGCGCCGCCAGGCCCAGGCGTACGGAGTCCTGGCGGGTGTCGCCGCCGGGTACGACGGCGACCTCGGGCAGCCCGTGCCCGTCCAGCAGGGTGCGGACGGCGGGTGTGCCGTCGGGCGGTGCGACCACGACGACCAGCTCGACGGCGCGCGCCCGCGCGGTCGCCCGTACGGCGTGGACGAGCATCGGTGTACCGCCCAGCTCGCGCAGCGCCTTGGGCGCCCCCGGGCCGAGCCGAACGCCCTTGCCGGCGGCCGGGATGATGACAGCGGTGCGAGGGCCGGCATCAGTGGAGGGCCGGGGGTCCCCGGAAGGGGCAAAGTCTGTGGAATCGATTGACATCGGTAGCGCGTTCAGGGTTTGTGTCCTCAGCCGGGGTGGGTATGGCCTGGGGGTACCCCCGGCCACGGGTTGGGGAGTGCCGGGCGCGACCGCTCGACCGAGCCCTTCCGTGAACATCGGTCGAGCCGGCTGCCCGGGCCCGGCACGCCGGCTCCTCAGCCGGATGCGCAGTCGTATATGCGCGCACCATGCTTGACCGTGTTGCAGCATGCCCACACCGAATGTGTCACAACATGCCGCAGCGCCCGGTGACGACTGATGTCATCCGGGCACCGCGGCATCGTGGGGCATATCGAGTGTCAGGAAGCGAGAACCTCGTCGAGCAGCGCCTCGGCCTTGTCCTCGTTCGTGTTCTCCGCCAGAGCCAGCTCGCTCACCAGGATCTGACGGGCCTTGGCCAGCATCCGCTTCTCACCGGCGGACAGACCGCGCTCACGCTCACGGCGCCACAGGTCACGCACCACCTCGGCGACCTTGATCACGTCGCCGGACGCAAGCTTTTCGAGGTTTGCCTTGTAGCGGCGGGACCAGTTGGTCGGCTCCTCGGCATACGGCGCGCGGAGCACCTCGAAGACCCTGTCCAGCCCGTCCGAACCAACGACGTCGCGCACGCCTACGAACTCCGCATTGTCCGCCGGTACGCGAACGGTCAAATCGCCCTGCGCGACCTTCAGAACCAAGTAGGTCTTGTCCACGCCTTTGATCTGGCGAGTTTCGATAGCCTCGATCAGCGCGGCCCCGTGATGGGGATAGACCACGGTGTCGCCAACCTTGAACGTCATGTGTCAGGTACCCCTTCCGTGGCTATCCAGGGTAACACGGGAACGACGTCTTCTGAATGGCGTTTTCGCAGGTCAGGGCATATCTCGGGGCTTGACAAGCGACCCTCTATCGTGCATCGACCGGTCAATGCAAGCGGGTATTCGCAGGTGAGAGCGGTTCTGCGCACCCGCGGAAACAGGCCCGGCCGGCCCCCGGAAGAGGCTCGCGACACGTCCGCGGTGACCGATTTGTCCGACTGTAGGGAGTGGCATCTTCGCCGCGCCTTCCGGCTTTCCCAAGAATTGATCAATGGCCCTGTAAGAGCCTGTTGATCAATTCTTCATCATCCTCTCGCATTCCCGTGGAATCGCCCGTACGGAGGTCACCCGCACATCGGCCCTCGCTATTCGACGGCGTACGACGCGAAGTACCGCGCAGGGTGCAGCGCGCCGCCGGAAGTCCGGGCCGGAGGGTCGGGTGCGGGGCCTCCACAGGCTGTCGGTAACCTGAGCCCGCACGCGAAAGCCCATCCGTACGCGACCGGCACGCGCTTGAGGAGCGTGCCCGCCGCCATAGCTCGCCTAGGAGTTGCCGCCGCCGTGAGCAGCAGCCTTCGTCGCGGCACCCTCGCCGCCACCACCCTCGCGCTCGCCGCCGTTTCGCTGACCGCCTGCGGCGCGGGGAACGACGCGCAGACGCTGGAGGTCAAGCCCGACAACGCGGCGACGCACGTCGGGGTCATCAAGATCCAGAACGCCAACCTCGTCACCGACACCAAGGGGTCGGGCGAGGCGACCGTCACGGCGCGGATCTTCAACGACGGTGAGAAGGACCAGACCCTCAAGGGCATCTACATCAAGGGCACCCGTGCCGAACTGAGCCCCGCCAAGGGCAAGAAGAGGCTCGTCGTGCCGGCCGGCGGCTCGCTGGCGCTGGGCGGCAAGGGCAAGGCGTCCGCGCTGCTCACCGACGCGGAGAAGGCCGGCGTCAAGGACGGCAACGCACAGCCGCTCACCTTCGACCTCAGCCGCACCGGTCCCGTCAAGCTGCGGGCGACGGTGGTGCCGGCGGAGGACGCGTACGAGACGGTCGGCCCGAGCTCGTCGCCGTCCCCCCGGACGCCGGAGCAGGGACCCTCCGGGTCGGGCAAGCCGAGTGGGTCCGCCGAGCCGGGTGAGTCGGCCGGTGCGAGTGAGTCCGCGAAGCCGGGCGGCTCCGCCGAGCCTGGTGAGCGCTCTGCCAGCCCGTCCTCGTCGGCCACGTCCGGCGCCGAGGAGCAGCAGGGCGAGCACGCCGGCCACTGAGCCCGTACACGTACGGCGAGAGGCCGCATCCCGCGCGGGGTGCGGCCTCTCGCCGTAGGGGCTGGTGTGCAGTGCCCGGGTGCGGGCGCGGTTGTGGTTGATCGCGCCCGCGCGGCGGAGCCGCACATGTCAGCGCCCCGCGCCCCTGCGGGGCGCGGTTTACGGCTCGAACTTGTAGCCGAGGCCGCGGACCGTCACCAGGTAGCGGGGGGCGCCGGGGTCGGGCTCGATCTTGGCGCGGAGCCGCTTGACGTGGACGTCGAGGGTCTTGGTGTCGCCCACGTAGTCGGCGCCCCAGACCCGGTCGATCAGCTGCATCCGGGTCAGCACCCGGCCCGCATTGCGCAGCAGCATCTCCAGCAGGTCGAACTCCTTGAGCGGCAGATCGACCTTGCCACCGCCCACGGTGACCACATGCCGGTCCACGTCCATCCGGACCGGTCCCGCCTCCAGGGCCGCGGGCACGACCTCCTCCGGCTCGCCGCGGCGGCGCAGCACCGCGCGGACGCGGGCGACCAGCTCGCGGGAGGAGAACGGCTTGGTGACATAGTCGTCGGCGCCTATCTCCAGGCCGACGACCTTGTCGATCTCGCTGTCCTTGGCCGTCACCATGATCACCGGGACGTTGGAGCGGCCGCGCAGCTGGCGGCACACCTCCGTGCCGGGCAGCCCCGGCAGCATCAGGTCGAGCAGCACCAGATCGGCGCCGTTGCGTTCGAACTCGTCGAGCCCGTCGGGACCCGTGGCCGCGACGGCGACCTCGAAGCCTTCCTTACGGAGCATGTACGACAGTGCGTCGCTGAACGATTCCTCGTCCTCGACGACAAGCACTCGGGTCACGGGAGGACCTCCGGGGCGGAAAGTTGTTCATCAGCCTGGTCGACATACGGCCGCTCCTCCTCGTCGAAGGCGGCCGGTTCCTGCAGTGCGCCGGACAGGCGGTTCCGGCCGAGCCGGTCGGCCTTGTCGAGCGCCGCCTGCTCCCGTGCGCTGCCCGCCTCGGGCAGCCGCAGGGTGAAGGTGGAGCCCTGTCCCTCGGCGCTCCATACGGTGACCTCCCCGCCGTGCGAGGCGGCCACGTGTTTGACGATGGACAAGCCGAGCCCGGTGCCACCGGTGGCCCGGGACCTGGCCGGATCGACGCGGTAGAACCGCTCGAAGATGCGCTCCTTGTCGCGGTCGGAGATACCGATGCCCTGGTCGGTGACGGAGATCTCTATCAGGTCACCGCCGGGGGCCTGGGTGCAGCGTCCCGCGATCTTGACACGCGTGCGTGCGGGTGAGTAGTTGACGGCGTTCTCCACGAGGTTGCCGAGGGCCGCGGCCAGCTGACCGCGGTTGCCCCATACGTGCAGCCCTTCGGTGCCCCCTGCGAGGAGGGTGATCTGCTTGCTGTCGGCGCTATGCCGACTGCGTTCTATGGCCTCGGTGACCAGTTCGTCCACCCGGACCGACTCCGAGTCCTCCAGCGGGTCGTCGTTCTGCACCCGGGAGAGGTCGATCAGTTCCTGGACGAGGTTGGTGAGCCGGGTGGCCTCGTTCTGCATCCGCCCGGCGAAGCGCTCCACCGCCTCCGGATCGTCGGACGCGTCCAGTACCGCCTCCGAGAGGAGGGAGAGGGCGCCGACGGGGGTCTTGAGTTCATGGCTGACGTTGGCGACGAAGTCGCGCCGCACCGCCTCGATCCTGCGGGCCTCCGTCAGGTCCTCCACCAGCAGGAGCACCAGCCGGGAGCCGAGCGGAGCCACCCGCGCGGAGACCGCGAGGGCATCACCCCGTCCCGTGCCGCGTCGGGGCAGGTCCAACTCGACCTGGCGTATCTCGCCGTCGCGCCTGGTGTCCCTGGCCATCTGGAGCATAGGCTCCACCGCGAGCTTGCCGCCGCGCACCAGACCCAGCGCGTAGGCGGCGGAGCTGGCCTTGACGACGGCATCGCTCTCGTCCAGCACCACGGCTGAGGAGCGGAGCACCGACAGGACGGTGTCGACGCCGGGGGGCAGCCCCGGCTCGGTGTGCAGGGAGGTGCGGGTGGGGCGGGCCTGCTCCCGCTCGCTCCACCGGAACGCCAGCATCGCGATCACGCCGGTACACACACCGGCGATCGCAGCTGCCGCGGCGACCGCCGCATTAACGTCCATACAGCCAGGTTATGCGCCTCTTACGACAGTGCCCCAGTCCTGAGGGGGCCGACCGAAAGAGCTGTCGCCCAGTGTTAACCCTCAGGGCTCCTTCGGTTCACCGTGGGGGGCCGAACCGGTCGCATTTCGGGCGCATCGTTGAGAACGTAGGGGCCCGAGCGGCCCCATGAGAACGGCCGGGGCGAGCGCCCCACGAGAACATTCGTGCGAGGGAAGGACAGCCATGCGGGACGCGTACCACGAGGAGCTGGACTCGATCGGGGACAGCCTGGTCGAGATGGCAAGGCTCGTCGGCTCCGCGATCGGGCGCGCCACCACGGCGATGCTGGACGCGGACCTGAAGCTCGCCGAAAGCGTCATCGCCGCCGACGAGAAGGTCGACGATCTCCAGCGCGATCTGGAGACAAGGGCGATACAGCTGCTGGCCCGGCAACAGCCGGTCGCCACCGATCTGCGGATCGTCGTCACCTCGCTGAGGATGAGCGCCGACCTGGAGCGCTCGGGCGACCTGGCGCAGCATGTGGCGAAGGTCGCCCGGCTGCGCTTTCCCGAGTCGGCCGTCCCCCAGGACCTCCAGGCGACGCTGCTGGAGATGGGGCAGCTGGCACAGCGGCTGATGGCGAAGGCGGCCGAGGTCATCATCACCAAGGACGTCGACCTGGCGATGCAGCTGGAGCAGGACGACGACGCCATGGACCTGCTGCACCGCACCCTCTTCCAGCACCTGATGGACGACCGCTGGCACCACGGCATCGAGACCGCCGTGGACGTCACGCTGCTGGGCCGCTACTACGAGCGGTTCGCCGACCACGCGGTGTCGGTGGCCCGCCGGGTCGTCTACCTGGTGACCGGCGACTACGCAGACGAGATCGACCCCGCGCTGGCCGCCGCGACCGGGGCGAACCCCTCCGGGGGCGAGGCTGCGTCCGGTTCGGAGGGCGCCTCCGCCGAGGGCTGAGGCCCGGGGGACCGTGGCTTGGGGCCGCAGGGGCCGCAGGGGCCAGGGGCCGAACAGGATCCGCAGGACCCAAGGGCCGAAGGGGACGTAGGGACGCAGCTGGGGTGTGCAACCGCGCGCCCTTGATGCGCCCATGCCAGTCCGGCGTGCAATAGGGCTGTGTCATGCCTGTCCATGACTGTCCCTGCCGAGGAGGGCACGATGGCTGACTCCCCCCGATCGCCCCGGACCACGGCCGAGCAGCCGCCGACCGCACCCCCGGAAGCGCGGCATCTGCCCCTTGTCGGGGCCTGCGGATGCGGTCCCGGCTGCGGATGCGGCTGCCAGTCCGGCGGTCCCTGTAGTTGCGGAGGCTCCTGCGGCTGACCCCGCGTAGCCCCGCCGAAGCACGGCGCGGGGCCCTGACCGGTTCGACGGGTCAGGGCCCCGCGTCGTACCCGGACTCCGGAGTGGGCCACGGCAGCCGGACGTCCAGCGTGAAGTTCCCGTCCCGGGGACCGTAGGCAAGGGTGCCGCCCTCGATCTCCAGCCGCTCCCGCAGCCCGGTCAGCCCGGCACCGGCGCCGGGGATCGCCGCACCGGCCGGCCCCGCCGGTTCACGCCCCTCCGGCAGCGGATTGCTGACCCGTACCGTCAGCTCGCCTCCCACGGCACCCGCAACCCGCACCTCCACCGGCCGGCCGGGGGCGTGCTTGCGCGCGTTGGTGAGCCCCTCCTGCACCGCGCGGTAGGCGGTGCGCTGCAGCTGGGGGCGGAGCGGATAGCCGCCCTCGCCGTCGGCCCGCTCGGGCAGGTCCTGGTCGAAACGTACGGTCTGGCCCGCGGCCCGCGCCTCGTCGACCAGCTCCCCCAGCCGGGAGAGGTCCGGCTGCGGTCGTGCGCCGTCCGGCGCACCCGGCAACCCGGGCGCCCCGAGGGGAGCCGCTTCCTCCTTCTCGTCCTCGCGCAGCACGTGCAGCACATCGCGCAGCTCCTCCAGCGCCTGGTGCGCGCTGTCGCGGATGACGGTGGCGCTCTCGGCGATCTCCGAGTCGTCCAGTGCTGCGCCCTCGCCCTCCGCCGTGCGCTGCGTACGGTAGGCGAGCGCGCCCGCGTGCACGGACAGCAGCGAGACGCGGTGTGCCAGCACGTCGTGCATCTCCCGGGCGATCGCCCGCCGCTCGGCCCGCCGTACGTCAGCCAGCCGCCGCTCGTGGTCCGCCTGGGCGCGCACCGCGTCCTCCCGCAGCTTGAGGACCAGTTGCCGTCGGGCCCGGGTCGCACTGCCCCAGGTGAAGAAGAGCAGGTAGAAGATGAGCACGAACGCGGCAACCGTCCAGCGCTCGTCGTGCGGCACCCCGTAGAACAGCACATACGGGAGCGTGGCCGCCAGATGCAGCAGCAGCACCAGCGCGGCCGTACGCGGCGGGATGCGCAGTGCCAGGTTGAAGATGATGACGGCGAGCGCGCCCACGACGGTGTCCGTCAGCGCCGCGGCCGGCACCGCAACCAGCGCCACCCCCAGCGGCCAGCGGCGCCGCAGCCACAGCGAGACACAGGCGAGCGCCCCCAGCGGCGGGTCGAGGGCCACCAGCCACCCGGGCAGATACGGCTTCGCCTCGGCCTGCTCGAACAGCGCCGCCCAGCACAGCACGGCCCACAGGAAGAGCAGTACGTCCACGCCCCAGTCCCGCGCGCTCCGCCGCACCCGCCCAGGGCGCGGCGGCCCCCCGGCGGTCAGCTCCCCGGGCAGCAACCGCCGGGCCAACGCGGAGGTGGGATGAATGGTCATGCTCCGAGCGTATGCGGCACCACGGACACCGCCTCCAGACCGCTTCGCCGCCTCCCCCGCTCAACGCCGCCCGAGCCACCATTGCTCCGTTCTCAGCGAGCTACGTCGGCGGAAGGTGCGTGCCGCCGCCCTGCGTACGGCTCGGATCTCCGTCGGCCTGAACAAGCGCCTGGCCACCAAGTAACCGGAGCGCCCCATCCCGACGTATCTCGATGAGGAGGATGTCCTCTCCCTCGCCGAAATCACCCTCGGTAACCGGCCGCGCTTCAGCGTTTGGCGTAGCCTGCGAAGCCTCGCCAGTCGATCATGACGCAGGGTTCCTGGCCGAGGACCCAGGCGTCATGGCCGGGTGGGACGTCGAGGATGTCACCGGGGCCGACCTCGGCCTCCTCGCCGTCGTCCATGACGATCTTCATCCGGCCCGAGATGACATAACCCGCGTGGGCCGACTGGCAACTCTCGGTCTGGGCGATCGGCTTGACGTGCTTGGACCACTGCCAGCCCGGCTGGAACGTGGCTCTGCCCAGTTCCCCGTCCAGATCGACGACCTCGAGCTGTCCCGTGCCCCCTTCGAAGGGCCGGACTTCCTCGGGTGAGTCGAAGCTCTTGCGAACGATTCCCGCCATCGGACACGCTCCCTCGTCCTTGTCGACCGTGCGTCCCCGCCATCGTCCGGCGGGCACCAGGTGATCGCATCCGGGGCGGAGGGGAGCGCCGGCGCCTCGGCTCCGCAGCGCGTAGCCCCCTACCCGGCGGCGGAACCGCGGGCAGGGGGCTGCTCGGGGACGGGCGTGGGCTACTTCTTGCCCTGGTTCTTGACGGCTTCGATGGCGGCCTTGGCGGCGTCCGGGTCGAGGTAGGTGCCGCCCTTCTTGACCGGGTGGAAGTCGGCGTCCAGTTCGTAGACCAGCGGGATGCCGGTGGGGATGTTGAGGCCGGAGATGTCCTCGTCGGAGATGCCGTCCAGGTGCTTGACCAGGCCGCGCAGCGAGTTGCCGTGCGCGGCGACCAGGACGGTGTGGCCGGCCATCAGGTCCGGGATGATGCCGTCGAACCAGTACGGCAGCATCCGCTCGACGACGTCCTTGAGGCACTCGGTGCGGGGCCGCAGCTCGCTGGGGACACCCGCGTAGCGCGGGTCGTCGCTCTGCGAGAACTCGGCGCCGTCCTCCAGGACCGGCGGCGGGGTGTCGTAGGAGCGGCGCCAGAGCATGAACTGCTCCTCGCCGAACTCGTCGCGGATCTGCGCCTTGTCCTTGCCCTGGAGCGCCCCGTAGTGGCGCTCGTTCAGCCGCCAGGAGCGGCGTACGGGGACCCACAGGCGGTCCGCGGCCTCCAGCGCCAGCTGCGCGGTGCGGATGGCGCGCTTCTGTACGGAGGTGTGCAGCACGTCGGGGAGCAGGCCGGCGTCCTTGAGCAGCTCGCCGCCGCGGACCGCCTCCTTCTCGCCCTTCGCGGTGAGGTTGACGTCCACCCACCCGGTGAACAGATTCTTGGCGTTCCACTCGCTCTCGCCATGGCGGAGCAGGATCAGCTTGTACGGTGCGTCGGCCATACCCGAGAGCCTAGCCGCCCCGCTGTGGGCCCCGACCAAGGTGGGGTCCCGCCGCACAGCCGGGCGGTGAAGTGTGGGGCACCACCACATGGGGGGCGGGGGCGGGTTTCCCTAGCGTGCGGCGTCATGGTCACCCCTTCTTCGTCCCCAGAGTCGACAGAGCGCGCGCCTGCCGTCGGTCCCCGGTCGCTGCGCCGGATCGTCGCCGCGAGCCTCATCGGCACCACCATCGAGTGGTACGACTTCTTCCTCTACGGCTCGGCCGCCGCGCTCGTCTTCAACAAGCTGTTCTTCCCGGACTCCGATCCGCTGGTCGGCACCCTGCTGGCGTTCCTCACCTACGCCGTCGGCTTCGCGGCCCGCCCCATCGGGGCGCTGGTCTTCGGCCACTACGGAGACCGCATCGGCCGCAAGAAGCTGCTGGTGATCAGCTTGCTGCTGATGGGCGGCGCCACGTTCGCCATCGGGCTGCTGCCCACCCATGCGACGGTGGGCGCGTTCGCTCCCGTCCTGCTGACGGCGCTGCGGCTGGTGCAGGGCTTCGCGCTGGGCGGCGAGTGGGGCGGCGCGGTGCTGCTGGTCTCCGAGCACGGGGATCCGCGGCGGCGCGGCTTCTGGGCCTCGTGGCCGCAGACCGGGGCGCCCGCGGGCCAGTTGCTGGCGACCGGGGTGCTGGCGGCGCTGACCGCGCTGCTGTCCGACGGCGCGTTCGAGAGCTGGGGCTGGCGGGTGCCGTTCCTGCTCTCCGGAGTGCTGGTGCTGGTCGGTCTGTGGGTGCGGCTGGCGGTGGACGAGTCGCCGGTCTTCAAGGAGGCCCGTGCCCGTGCGGAGGCCCGCAAGGGCGGGGGGAGCGCGGTGGAGGAGCTGCCGCTGCTCGCCGTACTGCGGCACCACTGGCGTGACGTGCTGGTGGCGATGGGTGCCCGGATGGCGGAGAACATCAGCTTCTACGTACTGACGGCGTTCCTGCTGGTGTACCTCACCGACCACCTCGGCATGTCCCAGCAGACCGGGCTGAACGCGGTGCTGATCGCCTCCGCCGTGCACTTCGCCGTCATCCCGGCCTGGGGCGCACTCTCCGACCGGCTGGGGCGGCGTCCCGTCTACCTCCTCGGAGCGGTCGGCGTCGGCGGGTGGATCTTCCCGTTCTTCGCGCTGCTGGACACCGGGAGCTTCGGCCTGATCGTGCTGGCGGTGACGGTCGGGCTGGTGCTGCACGGTGCGATGTACGCGCCGCAGGCGGCGTTCTTCTCCGAGCTGTTCGCCACCCGTATGCGGTACTCGGGGGCCTCGATCGGGGCGCAGTTCTCCTCGGTGGCGGCCGGTGCACCCGCGCCGATGATCGCGACGGCGCTGCTGGCCGAGTACGACGGGTCGGCGCTGGTGTCGGTGTATGTGATCGCTGCCGCGCTGCTCACCGTCGTCGCGCTGGCCTGTGCGAGCGAGACCCGTCAGCGGGACCTGGCGACGGTGGGTGAGCCCACCACACCGGGCGCCGCTCCCGTCGACGCGGCGCCCTCAGCCGCCGAGGGCTCCCGTCAGCCGGTGGAGCCGTAGCGCGAGCTGGATCTCCAGCGCGCGGTGCGGTGCCTGCCAGTCGTCGCCCAGCAGCCGGCCCACCCGCTCCAGCCGCTGGGCGACGGTGTTGACGTGGACGTGCAGCACGTCCTTGGCCCGTACGGGGCTCATGCCGCTGGCGAAGTACGCGTCCAGGGTGGCCACCAGCTCGGTGCCGCGCCGCTCGTCGTAGTCGAGTGCGGGACCGAGGGTGCGGCGTACGAAGCCCCCGACGTCCCGGGTCTGTGTCAGCAGCAGCCCGAGAAAGCCCAGGTCCTCGGCCGCCGCGCCCGCACCGCGGCGGCCGAGCAGGCTGAGCGCCTCCAGACAGCGGCGGGCCTCCGGGTAGGCGGCGGCGACGGAGCCGGGGTGGGCTGCCGGGGACGGTACGGGCGCGGAGGCGCCGACGGTGACGGGCCCGCCGACGGCGCGGCCCAGCTCGGCGGCAACCTGCCGTGCCGTACGGGAGACGACCCCTTCGCCGCCGTGCGCCCCTTCGAGAGGTGGCACGGGCGCCCCTTCGAGGGGCAGCAGCAGCACCGGGCCGCCGTCCCGGGTGGCGGCCAGGCCGTGCCGGGTCGCGGCGAGATGGGTGGCCGCCGACCAGAGGCGCTGCCGGTCCGCCTCGTCGGGCGCGGAGACCGCCTCCCGGGAGGCGTCGAGGCGGGCGGCCAGCACGGTGTGCGGTACGTCCAGGTCCGCGTCGACCCGCGCTGCACGGTCGCGCAGCAGATGGGGCTCGCGGTGTGCGGCGTCCAGCAGCTCGTCCAGCAGCTCGCCCCGTACCCGCGCTTCGGCCTCGCCTGCCGAGCGGCGGGCGAGTTGCAGCAGCGAGGTCACCATCGCGGCGCGCTCCAGAGTGCGCTGGTCGACGGGGGCGAGCTCCGCGTACTCGTGCAGCAGCAGAGCGCCCAGCAGTTCGCCGCCCGCCGTGACGGCCGCCACCCAGGTGTCGCCCTCGCGTACGGCGTGTCCGTCGCGGCGGGAACGTTCGACGGCCGACGTCCACGCCGCGTCTGCCCGCCGGCCGTACTCGCCCGAACCGCCGAGCTCGACACGCTCGCTGAACTCCACGCGCCCGCCCAGCACTTCCGCCAGTACCCGCGTCACCTCGTCCACGCCGCCACCGCGCAGCACCAGCTCGGTCAGCCGGTCGTGGACGTCGGAGGCGCGGCGGATGGTCTCGTTGACCGCGCGCAGCCCGGCCAGCGCCTGGGTCGTCTCGGTCAGCAGCCGGGTGTTGTCGAGAGCGACGGCGGCGTGCGCGGCGAACGAGCGCAGCAGGGCGATCTGCTCGGGCCCGAAGACACGCTCCCGGCGATCGGCCGCGTACAGCACGCCTATGACCTCCCGCCCGCCGAGCAGCAGCGGCACCCCGAGAATGGCGATCAGCCCTTCCTCACCGACGGCCCCGTCGATGGAGTCGGTGTGCTCGAAGCGGGCATCGCGCGGGTAGTTCTGGGTCGCGTAGGGGCGCGCGGTCTGCGCCACGAGCCCGCCCAGCCCCTCCCCCATACCGAGCCGCAGCTGCTGGAAACGGGCCGAGACGGAGCCCTCGGTGACCCGCATATAGGTGTCGCCGCGCTCGGGGTCGTTGAGCGTCATATAGGCGGCCTCGGTGCCCAGCAGGCGGCGGGCCCGCTGCACGATCGCCTG
The DNA here is from genome assembly GCF_052246355.1 of Streptomyces sp. 3N207. Taxonomy (NCBI): domain Bacteria; kingdom Bacillati; phylum Actinomycetota; class Actinomycetes; order Kitasatosporales; family Streptomycetaceae; genus Streptomyces; species Streptomyces sp. 3N207. The sequence continues at coordinate 31,747 of NZ_JBQQBV010000015.1, read as the reverse complement.
CAGCACATCGTCCAGGTCGCGCAGGCCCGCAAGGTCGTGCACCGTCTCGAACAGCGCCGTCAGCTCGGCCTCCCGGCGCCGCCTGCCCTCCAGCTCGGCACGGATACGCAGGGCCAGCTGCCTGCCGCGCTCGGCGGCGGGGACGGTGTCGGACGGGGCGTGCGGTGCTGTGGTGTGCGCCGCCGGGTCGTCGTACGCCTCGGCGGGGGCGCCGCGGCTCAGCAGTTCGAGGTAGCCGAGGCAGGCGGCTTCGGCGTCGCGGTCGGGTGATTCAGGACTGTTGTCGGTGGGGCGTTGCATGGCCACAGGGTCAGTGAGCGGTCCACGCGCCGTCGAGAGGCAGAGCGGATCCCGTGAGGAAAGCGGCAGCGGGAGTGCACAGATAGGCGACCGCCTCGGCGACCTCGTACGGCTCCAGCAGCCGCTTGACCGCCGAATCCGCCAGCATGATCTCGGAGACGACCCGCTCGGCCGCAATGCCGTGCGCCTCGGCCTGGTCCGCGATCTGCCGCTCCACCAGCGGTGTCCGCACATAGGCCGGGTTGACGCAGTTGGCGGTCACCCCGTGCGCCGCCGCCTCCAGCGCCGTCGTCTTGGACAGCCCCTCCAGCCCGTGCTTGGCCGCCACATACGCCGACTTGTACGCGGAGGCCCGCAGCCCGTGCACGGAGGAGATGTGCACGATCCGGCCCCACCCCTGCGCGTACATATGGCGGAGCGCGCCCCGGGTGGTACGGAAGGGTGCCTCCAGCATGAGGGCGAGCATCCGGCGGAACGCTTCGGGCGGGAATTCCTCGATGGGGCGTACGAGCTGGGTGCCGGCCGCGTTGACCAGCACATCGACGCCGTCCGCAGCTCGCTCGGCCGCGTCCAGCCCCGCGGGGGCCGTCAGATCGAGGGGGTGGATCTCGACGGCTTCCTCCCCCGCGGGGCCCCGGGCCGCCTCCGCAGTCACCTCCGCCGCGAGCGACTTGAGCCCCTCCGGGTCCAGGTCGACCGCGCGGAGCCGGGCGCCCGCCGCGGCGAGCCGCACTGCGCAGGCCCGCCCGATACCGCTGGCCGCGCCGGTGACCAGGGCCGTACGGCCGGTGAGGTCCAGATCGACGGAACGGGACCCGGCGGGCCCGGAGCCGGGGGATGCGGGCCGAGGCGACTGAGGCGTCATGGCCGCAGCCTAGGGCCGCTCCGCGGACGCCCGGATGTGGTGGCTGTCCGCACTTTCCCCGGCTCATATGTGCCGGGGACACATCCGGTGCGGTCCGGCGTCGGCAATGTGGCTGCCCCACAGCGGCACGCCGGGACGGCTGGCGGACCGGCACGTTCGCCCGTCGCGGCCCGCGTTCTACGTTGCGGCTGTCCGGGCTCTGTGCCCGTATCCCCCACACCAGCACCACGGAAGGAACCCCTCATGCGAACCTCCGTGCGCACCGCGGCAGCGCTGCTGGCCGCCCTCACCCTCTCCGCGCTGGGCGTCGCCGGTACGTCCTCGGCATCGGCAGACGGGCAGCCGCGGACAACCGCCGCCCTCGAACAGGTCACCGACTTCGGCTCCAACCCCGGCGCCCTGTCCATGTACCGCTACACCCCTGACGGGCTCGGCGCCAAGCGCCCCGTGGTCGTCGTCCTGCACGGCTGCACCCAGAACGCGGTGACGTACTTCGACGGCGCGGGCTGGCAGCAGGCCGCCGACAAGCACGGTTTCTCCGTCGTCGCGCCGCAGCAGGAGACGGCCAACAACGCCAACCGGTGCTTCAACTGGTTCCAGTCCGGCGACACCGGGCGGGGCAGCGGCGAGGCGCTGTCCGTCCGGCAGATGGTGGACCGCACCGTACGGGACCTGGACGCGGACCCCTCCCGGGTGTACGTCACCGGGCTGTCGGCCGGCGGCGGAATGACCTCCGCGCTGCTCGCCGCCTACCCCGACACCTTCGCGGGCGGCGGCGTCATCGCGGGGCTGCCGCACGGTTGCGCGGACTCGGTGGTCGAGGCGTACAACTGCATGAACCCCGGCGTCAGCAAGACCCCGGAACAGTGGGGCGACCTGGTCCGCGCCGCGCACCCCGAATACACCGGCAAGCGGCCCCGCGCCTCGGTCTGGCACGGCACGGCCGACACCACCGTCGCTCCCCGCAATGCCAACGAGTCCGTCAAACAGTGGACCAACGCCCTGGGCGCCGACCAGAACGCCGACGCCACCCACCAACTCCCCGGCGGCACCACACAGTCCGACTACCAGGACGGCGACGGCCAGGTCGCAGTGCGCAGCTATCTGGTGGACGGCATGAACCACGGCACGCCCGTCAAGCCGGGCGAGGGGTGCGGGAAGGCGGGCGCGCACTTCCTGGACACCGTCTGCTCGACGTCGTATCTGACCCGGGACTGGGGCCTGAGCAACTGAGCCTCAGCTCCCGCCCTCAGTTCCGGCGCAGGATGACGGCTGCCGCTCCGGCCGTGACGATCGTGGCGAGCAGCCAGCCGAGGATGACGAGGGTCAGGGCTATCCACTGGGAGGGGCCTGTGGTCCGCCAGGCCGCCTCCTGGCCCAGGTCGAGCACCGGGAGCAGCAGATCGAGGGTGTAGATGAACGGCTCCCAGTGCGGCGCCTCGTCGGGTTTGAGGGCCGGGGGCGGGTTCTCGGCGAACCACACCGACCCGCCCGTCAGCAGCAGGACCAGCCACAGGGCGGCGCGGCCGGGCCGGTAGCCGTAGCCCAGTGCGAGGTCCTGGATGTAGTCCCACACCCGAAGCGGCAGCGGGAGGGTATCCCGGCGGCGCCGGAGCTTGGTGAGAAGAACAGTGTGTGCGTCGGCGTCCTCGCCGCCTGTCTGGAGGCAGGCGGCGAGGCGGTCGTACGGCTCGGGGCTGAACTCCGGGGTTGCCGCGTGCACCCAGGCCAGCCGCTGGTCCAGAGGGAAGGGGCCTTTCGGGATCAGGTACTCATAGGTGAAGCCGCGTAGTCGCAGACGGCCGTCGCCCGGCCAGCTGGCGGCCCGGTCGATCAGCCGGCTCACCACGGTGTCCTGGAGGTCCACACGACCGCGTTCCGGGCACTCGGGAGTGAACGTCAGCTCCGTGGCCTGGATGCCGCGCAGCGAGAGCTCTTGGTCGTGTGTCAGCTCCAGCCTTACGCCCTCCAGGACCAGCGCACCACCGATGGTCGAGCTGTCCAGGTTGATGCCTCCCTGGACGGCGGCGGCTTGCATGCGGGCCATCCGGGAATCGGACCCCGAAGGCAGTGGGCCGGGAGCGAGCATGAGGTTCTCCTCGACGGTGAGCCGGGACGCGGTGAGCGCCGACCTGCCGTGGGGATTGCTCAGCCGGGCGCCGTGCAAGCTGATGGTGCCGCCCACTCGTGCACCCCGCAGGGACAGCTCGCCCGCGGTCTCCAGCAGGTCGGCGTTCACGTCCTGGGCGACGTTCAGCCCGTCGGCGTCCAGCGACTTACCTCTCCTGGAACCGCCCAGCCGCAGGCCCTCCATGGTGAGGTCCGTGCCGATGTTGGCCTGCGCCAGTACCAGGCCCTGGGACAGTTCGCTGTCGGTCAGCCGCAGATCGCCCTCGACCGTCAGCCGCGTCGCCTCCAGCCGCTGCGCCCAGCATTGGTGCAGGATCACCGTGCTCGCCCGACAGTCGATGAGCCGCACCGGTTGCTCCAAGCGGCATTGCCTCAGTTCGACGGGCACGGTGATCTCCGAGTTGGACAGGTCGAGCGGCCCCTCGATCACACAGCCCGCCAGCTTCAGCGCCGGTGCCCTGCCCGGCAGCGCAGGCGGGCCGTCGAGCAGCAGCAGCGCCACTGTCCGGGCCCGTACGGTGCGTTCGGGTCCCCAGCGGAGGTCGCTGCGCACTGCGTCCTCCCGGGGATTCCCCGTACGCAGGTCGTACGCGCTGCCGTTCCGGTACGCCTGCCACATCCCCCACTCCGCCGGTGTCAGATCGTCCGGCGGTTCCCATGTGTCACGCTCGGCCACCCTGATGCCCTCCGTCCCCCACCCGTCCCACTGGGACGGCAGTTTCCCAGAAGGGCCCCAACCGACGCCCCCGAGCGGTCGATTGACGGAGGCCGTCAATTCGCTGGCGGCCTCAGGAGCGCCGCGAGTAACGTGCACGCCACCGGTAAGCCACTTACGCCCTCACGGGTGTGCGGGTTTCCAAGGGGGAGCGGTCGTGGGCGGGAAAGTGTCGTTCGGCAGGCTCGGACAGGCCGTGGCCGAGAGCGTCGGTGGGCTGCCCCGGCAGTTCTGGTGGCTGTGGATCGGGACTCTCGTCAACCGGCTGGGCGCCTTCGTGGCGACGTTCCTCGCGCTGTATCTGACGGTCGAGCGCGGCTATTCGGCCTCGTACGCGGGTCTCGTCGGCGCTCTCTACGGCCTGGGCGGGGTCGTCTCGTCGATCGGCGCCGGGGTACTGACCGACCGCATCGGACGGCGGCCGACCCTGCTGGTCGCCCAGCTGTCGACCGCGGTGTCCGTCGCCTCGCTCAGCCTGGTCACCCACCCGGTGGCGATCGCGGCCGTCGCGGGCCTCGTCGGTATGGCCACCAACGCCTCGCGGCCCGCCGTGCAGGCGATGATGGCCGACATCGTCAGCCCCGAGGACCGGGTGCGGGCCTTCTCGCTCAACTACTGGGCGATCAACCTCGGTTTCGCCATCTCCTCCGCCGGCGCGGGGCTCATCGCGCAGTACAGCTACCATCTGCTCTTCTTCGGCGAAGCGGCGATGGTGCTGGCCACGGCGCTGATCACCTTCTGGAAGCTGTCGGAGTCCAGACCGCAGACCGCGGTGCCGGAACGGGGACCCCACGCCGGCCGCGAGAGCGACATCTCCATGTGGACGGTGCTGCGGGACACCCGCTTCATGGTGGTCGTCGCGCTCAACCTGCTGCTGGCAGCGCTCATCCAGCAGGCGTTCGTCTCGCTGCCCATCGCTATGGGCCAACAGGGCCTGTCCAGCACCGACTTCGGCACCGTCATCGCCGTCAACGGCGTACTGATCGTGCTGCTCCAGCTCCCCCTCACCCGCTTCATAGAGCACCGCGATCCCGCCAAGCTGCTGATCGTCTCGGCGCTGCTGACGGGGTACGGGTTCGGGTTGAACGCGTTCGCCGGCGGCTCGGCGGCCTTCTACGCGCTCGCCGTGGTGGTGTGGACACTGGGGGAGATGATCAACTCCCCCACCCAGATGGGCCTGGTCGTCCGCCTCTCCCCCCTCCACGGCCGGGGCCGCTACCAGGGCATGTACACCCTCTCCTGGTCCGCCGCAGCCCTCGGCGCCCCCCTGCTGGGCGGCACCGTCATCGACCACTTCGGCGCCGCCGCCCTCTGGTCCGCCAGCGCTGTGGTGGGCACCGTCGCAGCGCTGGGCTACGCGTTGCTGCTCCGCAGCATGCGGGCGGACGACCAACAGGAGGGCAAGCAGGAGGGCAAGGGGGAGAGGGAGGAGAGCGAGGAGAGCGACCCACCGCACTCGGCGGCGCCGTCCTCCCCGAGTCGCGACCGTGAGCGGCCGGTGCGCTCGCCGTGACGGCAGCGCGGACTCACTGGATCGGGGAGTCGGGCGGCGGGAGCCGGACGGTGCGCTCCCGGTCGACGGATTCGACGCCGTCGACCGCCTCCAGCGCGGGTATCCGGTCCTCCGCGACGGAGCCGGAGAGCGTACCGAGGGCCGGCTGCTCCCCCGTGACCGTCAGTCCGGCCCGGCGCAAGGCCCCGACCACGTCCGCGAACCGGTCGGGGTCGACCGCGAGGATGACCCCGACCGGCGCGGACCCGGACGACTCGCTCACGGCGCCTGGAGCAGGCCGGCGCCCACGTCCGTGGCGGGCAGCGCCAGCGGGAAGGCACCGGTCAGCAGACTGGCCTTGAGATCGGCCGCGGACGCCTGGGGGTTCGCCTGGGCCAGCAGTGCGAGGACTCCGGCGACGTGCGGTGTGGCCATGCTGGTACCGCTCAGGGACTCGTACCCGCCACCCGGAGCAGCCGAGCGGATGTCCCTGCCCGGCGCGGCGATATCGACCTCGCCGCCCTGGCCGTTGATGGCGCCGTTGGAGAAGAACGACGGCGTGAGTGCCTTGTCGAGCGCGCCCACCGCAAGGATGGAGGGGCAGTTGGCGGGTCGGTTGACGGGCTCGATGCGCGGGGGCCGACGGCTGTCGTTGCCCGCGGCAGCGATGATCACCGTGCCGCGCCGGAGAGCACGCTGGGCCAGCTTCTCGTACGTCTGCGGGAAGAGCTCGCCCCGCCGGACCCGGGCACCGAGCGACATGGAGATCACCCGCGCACCGTGGGCGACGGCCCATGCCATGGCCGCCAGGATGGAGCCGTCGCTGCCGTCACCCGCGTTGTCGAGCGCCTTTGCCGCAAGGATCCTGGCCTCGCAGGCCACGCCGTAGCGGGGTCCCTGCTGGGGCTCGGCCGGGCCGGCAGCGGTGCCGATGCAGTGCGTGCCGTGGCCGTGGCCGTCCTCGGCGGTCTCGCCGGGCACGAAGGAGGCCGCCGCCTCGATGCGCCCGGCCAGATCCGGGTGGCGGGTGTCCACACCGGTGTCGATCACGGCGATCTTCACATCACGGCCGGTCAGGCTGGACCGGTTGCTCCGGATCGCCTGCAGCCCCCAGGTCCATGACCGCTCGTCGAAGGACGGGCCCTGGGCAGCGGCCATTTCGGCCATGGTGTGGTGGGCGACCACGTCCTCGTCGCTGCGGTACGCCGGGTAGAACTCGGTCGGCGCCTGCTGCGGGGCGGTGATCGGCAAGGCGTGGACCCTGCGCTCCGGCTCAGCCGCGATGATCGAGGGCTCCGCCTCGGCCGTGGCCACCAGCGCCTGGCGCTGCTCGGGCCGCACCTCGACGACGGCGGCCCCGAGTTCCTCGAAGAGCACCGAGACATCGGGGCGTTCAAGGAGTTCGGCAACGTTCGCCGTCTCGGTTCCCCGGACGCGCTCGACGGACGCGATATCGGCCGAAGAACGCAGTGCGTTCAGCCCGCTCTCCTGGTCACCCGGCTCGAGCAGGACCACGTATCGACCGGTGTAGTCCGATCCCTGGCCCGTGACGTGGCCGTTGGGCCGACCAGGCTGCTCGCCGAAGGCGCGCCCGTCCATAGGTCCGTTCGCCATTGATTACCCGCTTTCTGTGAGCTTCCCCCCTTGGACCGGCCGACATTGCCTCCCCTCTCACCGTGGCACCGGGCTCTGAAGCCCGCAACACGGTGCGATCTCGGAGGCAGAGCATTCGCGGAGCGGTGCGCATAGGCGGGGAGGGCGGGGGTACCGCCGGGGGCTGGGTGACCCAACACCAGACCGACGTACAGAGTCGAACGGAGTCGGCCATGACCACGACACATGAGGCCCCGCCCCGCACGGACATACGCAGGAAGGCAGCCACCGACGAGTCGGTGGGCCACCTGGTGCAGCAGGCGTCGGGGCAGATCTCCCAGCTCGCGCGGCAGGAGATGCGGCTGGCGCAGATGGAGATGCAGCAGAAGGGCAAGCGCTTCGGCATCGGCGGCGGCATGTTCGGCGGAGCGGGAGTGATGGGCTTCATCGCCCTGCAGGCGCTGGCCGCCACGGTCATCGTGGCCCTCGACATCGTGCTGCCGCTGTGGCTGGCGGCCCTGGTGGTGACCGGTCTGCTGGCGGTGGTCGCGGGCGTGCTGGCCCTTGCCGGCAAGAGCCAGCTCAGCAAGGCCGGTCCGCCGACGCCCGAACGGACCGTACAGAGCGTGAAAGCCGACGTGGCCGAGGTGAAGGAGAGGTCGCACCGATGACGGACAGCACCAAGACCAACGGCCATGGGCCCGCACCGAGCCCGGAGGAGTTGCGGGCGCAGGTGGAGGAGACGCGCCGGGAGCTCGGCGAGACCGTCGAGGCGCTGGCGGCCCGCGCCGATATCAAGTCGCAGGGCCGGGCCAAGGCGCGGCAGGCGGCGGAGCGGACGCGGGAGAACCCGTCCGTGCCTGTCGCCGCGGGCGTGGCCGCCCTGATCGCCCTCGTCTTCCTCGTCCGGCGCGGCAGCAGGCGGCGGCGCCGGTGAAATGCGTGCCCCCTCCCTTTCGGCACCTTCCGATCAGGGGGTGCCCCTGTCCGATGTCTGCGGACTGCGGGAATGTCGTGGCTGGGCGCGCAGTTCCCCGCGCCCCTTCGGGGCGCGGGGACCTACTGCTTCCGCTCCGTCAGATGTGTGAACGCGTCCAGATTCCGGGTGGATTCGCCGCGCGAGGTGCGCCAGGCGTACTCCTTGCGGATGGCGGTGGCGAAGCCCATCTCCAGCAGGGTGTTGAAAGAGCCGTCGGCGTTCTCCAGGACGCTGCCCAGCAGGCGGTCGATCTCCTCCGGGGTGACGGCGGCCAGGGGCAACCGCCCTGCGAGATAGATGTCGCCGTGTCCGTCCACCGCGTAAGCGACGCCGTACAGCTTGGTGTTGCGCTCCAGGAGCCAGCGGTGCACGGCGGCGTGGTTCTCGTCGGGGTTGCGGACGACGAAGGCGTTGACCGAGAGGGAGTGTGCGCCGACCGCCAGGGAGCAGGTGGTCCGCAGTTTGCGGGTGCCGGGGAGCGTGACGACGTACGTGCCGTCCGCGGGGCTCTCCCACTCCAGCTCGGCGTCCTTCAGCGTCTGCTCGATCGCCGCCCGCGCGGCGGCAGCAACGTCACCCATGCGGCGATCGTAGGCGACCCCGCCGTTCCTGCAACGCGGCGGCGTACACCTCCGCGGTGGCCTCCGCCGCCGCACCCCAGCCGAAGCCCTCCGCGTGCCGGGCCGCGGCGGAGCCCAGCCGCTCGGCCAGACCCGGGTCGGCGGAGAAGCGGCGCAGGGCACGGGCGTACTCCGCGGGGTCATGACCGGCGATCAGATAGCCGCTGACCCCGTCCCGGACGGCGACCGGCAGCCCTCCCACGGCGGCGGCCACCACGGGGGTGCCGCACGCCTGCGCCTCGGCGGCGACCAGGCCGAAGGATTCGCTGTAGGACGGCATGACCAGCACGGACGCCGCCCGGTACCAGTCGGCGAGCTGTTCCTGGCCGACCGGTGGCCGGAACATGACCAGGTCGGCTATGCCCAGCCGCGCTGCGAGCTTCTGAAGCCCCTCCGGCTTGGCCAGCCCGCTGCCGCTGGGTCCGCCCACCACGGGGACGACCATCCGGTGCCGTAGCGAGGGGTCCTCGTCCACCAGCAGGGCGACGGCGCGCAGCAGCACGTCGGGGGCCTTCAGCGGCTGGATGCGTCCGGCGAACAGGGGGATCAGCGCGTCCTGGGGCAGGCCGAGGCGGGCGCGGGCCGCGGCCCGGCCGTCACCCGGGCGGAAGCGGTCGAGGTTGACGCCGGGGTGCACGACGGCGGTGCGGTCGGCGGGTGCCTCGTAATGGTGGACGAGCTCGCCCGCCTCCTCGGCCGTGTTGGCGATGAGACGGTCGGCGGCCCCCACGATCTGCATCTCGCCGATGACGCGCGCTGCCGGCTCAGGGGTGTCGCCCTCGGCCAGGGCCGCGTTCTTGACCTTCGCCATGGTGTGCATGGCGTGCACCAGCGGGACGCCCCAGCGCTGCGCGGCGAGCCAGCCGACATGCCCGGAGAGCCAGTAGTGCGAGTGCACCAGGTCGTAGTAGCCGGGCCGCTGCCCTGCCCACACCTGCATCACCCCGTGTGTGAAGGCACACAGCTGCGCGGGCAGCTCCTCCTTGGACAGGCCCTCGTAGGGGCCCGCGTCGATGTGCCGTACGAGGACGCCGGGGGCCAGCTCGACGGTGGGTTCGAGTGCGCCCGTCGTGGCGCGGGTGAAGATCTCGACCTCGGTGCCCTGCGCGGCGAGCTGCCGCGCCAGTTCCACGATGTAGACGTTCATGCCGCCCGCGTCGCCCGTCCCCGGCTGGTGGAGGGGGGAGGTGTGGACACTGAGCATCGCCACGCGGCGGGCACGGCGGGGGCCGGGGAAGCGCAGCAACGGGGTCCTGGGCTGGTGCGGGAGCGCGGAGCGTGCGCCGCGCCACTGACCGAGCCGGGACACGTAGTGGCTCACGGTTCCGATGCCTCCTCCGTTGCGGACTGCGGACGGTGCGGTACGGGGTGTGGTACGGGACCAGGCCGGGTGCGGCCCTCGACGGGGAACAGCGGAAAGGTTGCTTCCTCTTCCCGCTTTTCCGAGTACTTTGCCAAAATGTGACCACCGGATGCCGCTGTATGCCCTCGTATGCTCGACTCATGCCGCGTACCCCTGCACCGTCCCGTCCACTCGGACGCCCGGTCGGTACGGTCACGCGCGGAACGACGAATCCGAACCGGCTGCGGCGGATGGACCGCTGGATCGCCGCCGCGCACGGCCCCGCGCTCCGCCGTTCCGCCGCCCCGCCCACCGCCGTCGACCTCGGCTACGGGGCCGCGCCCTGGACCGCCGTCGAACTGCTGGAACGGCTGCGCAAGGTGCGCGCGGACGCGCGGGTGTACGGCGTCGAGATCGACCCGGAGCGGGTCGCGGCGGCCCGCCCGTACGAGCGTACGGGGCTCAACTTCGTACGCGGCGGCTTCGAGCTCCCCGTCCCCGGCGGCCACGGGCTGACGCTGATCCGTGCGGCGAACGTGCTGCGCCAGTACCCGGAGGCGGAGGTCTTCCCCGCGTGGCAGCGGCTGTGTGCGCGGCTGGCGCCCGGGGGGCTGCTGATAGAGGGCACCTGCGACGAGATAGGCCGTCGGCACGTGTGGGTGGCGCTCGGTCCCGAGGGCCCCAGGACGGTCACCTTCGCGGCCCGCCTCGCCACCCTGGCCACCCCCTCCGACCTGGCCGAACGGCTGCCGAAGGCGCTCATACACCGCAATGTGCCCGGCGAGGCGGTGCATGCCTTCCTCGCCGACTTCGATCGCGCCTGGGCGGCGGCTGCCCCGTACGGCGCACTCAGCGCCCGCCAGCGCTGGGTGCGCGCCGTCCGCGCCCTCGCCGCGGGCTGGCCGCTCGCCGATGGGCCTCGGCGGTGGCGTCAGGGTGAGGTGACAGTTCGCTGGTCGGCACTTGCCCCGCGGTGAGGGGGTGCCCCCTTTCCGCCGTCCGCAGGCTGCGGGCGCGTTCTGGCTGGTCGCGCAGTTCCCCGCGCCCCTTACGGGGCGCGTCCCCTACAGCGGGCCGCCCTCCATCCAATGGTGGCCGAAAGTGAAGCGGGCGGCCTCGACCTCGAGGCGCTGGTCGGCGTGCAGCACGCCGAGGGCGTAGGCCGTGGCGGGGGCAATCCGCGGGGTCGCAGCGGCCGAAGCGGCAGCAGCCGCCGCCGCGGCGGCCTCCCGGTGCCGCTCCAGCGCCTCGCCCGTAGGGCGTAGCCGCGGTTCGGGCTCGGCGGAGGGGCCCAGCACCTCCTGTGCGTAACGATGCAGCCGCAGCAGGACCCGTACGTGGTCCCAGACCGCGTCCTGCCGGGCCTCGGTCGCCAGCGAGCGAGAGAGTCCGTCGGCGTTGTACGGGGCTCCGGCGCGGGAGAGGGGCAGCGCGGCGACGGCCTCGGTGAGCTGGCGGCGGGCCTGGTCGGCCAGCGGGGGCAGGACGGCACCGGCGGGCTGGTCGGCACTCTCGCCGCCCGGGCGGAACGGAGCCTCGGAGGCGAGCAGCGCCACCGCGTCGGCGACCGCATGGAAGCGGGACGAGCCCAGCGCCTGGAGCGCGGCCGAATGAGCGCGCGTACGGGAGAGGGTGAGCTGGCGTTCCAGCAGCGCGCCCGCGCGGGCCGCGCCCACCGGCAGCGCGCCCCGCTCATGCGTCGCCGCGCCGCCCCGGCCGCCACCCGTCGCCGCGCCGCCCCGGCCGCCGCCACCGGTCGTCTGCCGTCCCACGCCGCTGGGCGGGGGCGCGGACGAACCTGCGGGCCTGGCACCCGTCTCGACGCCCTCGCGGCCCGCTCCCCCGCCGCTCGCCAACCGGTGCAGGGCACCCAGCAGCCGCTCCAGCCGGGCCGCGTAGGCGTACTCGCGGGCCACTACGCCCGCCAGCCAGCTCAGCTCGGTACGCAGGTTGTCGGCCCAGGCCGGGTCGAGCAGCGGGCGGTAGGTCAGCAGCGCCCCGTTCAGCCGGCGTGCGGCCGAACGGAGGACGTCGACGGACGCCGCGGCCCGCGCGGGGTCCGCCGCACCGCTCCCGCCGGCCCCTCCCCCGCCGCCCCCGGCGCCCGCGCCCTGCGCATGAGCACGCAGCCCGCGCAAGAACTCCGCGGCGCGCTCGTGCAGATACCCGCCGAGCACCTCGGCGGCCGTACCCGTGGGCGCGCTCGTCGCCGTACGGGTGGGCGCGTTCGTCGCCGTACCCGTGGCCGGATCTGTCGCCGTGCCCCCTGCCGTGCCCGTCCCGGCCGGCTGCGCGGGCTCCCGCGTGCCGTGCCCGGACCCGACGACCACGTCCCGGCTCCGTCCCATCGCGTTCACGTCCCCTTCCGCGCACCGCGCGCGTTCCCCGCACCGCGCGCGCGTGCCGAACCGCACACACGTCGCTGCATAGCCCTCAGCCCCCCAACAGCCACGCGGCCCTGCACGTCACGTCGTCGTCGGACCACGCTTGCGCCGCCGCCCCTCGATCAGCATTTCCTGCACGTTGGGCAGCCGCTGCCCGTTCTCGTCGTGCGCGTGCCGGGTCCACCCGCCGTCCGGGCCCAGATGCCAGGACGCCGTGGTGCCCGACAAGCCGCTTTCCAGCAACCGGTTGAGGGAGGCGCGGTGCCCGGGGTCGGTGACCCGCACCAGCGCCTCGATCCGCCGGTCGAGGTTGCGGTGCATCATGTCGGCGCTGCCGAGCCACACTTCCGGCTCGCCGCCGTTGCCGAAGCAGAAGACCCGCGAGTGCTCCAGGAACCGGCCCAGCACGCTGCGCACCTGGATGTTCTCGCTCAGCCCCGGCACCCCGGGCCGCAGCGCGCAGATTCCCCGTACCCACACCTGCACCGGCACCCCGGCCATGGAGGCGTGGTAGAGGGCGTCGCACACCGTCTCGTCCACGATCGAGTTGACCTTGATCCGGATGTACGCCTCGTGCCCGGCGCGGTGGTGGGTGATCTCCTTCTGGATACGGGAGACCAGCCCGTCCCGCAGCGAGCGCGGGGCGACCAGCAGCCGGCGGTAGGTCTCCCGCCGTGAGTACCCGGAGAGCCGGTTGAACAGGTCGGACAGGTCGGCGCCGACCTGCTGGTCGGCGGTCAGCAGCCCCAGGTCCTCGTACAGCCGGGCCGTCTTGGGGTGGTAGTTACCGGTGCCCACATGCGCGTACCGGCGCAGCACCTCGCCCTCCTGCCGCACCACCAGCGACAGCTTGCAGTGCGTCTTGAGCCCGACCAGCCCGTAGACGACGTGGCAGCCCGCCTCCTCCAGCTTCCGCGCCCACTTGATGTTGGCCTGCTCGTCGAAGCGCGCCTTGATCTCGACCAGCACCAGCACCTGCTTGCCGGACTCGGCGGCGTCGATCAGCGCGTCCACGATCGGCGAGTCGCCCGAGGTGCGGTACAGCGTCTGCTTGATCGCCAGCACGTCCGGGTCGGCCGCCGCCTGCTCAAGGAACGCCTGCACGGAGGTGGAGAACGAGTCGTAGGGGTGGTGCAGCAGTACGTCGCGCTCGCGCAGCGCCGCGAAGATGTCCGGCGGCGAGGCCGACTCGACCTCCGCCAGGTCCCGGTGGGTGCCCGCCACGAACTTCGGGTACTTCAGCTCCGGCCGGTCCATGGCGGACGCGATCCCGGACAGCCCGGTCAGGTCGAGCGGGCCGGGCAGCGTACAGACCTCCGCCTCGCTCACCTTCAGCTCGCGGATCAGCAGATCGAGGACGTACGGGTCGATGGACTCCTCCACCTCCAGCCGTACGGGAGGACCGAACCGGCGCCGCATCAGCTCCTTCTCCAGGGCCTGGAGCAGGTTCTCCGCGTCGTCCTCCTCGACCTCCAGGTCCTCGTTCCGCGTCACCCGGAACATGTGGTGCGCCAGCACCTCCATGCCGGGGAACAGCTCCTCCAGGTGCGCGGCGATCACGTCCTCCAGCGGGACGTAGCGGTGCGGCGACGCCTCCAGGAAGCGCGGCAGCAGCGGCGGCACCTTGACCCGCGCGAAGTGGTTGTGCCCGCTGACGGGGTTGCGGACGACCACCGCCAGGTTGAGCGACAACCCCGAGATGTACGGGAACGGGTGGGCAGGGTCGACCGCGAGCGGGGTGAGGACCGGGTAGATCTGCCGCCGGAAGAGGGTGAACAGCCGGGCCTGCTCCTTCTCGGTCAGCTCCGCCCAGCGGATCAGATGCAGCCCCTCGGCGGCCAGGGCCGGGGCGATGTCCTGCTGGTAGCAGGCGGCGTGCCGGGCCATGAGCTCCCGCGAACGGCTCCAGATCCCCTCCAGCACCTCGCGCGGCTGGAGCCCGGATGCGCTGCGGGTCGCCACACCGGTGGCTATCCGGCGCTTGAGGCCCGCGACGCGGACCATGAAGAACTCGTCCAGATTGCCCGCGAAGATCGCCAGGAAGTTGGCCCGTTCCAGGAGCGGCGTCTCGGGGTCCTCCGCGAGTTCGAGCACGCGCGCGTTGAACGCCAGCCAGCTGCGTTCGCGGTCCAGAAAGCGGTCCGCGGGCAGGTCGTCCGCCGCCGGATCTCCATCCGGACGGTCCCGGCCCCCCTCGTACACATCGGCGTCGGAGTCGAGGTCCGGGTCCAGGCCCAGGTCGGGGCCCGCCCCGGGCACATTGCTGGAAACTTTGCCGGGGACATTGCCGTGGACATTTCCGGGCTGGCTCATACCGCCATTGTCCGTGCTGTGCGCTGCGAGGCTCTCTGCCAGGGAGGACCGGGCCATTCCGCGAGGCTCGCACGAGAGTTTGAATCAACGGTTACGCCGACATGGCATCGCGGGGTGCCGAGGGTTGCCGGCCGGGGCGCCTCTTCCTTCCCCCTTCTCTGCTGTGACCTCCTGGCCACCGCCGGTGCCGAGCCACCTGGCGCCGTGCCGGGCATTGACGACCCCGGCCCCTGATCAACGGTGCTGCCTCGGTCACCGACCGTAAGGCCACCAGGGCACCGGACACCATGGCATCCGGGGAGGTCGGCCCCGGAGTGTCAAGGGGCCAATCAAGGCGTAGTGGAAGAACATGAAGACGGTGCCCGTGGACAAGGACCCCGCAGGCGACCCGAACTTCCGCCACGGCTCAGCCCGTTCACCTTGACGCCGCCGATCAGCGCTCCGGCCGGTATTCGGCCCACGTCTTGGGTGTCTCAGAGATCCTGACCGCCGTCAACTCCGGAAATCGCTCGGTCCAGAGGTCGTAGATCCATGAGGCGAGATTTTCGGCCGTTGGGGAAATTCCCCCCCATCGCCTCATTCAGGTGGCGGTGGTCGAGGGTGTCGTCCAGCCATTTCTTGAAGGCATCGAGCTCGCGGTAGTCGCGGACGAACCCCACGTCGGTGAGGTCCTCACGACGGGCGGACAGCTCCAGCACGACGACGTAGTTGTGGCCGTGCATGCGGGCACAGGGGTGCCAGCTCGGCAGTCGGTCGAGGACATGGCTGGCCGAGAAGTGGAACTCCTTGGTGATCGTCAGCATGACGGCACCAGTCTGCCACCTGCCGTCGGGGCACCTCTGAGGCTGTCCTCCCTGGTCACCGGCCGACCCCTCTGCCCTCACGGATGGCCTCGTTGAGGTGGTCCTGCCTGAGGAAACGGTCGCGCAGCGAGTCCTCGGCGATCAGGTCCGCCTTGCGAGCAACCTCGCGCCGGGCCCGCTCCAGCAATGCATGCGCCTCCTCCCGTGGCCCCTCGGCGGCCTGTACGACGGCGGAGTGGTACAGGACCTCCTCTGTACGCAGGGCGGGCATGTCCCCGACCTCATCGAGGATGCGAACGGCTTGACGGGCCTGATCCTGCGCGGCAGCCGTGTTGCCCTGCCGCAGCAGGATGCGGCTACGCAGGGAGTGCGCGGCGATCTCGCTGCGGATCATGCCACTGCGCCGGGTCTCGACGCAGGTGGCTACCGCCAGACGGTCGGCCTGGTCAAGGAGTTCCCCGGGTCCGTCAGCAGCGACCAGCAGGACTTCGGCGTACAGATTGCGGACGATGGGAACGAGGTTGGCCAGCCAGGTCCGCTCCGTCTCCGCCCAGGCGTCGGCGATCAGCTCAAGAGCCTGGTCACGCCGCAGCGGCTGCTGGACGAGAAGGTGGGCGAGCAGCGCCTTGTTGTAGGCGTGCCAGCCGCTGTCGCCTCCGCGGCCGGCCTCGTGGTCGAGAGCCTCGCGCAGGGCCTCCTCGGCTTCCCCGTAGCCGCCGAGACCCGCGTGCACCTGTGCCAGATAGTTGAGCGCGATGGGCAGCTCGGCCTTCAGCGGCTCGTTACGCAGCCGATGGACACAGCGGATCACCCGGCTCAGCGCCTCGCTGAGGTGCCCGCTGTCGAAGAGGGTGATCCCGAGCTGCATCTCCCCCAGGTTGCGGGCATGCTGAAGAACCGGGTCGCCGGTGCCGCCGAGGCGCGGATCGGAGGCGTACATGCGCTCCGCCTCCCGCAGTTGTGCCAGACCGTCGGCCAACCGTCGCTTGGACACCTGCCGTCCGTATTCGACGCGGGCCACGAAGAGCGGGACGGGATCGCCGTGCTCCTCGGCCAGCTCGACAGCCGCGCGGAGCTTGTCCAGGGACGGCACCAGACCCTGGGTCGCGAGCAGGGTCTTGCCGCGCAGCAGCGTCGTACGGATCGCCAGTTCCGGGTTGCCGCAGCGCCTGGCTGCTCCCTCGGCCTCGGCAGCGAGCGCGTCGATATCCGGTCCGCCGGTCGGCTGGTGCTGGCCGCGCCAGCGCACCTCGGTCAGTGACAGCAGCAGTTCCACGGCCCGAACCAGCCACCGGTCCCGGCTCTCCGCTTGCTCCGGCAGATCACGGACGGCCCTGATCACCTCTTCACAGTGCCGCTCCGCCTCGGCGAAGGACAGCCCTTCCATCGCGGCGTCCCGCGCCAGCCCGTAGTGGACCTCTGCGGAGGCGCGCAAGCACTCGGCGCCACCGCTACGCAGGTGGCGGGCAATCTCCAGTCGACGTTCCAGCGGCATGCCGTCCAGCGGGCCGGACGTGAGGGCCGTCGCGATCCGGGCGTGCCGGGATCGCTTCTGCTGAGGAGTCTGCTGGTCGTACACCACGCCCCAAAGGGCGCCATGCTCGAACCGGTAGCAGTCGGAGGCGTCCAACCGCGCCCATCGAGGAGGCTCCGTCTGCACGATCAGCCGGTGCTGAGCGGCGATCAGCCGTAGCCGCTCCATCACTTCGTCGTGCGGCGCTCCCCGGGCTTCGGCAACCGTACGCGACAGGAACGTCTCGCTCTGGGTCGCCCCGATCATCAGCAATTCGCGGTCGAACTCGGTGAGCAGCCGGAGACGGTCCTCCACCACGCGCGACAAGCTGCGGGGCAGCTGCACCCGGGGCCCGGCGTTCGGACTCCACTCCTCCAGGCACAGGGCGACGAAGACGGCGTGGCCGGCCGTGAGCCGGACCAACTGCTCCGACAGAGCCGGCGGAGCGTCCGGGTGCCGGGAGCGCACCAACTCGGCGACCGCCTCACGCGGCAGACCGTCCAGCACCCTCCTTCGCAGGAGTCCGTCCTTCGCCCAGTCGTGCAGCAGATCCTCGACCATGGCGCCCGGACCGTCGGCGTACGCTCCGTCCGTTGTATGGCTGAGCACCACGCCGAGCGGCTCGCCGGGCAGCCGTCGCAGCAAACGGTCGAGGACCAGCAAACTGCTGGGATCGCCGTACTGAACGTCGTCGATGAGCACGACAGTGGGCGGGCCCTGCCGAACGAGGTCCAGCAGAGCATCCACGATCTGTGTGGCTGCTCCTTGCTGGAACGGCAGCAGGCTGTCGAACGGCATCGATCCCGAGGCCAGCGATGCTTCCGCGACCTCCTTGCCCAAGCTGAACAGCGCACCTAATCCGGGGACCAGCGCGGTGAGCACCTCCGGCGCAGAACGGACGACGCCCTGCCCTGTGAAGCTCAGCAGCCTACGAAAGACACCTGGCTGCTTGACCTCCTGGTCCTCGGCCAACTGCAGGAGAAGCTCGACGATTGCCCCGTAGTGCAGCCCCGACCCGATCGACGGCTGACACCGCGCGGACACAACCCGGCAGGCGCCCCGCTCGCGGGATGCGGGGACCTCCGTCTCGAATGCCCGCAGCAGCGCCGACTTGCCCATGCCCGAGACGCCGTCGATCACGATCGCCCGGCCGCCACGCCTCTCGGCCACGTCCGCCAGCAGCGAGTGCAACTCGTCCATGTGCTCTACGCGGTCGACAAACCCGGTTCGCACTACAGCCCCCGTCCAGTCCTCCGCCACGGAACACCCGTACCCACAACGTCACTTGACACCCCACCGTAGATCACGGGCCAAGAGTGCGCGGCCGTGCCGTCGGCGGGCAGCCGACAGGCTTCGTGCGATCCGGTGGCTTACGGGCGGCAGGTGCCGACGTACACGGCGTAGGTTTCGGGGTTCATGCTGGAGAGCCCGGTCTGCGGAACGGCGCTGTGAGGTGCTACGCAGAGCCTGTGGCTCGGCGAGCCGTCGAGCCGCTGGACCTCGCAGAGCGAGGGCTCGGACGATTCGTTCCTGACCTCGTAGTTGACCGCGTCATGACGGACCAGCGTGCACCTGGGCCCCTCCGCGGAGGCGCCGACCGGAGCGCTGTACGACGCGGCCTGAGCCGATGGGGCAAGGGCGAGCAGGGCACCGCCCATCACCGTCGCCGCCAGTACTCCCCCGGTCCGCCGAAGCGTGTTTCGCATGTCAACACCTCTCGTGTAGCACAGCGGTCCGACCGTGGGTGTCACGCCTCCCCGCCCGACCGCCGTTCCCCCTTCATCGGTCGCGCCGCCCACTGCCACGTGGTCAACGTCGTCCGTATCGCAGTGCCGTAAGGCAGTCTCGCGGCGAGCGAACCGGCATGCGGAGCAGGCGACTTCGTCCACCCTAACCGGCTGGCCTGCCGGGAAGGCAACCAGTTCGACCCCAAGGGACTGGCCCGAGTTCAGCCCCCGGTTCCTCGAGCGCTTCCCGCACGCGTTGGGGCGGCGGTCGGGCTTTTGTCGTCGTTGAGTGCGGCGCTGATCTCTCGCAGACGTTCGGCGGGCAGCGCGAAGGCGTTGTGAGGGTTGCGGTGGGAATGCCTGCCGTCGTTGATCCATGAGCCGGCTGCCGAGTGCCAGTCGGCGGGCTCCCATTGGCCCTGGGCGGAGAGGAGCATCTTCGCTACTTCGGCGGGTTCTTCGATCTGCGTACGAGCGGCAAGGGCGGTGGTGAGAGTAGCGACCGCGTCGTCGGAGAGCTGCGTGTCGCCGAGTGTGGGGAAGAGCAGCAGCAGGCGGGCGCTGATGTGGGTTTCGCCGTCCGGCGTCGGCTGGGCAGCTGTGTTCAGGAGCTCGTGCCAGGCCATGCCGGGGCCCATGAAGTGGCCGTCGTCCACGGCGAGGGTTTCCGCTGTGGACCAGGTCGGGTGGTTGATCAGGTAGTCCACCCCGGGGTCCCCGTCGAGGTTGCGGTAGACGATGTAGAGGGTGTGGCCGGAACGGAGAGTCACCTCGAACACGGGCCACTCGTGCGCGGCGGAGAGCGCGCGGTACAGATCCATGGCAGCGTCCCAGTCGGCCCCGAACGCGGCTCTCTGTGCCTCTTCGCCGCGCAGACACGAACCGAGGTGCACCGGCCAGAACAGGGGTTGGTCCAGGTACGCGCTGCCTTCCACGAGGGGGCCGTGTGCGTATCCGGGGATCTCCAGCATGGTGGGGATGATTGCACGGTGGCGGCGGAGGCGCAGGCGGCTGACTGCCCGAACGAGGACGATCGCGGCCAGCGCTGTCGCGAGGACGGCAGTGAGGGCGGGGCCCGCCAGGGTGAGGGCTCGCTGGGCGGAAGCGGCCGTGAATCCCGCTCCGGCCTCGGCGGCGGCCCACAGCGGGGTGGCCACGGCGCTGTAGGGGGCGATGCGCTGGTACGGCACGCGGGTGGCTCCCGCAACGTGCGGGGTGAGGGTGCGCAGCACGGGAACGAACCGCGAACAGAACACGGCCCGGCCGCCGTGCCCGGCCATCAGCGCCTCGGCCCGTCGCCATGCACCGGCGGGGATCCGGCGGGCGAGCCGTGAGGTGCGCAGCCGGTCGCCGAGCAGGCAGCCGGTGCGGTGCGCGAGGAAGTCGCCCACCATCGCGGCGCACGCGGCGACCGCGATCACCGTAAGAAGGCCGAGCTGCTCGGTACGGGCCAGCGCCCCGGCCGTGAGAAGCAGGGTGAGGGTCGGTACGAAAGCGCCCACCAACAGCACGGATTCGGCGAGTACGGCCGTCGCCAGCAACGCGTACGCGGCTGCCGGGGGCGCCTGGCCGAGGGCGTCGAGCAGGGCGGTCACCAGGCGGCCCCGGCCCCGGACCTGGCCCCGGCCCGGCCATGAGGGAAGACAGGTGCTGCCGTCGTGCCATGTGGTGTGGTCATGCGGCACAACGCGGTCAAGTGCTTCATCGCCCCGATGCTGGAATGCGGTGTGCCGCGGCGAATCCGTCGTCGTGCGACGCCGCTCCCCTACGAAAGTCGGAGCCGGCACCGAAGATCGGCGGAGGGAGGTGGGGAGCGCCGGGGTGCTGTGCGCGGGCAGGCATGATGGGGCTGTGGGACATCTTCCTGTCGACGTACGCGCATCGCTTCGGTTCTTCGCCTTCTATCTGGCGAACGGGACCGTTGATGTCGAGCTGCTCGACGGCATCGACTACCGGCCGGCGCTCTTCCGGTTCGGCTCTCCGCTGGAGACGGTCTTCGCGATCTACGCCAATGTGCTGCAGGTCGACGAGAGCGGACAAGTGCTGAACGACGGAGAGGCCCAGTACCGCGCCGCCCAGTGGATCCGTGGCTTCTGCGACCCCGGCTACCGGATCGAGCCGCCGTTCCAGGCATGGGAGACCGAACTGCACGGCCCCTGACTTCAACGGCCCCTGACGTCATGCCACCTGACGTCCGAGCAGGGCGCCGGGCCTCGCCGGGCTACCTGCGTACGCTGCCCAGCCACAGCAGGTCGCGGGCGCGGGTCATGGCGACGAAGAGCTGGCTGCGGGCAAGTTCGTTGCGTTCGTCCGCCGTCTCGGACGAGGGCGGGGCTGTGGCCGTGGCGGGGGGCCGGGTGAGCGCTGCGTCGTGCTCGGGCAGGTAGACGCTCTTGAATTCGAGGCCCTTGGCCCGAAGGTAGCTGCCGAGCTTCACGGCGTCGACGGTGCGGCCGTCGTACTGCTCCAGCAGGCAGACCGGGATGCCCGCGCGTTCGAGGAGCCGCTGGTAGTGGCCGATGGCGCGGATGGAGGGACAGAGGATCGCGGCATCGGCACGGGAGGACGGGGGCAGGGTGCGCAGGGCCTCCAGGAGGGCCCGGTCGTGTTCCGCCGGGGTCGGTTCGCAGACGCGGATCACCTGTCCGTCGTGGTACGTCAGGTCGACGTCGCGGCGGCCCGGGGTGCGCAGTCCGTCGATGTCCTCGAAGGTGTCCTCGGCGACGACCGTCAGCGCCGCCTCCAGAATCTCTTTGCTGTTGCGGTAGTTGGTGCGCAGTACCTGACCGCGGTCGCCGCGGATGTCGATGCCGGCGTCGGTCAGCCGGAACCCGCCCGGGTAGACGGCCTGTTGGCCGTCGCCGACCAGCAGCAGTCCGTTGGGGACGTCGCCGATGAGGGTGTGCAGCAGCCGCACGCCGACCAGCGTCAGGTCCTGCACCTCGTCCACGACCACGGCCGCGTACGGGTGCTGTCCCGCGCGGCGGCGGGCCTCCGCCAGGGCGAGGGAGAGCACGTCGTTGAAGTCGTGCACTTTGCGCTCGGCGAGCAGCGACTCGTACGCCTCGTACAGCTGCCATACGGCCTGCCGGTGTGCCCGGCGCAGGCCGGCGCGGCGGCGGCGACGGGGCACGGTGGCGTACTCCTCGAAGGAGGTGATGCCGCGGCCCTTGATGACGTGGTCGATCTCCTCCCGCCAGTAGCGCGGGGCCGGGTCGATCTCGGCAAGACAGCTGTCGCGTCCGACCCGGGTCCAGGCGAGGCTGAAGGCGGTCTCGGCCTTGTCCCCGTGCAGCCGGACGGGAACGCCGCACTCGTGCAGGAACTCCTGTGCGAAGGAGTGCAGGCTGCGGAAGTCGACCCTGTCGGCCACCGCCGGGGACATGGTCCTGAGGAACGTCGACTGCACCCGCGGGAGGTTGTTGGCGAACGTGACGTACAGCACCCGGCCGGTGGTCCGCTGGGCGAGCCGCGCCGTGCGGTGCAGGCCGACGACGGTCTTGCCGGTGCCGGCCGGGCCGCTGATCCGGGCCGGGCCCGCCCAGTTGCGCCGCACCAGGGCGACCTGGTCGGGGTGGAGGAACGTCATCCACTGCTCGATCGGGGCCCGCAGTGCTTCTTCGAGAGCGGCCTCGCGAAGACCGTCGAGATCGAAGAGCCCGTCGGACGGTGGATCGGCGGCGGACGCGGCGGCGGACGCGGCGGCAGTCGGCGCGGCGGCCGGTCCGTGCTGGGCAGGCGGTATACCCCGTGCATCGCGTGCGCCCTGTGCATCGCGTGCGCCCTGTGCACCCCGTGCGTCCGGTGTGCCCTGTACGACGGACGAGCCCTCGTACTCCGGGAAGACCCGATCCAGGTGATCGGCGATGGCGCGCACCGACTCGGGGCGCAGTCGGCGGCGTTCCGACAGCAGCGCCCGGCCGACCTCGCGCTCCCCCAGCAGCCGGACCCGGCCCAGCTCGGTGTCGACCCCGTGGCCCGCGAAGACCATGAGGGGCTGGACCGCCACCGGGGACATTCCCAGCGACGCCACAGCGCCCTCGGCGGCCTTCGTCACCGCCAGCAGCTTGGTGACGTGCTCGTCGCGCGGCTCACCGGCCGCGCTCAGCTTGCCGTTCGCGGTCTCCGGCGCGAAACGCCAGTTCTTCACGTCGAGGACGAATACGCCGCCGGGACCGATCATCAGCATGTCCACGTTGGCGGCACGCGTCCCCGGCCATCTGCGGTCCACCAGCAGCCGCCACCCCCGCGCTGTAAGGATCAACAGCTGTGCGGCAACGCGCCGTTCGCCCTCGCTGGCCGCCTCCCAGCGACGTGCCTGCTGTCGGGCCGCCTGCCACTGCTCCCGCAGCAGCCGTTCCTGCCGCCGCGCCTCCTGCGCCCGCCGCGACGCCGATCCACCAACCGCCATACCACGCCCCCTCGTACACGGAGTAGCGATCATAGAACGGTCAGCAACGACCACGGCAGGGCGCACGGACGGCAGAAATTGCACGGAAAGCGCATGACGGTGCGGAGGTGGATGCAGTGCAGGTGGTGCGGCGGACAGCGGCTCGGGCAGGGCAACCGCAGCAGGTGTGGTATGCCGCCTATGGGTCCAACATGCACCGGGAGCGGTTGCGGGCCTACATCTGTGGGGGGCGGCCCCGGGGCGCCGAGCGGTGGTATCCGGG
This sequence comes from Streptomyces sp. 3N207, assembly GCF_052246355.1. NCBI lineage: Bacteria > Bacillati > Actinomycetota > Actinomycetes > Kitasatosporales > Streptomycetaceae > Streptomyces > Streptomyces sp. 3N207. The sequence continues at coordinate 8,298 of NZ_JBQQBV010000015.1, read as the reverse complement.
GTGCCGGGACCGGACGATGCCGACGGAGTCGGTGCCGGTCGAGTTGCCCGGCGCCGTGTACTTCGCGACGACGTCACCGGTGTGGGGCGGCGGACGGGCGTTCTACGACCCGGCTGCCGAGGGGCGCACCTTCGCGGTGGCGCATCTGGTGACGCCGGGACAGTTCTCCGACATCGCGGCGCAGGAGATGTACCGGGAGCCGGGCGCCGAGCTGGAGCTGTCCGGCGTACTGACGCACGGGAGGGTGTCGCTCGGCGAGGGGCGGTACGAGACGCTGGTGTACGCCGGGGAGCTGGCGGAGCACCCGGTACTGACGTTCACCGCCCCGTGGAGGCTGGGGGAGGTGCCGTACGTGGCTCCGGCGGCGGCGTACGTCCGGTATCTGGCCTCCGGGCTGTTGCAGGCGGGTGGTCGGACTGCGGAGACAGTGGCCCGGTATCTCTCCGGGGCGCCGGGGGCGGAGGGGCACTGGTCGACCGGGGCGGTTCTGGAGCTGGTCGGCGAGTAGCTCCGCTCCGTCCCCGGCGCACCCATGGGCCACGTCAGGGATCAGGGGTCAGGACTTGTACGAGTAGCAGGTCACCCAAGTGGTTTCGATCGCCGCGTGGGCGCCCCGGGCCGCGTAGGCACCGGAGAGGGCCGATTCGTTCTGGAGGGCCCAGTCCATCGGGGAGGAGGAGATGTCGCGGGTGGCGGTCTTCACCAGCTTGCCGTCCAGGAAGTACTTCACCTTGCCCGGCGTCCACTCGATCGACGTGGTGTGCGGAGTGGTCCAGGAGGCGCCGGTGTCGACGTTCTCCTCGCTCGGGTGGGTGAAGGCGGAGATCTTGTCGTCGTTGAAGTTGCCGCCGGCCTCGGGGAAGTCCATCTCGTGCGGATCCTCGTAGAAGAGGTGCGCCGCCTTGAAGCCCGGGTCCATGCGGGTCACCTTGAACCGCTCGGTGTACTTCCCGTAAGCGCGGTCCATGCACTTGCGGGGCACGACGGTGCCCACGTAGTTGTCGTCGCCGGTCTGCGGCCGGTACATGTCGACCTTCATGGTGCCGGTGCCGTCGTAGCCGGAGGGGGAGACGGACACCGTCTTGTCGGCGCGGTACTCGCCGCCCATTTTGCGGTCGTTGCCGTTGCTGTGGTTGTTCGGGTGGGCGGTGTCGTACCAGCCGGTCGGGTACGCCCACCAGTTGGCGCGGTACTCGCCGCTGAGGCCGCCGCAGTAGGCGTCGGCGGTGTCGACGTTGTGGTCGCAGTCGGAGAACGAGCCGACCGGCACGGTGTCGCCGCTGAAGTTCTCCGCGAACACCTGGCGGAATTTCCCGCAGTCCCCTGACGGCATGGTGTTGTCCGTCGTCTTGCACGCATCCTCGGAGGGCGTCTCCTCGGCCGGGGCCGGCCCGGCCACCATCCATATGCATGCGAAGGCAGCCGCCAGCGCGGTGGCGGTCTTGAGCCCCAGTTTCCGTTTCATGGCCGGAGAGTATGCCCCTGCCACCCCTTCCGCGCACGCCTTTCACGGCAGTAACTCCCTTATCAGGGAGGGAACTTGGCGAATACTGCCCTGGGCTAGCGTTCGGGCCCGCCGGAGTCGATCAGACCGGCCTCGTAGGCCAGGATGACCGCCTGGGTGCGGTTGTTGGCGCCCAGCTTGGTCAGCACGTTGCCCACATGCGTCTTGACGGTCTCCAGGCTCACCCGAAGCCGACCGGCCGTCTGCTGGTTGGACAGCCCTTCCGCCATGAGCCGCAGGATCTCCGTCTCGCGCGGGGTGAGCGCACCCGTCCTGTCGGCGGCGTCCCGCCGTACGGCCCGGCCGACGGCGAGCCTGCGGACGGTGTCCGGGAAGAGCACGGAGTCCCCGGTGGCCACCAGCCGGATGGCGTGGGCGATCTGCTGTGCCGGTGCTCGTTTGCGGATGAAGCCGCTGGCGCCGATGTGCAGTGCGTCGTAGACGTACTCGTCGTTCTCGAACGTGGTGATCACGATGACCTTCGGCGGGTCGGACAACGCGGTCCGCAGCCGACGCGTCGCCTCGATACCGTCCACCTCCGGCATGCGCACATCCATCAGGACCACATCGGGGCGCAGCCGCGTGACCATCGGAAACACCTCGGCTCCGTCCGCGGCCTCGCCGACCACCTCCAGATCGGGTTTGGCCGTCAGCAGGGCCCGCAGCCCGGTGCGCGTGAGTTCGTCGTCGTCGACGATGAGGACGGTCACCCGCTGCTCGGACGGCGGGGTCGGGGCCCGGCCCGGCGCTGGGGCTTGGCTCGGCGCGCTGTCGGCGGTCATGGCGCCGACCGTAGTGGTATCCGCGCAGCCAGCCGCCAGTGCGGGTGGCCTTCGCCGTCCATGCGGCCGGCGGACACCTCGCCGCCCAGCAACCGCACCCGCTCGGCGATCCCCGTCAGCCCGTGCCCGTGCTGCTGCCTATGGGGCCGGAAGCGCACCGTGTCGTCCACCGGGTTGGTGACCTCCACCTCCAGCCGGCCGTCCAGCGCGGCGACCCGCAAGCCGATCCCGGTCTTTCTGCCGTGCCGCAACGCGTTGGTGAGACCTTCCTGGACGAGCCGGTACGCCTCTCGTGAGACGGTGGCCGGGACCTGGGTCAGATCCCCGTGAGTCTCCACGCTGAGCCCGGCACCCGCCTGACTGACCCGCTCGGTCAACGGGCCGAGATCGGCGAGCGTGCGCTGCGGGGCCGTCGTCGGCCGGTGCTCGCGCAGGGCACCGAGCACCTGGTCAAGGTCGTCCATGGCGGCACGGGAGGTCTCCTCGATGCTGTTGAGGGCCCGTCGGGCCGCCTCCGGATCACTGTCCATGAGCTCCCCTGCGACGGCGGCCTGGATGGTGGAGGCCGTCAGGGTGTGCCCGATCGAATCGTGCAACTCCTGGGCGAGCCGGTTGCGTTGAGCCAGCGCGTGCATCTGCCGTTCGGCGGCGGCCAGCCGATCGGCGGGCCGCAGACCGAGGAAGACCGGCGCGAGCAGCCGCAGCACCACCGTGCCGCCTGCGGTGATGTACCCCGCCAGCGCCAGGCACCCGGCGAACGCGGCCGGTGCCCACAGTCCCCGCGGGCCCGGCTCCACCTGCACGGCCGCCCCGAAGGCCGCCAACGGGCCACCGCCACCCAGCCAGACCGCGAGGAACACGACGGCCGTGAACACCGCAAGGCCCGTCACCGTGACCACGGCTCCGCCGAGAGCCATGTGCACCGCCAGGCATCCCGCTGTGCGGAACCGGTCGGCCCAGCGGGACGCCGGTGCCTCCGGCGGCGCGGGAAGATCGGTGCCCAGCAACCGGTTGGCCAGCCGTACGCAGCCCCGGCGCGCCGCCTGAGGGGAGCCCAGGGCCACCACCAGCACGGCCAGCGCGAGGGTGAACCCCACGAGGCGGAGCGGCAGCGGCCATTGGCGAGGCGTCGCGAAGAGCGCCAGCGTCAACGGCGGCAGGCTCATGGCAGCGCCGAGAAGTGCGTATATCCAGCCCCGGTATGTGGCTGCGCCGAAGAGCGGCCGAATCAGTTTGCCCACGGCCGGAACAGTACCGTCGGGCTGTGCGGGGCACCTCCCCCGAAGGAGCCAGAACGGCCTCCCGGAAAAAGGCGGTTCGCAAACCGCTCGGCACAGCGATGCGCTCGGGCGCCGTCGGCTGCGACGTTGTGCGGGTGATCGTGAAATCGAAGCTGACAACAAGGACACACGCAATGGACCGCACTTCGGTGGCGGCCAGAATCGGTGCCGCGGCATGGGTTCTCAATGCCGTGCAGTTCCTCGTCGTGCAACTGGTCGTGGAATCCGCCTGGCGCACGCCCTACAGCTGGAAGAGCTACAACATCAGCGACCTGGGCAACGTCCACTGCCGGACCTGGGACGTCTCACGTCCCCGCTACGTGTGCTCGCCGCTGCACGACGCCATGAACGTATCCTTCGTCGTCCAGGGCGTACTGCTCCTGGTCGGCGCACTGCTGACCAGGGTGTGCTGGGGCCGGAGCCGGATGTCGCGCACCGCACGCATTCTGTTTCTCATCAACGCCGCCGCATGGTGCCTGGTGGGCTTTGTTCCCGCGGACGTCGACGAGGACCTTCATGTATTGGGCGCATTCCTCATCATGGGGGTGGGCAATATCGGACTCCTCTGCACCGGATTCATGCCGAAAAACTCCCTGTTCGGCAAGTTGCGGCACATTACCTTCGCCTTCGCCGCCGCCGCGCTGCTCGCGGCGTGGATGTTCTTCGCCCAGCTCGATCCCGGGATCGGGCTGGGCGGCATGGAACGGATCGCGGCCTTCGCACTTCAGGGGTGGACGCTCGTCATGGCGTCGGCGATATTCCGCGGTTACTCGTCGCTTTCCAGTTCGCCTTCCGTCTCCAGATAGATCTGGCGCAGCGCGTCGAGCGTGGCCGGGTCGGGCTTGGACCACATGCCGCGGGACTCGGCCTCCAGCAGGCGCTCGGCGATGCCGTGCAGGGCCCAGGGGTTGGACTCCTGGAGGAAGGCGCGGTTGGTCTCGTCCAGGACGTACGTCTCGGTGAGCTTGTCGTACATCCAGTCGGCCACCACTCCGGTGGTGGCGTCGTAGCCGAAGAGGTAGTCGACGGTGGCGGCCAGCTCGAAGGCTCCCTTGTAGCCGTGGCGGCGCATCGCCTCGATCCACTTGGGGTTGACGACGCGGGCGCGGAAGACGCGGGAGGTCTCTTCCACGAGGCTGCGGGTGCGCACCGTCTCGGGCCGGGTGGAGTCGCCGATGTACGCCTCGGGCGCGGTGCCGCGCAGCGCACGCACGGTGGCGACCATGCCGCCGTGGTACTGGAAGTAGTCGTCGGAGTCCGCGATGTCGTGTTCGCGGGTGTCGGTGTTCTTGGCGGCCACGGCAATGCGCTTGTACGCCGTCTCCATCTCGCCGCGCGCCGGGCGGCCGTCGAGGTCGCGGCCGTAGGCGTAGCCGCCCCAGACGGTGTAGACCTCGGCCAGGTCCGCATCGGTGCGCCAGTCGCGGGAGTCGATCAGCTGGAGGAGGCCCGCACCGTAGGTGCCGGGGCGGGAGCCGAAGATACGGGTGGTGGCTCGCCGTTCGTCGCCGTGTTCGCGCAGGTCCTGCTGGGTGTGGGCGCGTACGTGGTTGCGGTCGTCCGGCTCCTCCAGGGACGCCGCCAGCCGCACAGCGTCGTCCAGCAGCGCCACCGCGTGCGGGAACGCGTCACGGAAGAAGCCGGAGATGCGGAGGGTGACGTCGATCCGCGGACGGCCCAGCTCCTCGTACGGGATCGGCTCCAGGCCCGTCACACGGCGCGATGCGTCGTCCCACACCGGGCGGACGCCGAGCAGCGCCAGGGCCTCCGCGATGTCGTCGCCCGCGGTGCGCATGGCGCTGGTGCCCCACAGGGAGAGGCCGACGGAGGTGGGCCAGGCTCCGTTGTCGGTGCGGTAGCGCTCCAGGAGGGAGTCGGCGAGGGCCTGTCCCGTCTCCCACGCGAGGCGGGAGGGGACGGCCTTGGGGTCGACGGAGTAGAAGTTGCGCCCCGTCGGCAGGACGTTGACCAGACCGCGGAGCGGCGACCCGGACGGCCCTGCCGGTACGAAGCCGCCGTTCAGCGCGTGGACGGTGTGGTCCAGTTCGGCGGTGGTGGCCGCCAGGCGCGGGACGACCTCCCGGGCCGCGAAGTCGAGGATGTCGGCCACCTGGGACGGGTGGCCCGCGGCGACACGGGGGGCCGCCTGCCGGTCCCAGTCCGCCGCCTCCATCGCCTCGACCAGCGCACGGGCCTTCGCCTCCGCCTCGTCGGCAGTGGTACGGGTGGCCGCCGACTCGTCCAGACCGAGGGCCTCGCGCAGGCCCGGCAGAGTGCTGCTGCCGCCCCAGATCTGGCGTGCGCGCAGGATGGCGAGGACCAGGTTGACGCGGTCCTCGCCGGCCGGGGCCGTACCCAGAACGTGCAGGCCGTCGCGGATCTGCGCGTCCTTCACCTCGCACAGCCAGCCGTCGACGTGCAGCAGGAAGTCGTCGAAACCGTCGTCGTCCGGACGCTGCTCCAGACCGAGGTCGTGGTCGAGCCGGGCCGCCTGGATCAGCGTCCAGATCTGGGCGCGGATCGCCGGCAGCTTGGCCGGGTCCATGGAGCTGATCTGCGCGTACTCGTCCAGGAGTTGTTCGAGGCGGGCGATGTCGCCGTAGGAGTCGGCGCGGGCCATCGGTGGCACCAGATGGTCGACGAGCGTGGCGTGCACCCGGCGCTTGGCCTGGGTGCCCTCGCCCGGGTCGTTGACCAGGAACGGATAGACGAGAGGCAGATCACCCAGCGCGGCGTCCGGCGCACACGCCGCCGACAGCCCCGCGTTCTTGCCGGGCAGCCACTCCAGATTGCCGTGCTTGCCCAGATGGATCATCGCGTCCGCGCCGAAGCCCCCCTCGGCCTGGGGCGCCGCGATCCAGCGGTAGGCCGCCAAGTAGTGGTGGGACGGCGGCAGATCCGGGTCGTGGTAGATGGCGATCGGGTTCTCGCCGAAGCCGCGGGGCGGCTGGATGAGGACGAGCAGGTTGCCGTGGCGCAGCGCCGCCAGGACGATGTCGCCGTCCGGATTGTGCGTACGGTCCACGAACATCTCGCCCGGCGGCGGGCCCCAGTGCTCCTCCACCGCGTCACGGAGCTCCTGCGGGAGGGTTGCGTACCAGCGGCGGTAGTCGGCCGCCGGGATGCGGACCGGGTTTTTTGCCAGCTGCTCCTCGGTGAGCCAGTTCTGGTCGTGGCCACCGGCGTCGATGAGGGCGCGGATGAGGGGGTCGCCGGGATGGTCACCGCCTTGGGTGGTGACGCCCGGGATGGGGGTGTCGCCGAAGTCGTAGCCCTCCGCCTGAAGGCGGTGCAGCAGCGCCACCGCGCTGGCCGGGGTGTCGAGTCCGACCGCGTTGCCGATCCGGGAGTGCTTGGTCGGGTACGCCGACAGTACGAGCGCCAGCCGCTTGTCCGCCGCCGGGATGTGGCGCAGCCGTGCGTGCCGTACGGCGATGCCCGCGACACGGGATGCGCGCTCCGGGTCGGCCACATAGGACGGCAGGCCGTCCGCGTCGATCTCCTTGAAGGAGAACGGGACGGTGATGAGGCGGCCGTCGAACTCCGGTACGGCGATCTGACTCGCCGCGTCCAAAGGGGAGACGCCCTCGTCGTTCTGCTCCCAGTCGGAGCGGGGCGCGGTGAGGCACAGCGCCTGGATGATCGGTACGTCCAGGGTGGTGAGCGCGCCCGCGTCCCACGCCTCGTCGTCGCCGCCCGCGCCCGCGTCGGCCGGCTTGGCGCCGCCGGCCCCGCCCGCCGCCAGCACCGTGGTCACGATGACGTCGGCGGCGCGGAGTTCCTCGATGAGCTCGGGTTCGGGCGCGCGGAGCGAGGCCACATAGAGGGGCAGCGCCTTGCCGCCCGCCGCCTCGACGGCGTCGCAGAGCGCCGCGGCGAACGCGGTGTTGCCGCTCATGTGGTGCGCGCGGTAGTAGAGGACGGCGATGGTGGGGGCATCTTCCGCCGCGGGGCGCTGCGATGCGGGCTCGCGGTCCAGATGGCCCCAGGACGGGGCCGGGGCCGGGGGCTCGAAGCCGTGCCCCGTGAGCAGCACCGTGTCGGAGAGGAAACGGGCCAGCTGGACGAGGTTCGCGGGGCCGCCGTGCGCCAGGTAGGCGTGGGCTTCGGCCGCCACGCCGATCGGCACCGTGGACGCGGCCATCAGCTGGGCGTCCGGTGCCTGTTCGCCGGTCAGGACGACGAGCGGGAGGCTGGTCGCGCGGAGCGCCTCGATGCCGGGTTCCCAGGCGCGGAGGCCGCCGAGGAGGCGTACGACGACGAGGTCGACGCCCTCGAGGAGGGCGTCGAGTTCTTCGGCGAGGGTGTCCTCGGACAGCCGGCTCGGGTTGGCGTAGCGGTAGGCGAGGGGGGCGGAGCTGTCGCTCTGCGCTGGGGCTGCGGTCGCGGTCGCGTTCGACGTCGAGGTGGCGGTCGCGGTCGCGGTTGCGGTCGCGTTCGCCGCGCGGGCGCTGAGGAGGTCCGTGTCGGAGGTCGACAGGAGCAGGATCGGCATGCTGCGGTAGCCCTTCCTCGGGGTGTCCGCGCCCCGGGTGGTGTTGGGTGGGTCTCCCCTGCTCCCGGGGCACCTCCCGGCCGAAGGCCGGGGGAGGATCCGAGAGCTCGGGGAAGGGAGTTCCTGGCTCACCCGGCCGTGCGTGCTGGTGGCCGGGCTCACAGTGGCGGGACCGCGCCGGATTCGCACCGGCTTCCTCCCTGTCGCCGTCACCGGCGACGAGGGCCATGTTACGGG